>CAJOER010000023.1 GCA_905233805.1 uncultured Eubacterium sp. | reverse complement strand
AAAATGCAAACCAGTTCAGATAAAATAAAGGCCGATTAATTCGGCTTTTATTTTTTTGTTGTATTTTCCTTTTTTTGAGTACTTATATATAAAGAACACTCAATGGAGGGAAAATTTATGAAAAAGATTATAAGCTTATTAACCGCATTAATTATGTTTGCATCCGTCTGCACCGTCAGCGCCCCTGCTTTCGCAGACGATATTAAAGAGGTTTTCTTAGGAGAGAATTATTGTGAAAACATATACCACCCCGGATACGCAAATGAAGAAGGTGAACGTGAAAGCTACTGTACTGCTGTACCTTATCGTTTTAAAGTTACAAGAAGCGGAATATACTATTTCAGCGTTCCTGTAAAATTTGCAGAACTTAAGAATTTTCCGTGTCTAAACACATATCAGGGCAAAATACATGATGATTACTATTTAAAAGCGCGTTATATTTATTTAACCGAGGGCACATCAATAGATTTATACTATGTATTAAGTGACCCTGAAAACGAGGGCTACGCCAGATATTACACTTTAATAATTGAATATATTACAGAAGCTTTTGAAACTGATGAATTCTTCGTTGACGTTCCCAACAACGAGGTAAAACTTAAAGCGCCCCTTAAAGAAATACCCTCGCAAGTATTAACTATCCCGTTAGCGGTAATATGTGAATATGCTTATTATAATTGTTACAACCTTACCGAAATAACAATTCCCGCTTCGGTGGAATATATTGAGGATTATGCGTTCGTAAACTGTACAAAGCTTAAAAAGGCGGTCTTTGAAAGTGACAAGACCGTTTACGGAGAAAACGCATTTTTCAACTGCAGAAAAGACCTTGAAATTATCGGCGGCAAAAAGTCCGCAGTTAATAAGAAAAAGACCTCATTTAAAAAGCTTAAGGCAGGGAAAAAGCAGTTCAGAGCGACGTGGAAAGCAGTAAGCGGCGTTAGCGGCTATCAGCTTCAGTATTCGCTGAAAAAGAATATGAAAAGCGCAAAAAAGAAAACCGTCAGGGGTAAGAAGAAAAACGCCGTAACTATTAAAAAGCTTAAATCAAAAAAGACCTATTACGTGAGAATACGAACCTATAAAACAATAAAAGGCAAAAAGGTATTCTCAAAATGGAGCAAAATTAAAAAAGTTAAAACTAAATGATAAAAGAGCAGCTTTGCTGCTCTTTTTTAAAGATACGCCCTTACGCCCTCTGTTAAATTGAGTTCAATATTTACAAGCCGTTCGGCTATATTCTTTGACTTTCTGTCCGCGCTCTTATACTGATTTATATACCTGCTCAGGGATTTTACGCCCATATTACACCCGTCGGTTATAAGGTCGGCGACGGTTGAATCGTCGGGCTGCGCAAAATACATAGCGTTGGTTTTAAGCCAGCTCATACCCTTAAGCGCGGGGTTCGGGCTTTTGCCCTCGTCGTTGTGAATATCGAGTTCCTTTTCAACCTCCGTGCCGAGGACCTGATGCTCGTACTTGCTCTTTTTAAGCATATCGCCGAGTTTCTCGTCGCTCACCTTGCCGAGCACCTCGTCAATCGCCTCAACGCCCATTTTTATACCCGAGTCGCACTCGCGCAGGAGCTTTACGGTATCGCCGTCTTTTCCTACTTTTTCAGTCATAGTAAAAACCACCTTTCAACATTATTGTTTACGGGTGGTCTGTTTTTATTTATGATATTTTGAATTATTTAAAATTGAAAGCGCCCTGTATATCTGTTCAAGAAGAACCGCCCTCATAAGCTGGTGCGGAAGTGTGATTTTTCCGAATGAAAGTTTAAAGTCACCGAGCGCCTTAACCTCGTCCGAAAGTCCGAAGGAACCGCCGATAATAAAAGTGATTTCCCCGTTCCCGCCGAGCATAATATCACCGAGCTTTGCCGCAATTTCCTCGCTTGAAAGCTGAGTGCCCTCAATACACATAGGTATTATGTACGAACCTTTCGGGATTTTTGAAATTATCGCCTCGCCCTCTTTTTTCTTTACGGTTTCAATCTCGCTTTGCGACGGGTTGTCCGAGGCTCTGTATTCGTTTATTTCGATAACGTTTACCTTAGCGTATGCGTTAAGGCGTTTTATGTATTCGGCGCAGGCGTCTTTAAGATATTTTTCCTTGAGCTTTCCGACTGCGATAACGTTTATTCTAATCATATAATTATCGCCCTCTCGTCATTTTCGGGCTTTGAAACGCTGAGTTTATAGTCATAGCCCGCCTTTAATCCCTCGCCTGCAAGCGCGGCAATAACCGTCTGTCTTGCAATTTCGGGCAGGTTGTTTTCCCTGCTTAAATGGGAGAGATTGAGCCAGCGCGTTCCGCCTTTTACAAGCTCCTTTGCAAATTCGGCGCACGCCTCGTTTGAAAGGTGGCCTTTTCGAGAAAGTATCCTCTGCTTTAAAATATACGGATAAGGTCCGTTTTCAAGCATAGTTACCTCGTGGTTTGATTCAAGAAATACGAAGTCGCTTTGGGGAATAATCCTTTTTGCCTCAGCGGTAACGTAACCCGTATCCGTACATACCGATACCGAGCGTCCTTTGCTCAGATTAAAGCGGTAGCCGTAGCATTCCGAGCTGTCGTGCGAAAGTTCAAACGGTAAAATCTCAATCCCGCCGAGTTCCATGTTTTTGCTGATTATTTCGGTCGGAATATCCTCGTTTACCCTGTCGTCGGCATAAAGGCGTTCCATTATTTTTTTGCCCGTAAAAACGGGTATGCCGTGGCGCGCAGCAAGAACACGAAGCCCCTTGACGTGGTCATAGTGCTCGTGAGTTATAAATATTGCCGAAAGTTCGGACGCGTCCTCGCCTATGTAATTCAGACCTATTTCAAGCCTTTTTGCGGTAACTCCCGCGTCGACGAGGATTTTGCTCTTCCCTTCGGAAATGAATATTGAGTTTCCGCTACTGCCCGAAAAGAGCTGACATATCTTTGCCATACTTTCCTCTTTCAATAAAAAAGGGCTATGTAAATAGCCCTGAATTTTTTATATTATCCTGCCGTTGATACGTTCGAGGCAGAATCCTGGACCTCAACCCTCTTGATGTCTGCACCGAGAGCGGTGAGTTTTTTAACTACGTCCTCGTATCCTCTGTCAATGTACTGGATATTTTCAACGGTAGTAATTCCGTCGGATACCATACCTGCGATAATGAGCGCGGCGCCCGCACGAAGGTCTGTAGCCTTAACCTCACAGCCCGTAAGCCTGTCAACTCCCTCGATTACGGCAACCTTGCCGTCAACCTGAATATTGGCGCCCATTCTGAGAAGCTGTCCCACGTACTGAAAACGGTTGTCCCAGACGCTTTCGGAAAGAATGCTCGTTCCGTTTGCGATAGAAAGAAGCACGCACATCTGCGGCTGCATATCGGTCGGGAAACCGGGGTGAGGCATAGTCTTTACGTTACATTTATTAAGCGGCTTAAAGCGCGCAACGCGAACCGCGTCGTCATATTCGGTAATATCCGCGCCCGCCTCAAGAAGCTTTGCGCTGATTGACTCAAGGTGCTTGGGGATTACGTTTTTAATAAGCACGTCGCCGTCGCCGCGTGTCTTTGTGCAGTGATCCGCGTAAATCTGCAACGCCTCTGCAACGTCATCTTCAAGCGGAATTTTTACCGTGTATTCAGTCATTTTTATTACCGCCTTCATTTTTGGACACCAACTTAACTTCATAGCCCTCACGTTCCCAAATCGCCTTCGCATATTCTTTCGCCGCGTTTTCAATTATCGTAAGTCCTCTTGCAAGAACCGCCGCGAGCATAACGTTAATAGTCGCACCTACGGATACGGTATCCATATAAATGCTTGCGCCGATAAGCTTGTCCGCCTTTGCAACAACCATTCCGTCGATAATATCAACGTCCGCGCCGAGCATATTAAAGCCCTTGACATGAAGGTCAATAGGTCTTACGCCGAAATTACATCCGCCGGGGAGAGCAACCTCCGCCTTTCTGAATCTTCCGAGCATTGCGCCGATAAGATAATAACTCGCTCTGAAATGAGAGGTCATCTCATAAGGCACGCTCTGATAGGTGATATTTGATGTATCAATTTCAATTGTATCGCTGTTAATCAGCTTAACCTTTGCGCCTAAATCGTCAAGGATTTCTATAATAAGCTGTACGTCGCTAATCTGCGGTATGTTTTCTATTCTGACTTTATCGCCTGCAAGAATAGCTGCCGGGATAATAGCAACCGCCGCGTTTTTAGCGCCGCTGATATTAACTTTTCCGAACAGCTCTCTGCCGCCCTTAATTACAAAATTTTCCACTTTTTCTTCCCCCTGATATTCGGGATTTTATCTTATATATTTATAGTATTAAATCTTAAAATAATTATATGTATAGTAATATACAGTAGTAATTATACCAAATAGAATAGACAAAAGGAACGGTATCCGCCGCTTTTTATCCAAAATGTAAATTATGAAGACAACAAAATATCAGTATCGAAAAAAATTCGGCTACAATATATAGTATATTTTGCGATTTTTATCCAAAACTGACAAAATGTTGGTGTTTTCGTTGGTAACAAAAAGGTAACATATTATTACAAAAATGTCAATACCTAATTTACTATTTTATTAAATTTTTTAGTATATACATTAATTGACATAATATTACCTATTGTGTATAATTTTATTATAAATTTTCAGGGGGTATAACCATGGAACAGACAAAGGAAAAGAAAAAGCTCTCGAAAGGCAAAAAAGCTTTAATAATTATTGTATGCATTATCCTTGCAATCGCGCTTGCTGCGGTGATTTTCATTAACGTAATAACGAAGCCCTCGCTTGATACAGAGCCTCACCACGCGGTAGGCGGTATGGTATACAGCGAAACCGTTGAATATAAAAGCGAAAGCGGAAAATGCATCAGGCACAACCCTGTAGTCCGTCTTATGCAGATGGTATGGCGTTTCTGCGAGGACGGGGACAACGCAACCCACGCAGTTCAGACTCCCCCGACCGATATTGTAAAGGACGAAGATATTTTTTATATCGACGACGGCAATATTTATCATAAACTCGACGTTTACTATCCCGAGGGACTTACCGAAAACGACGAGGTTCCCGCGATTATCGATATCCACGGCGGCGGCTGGATTTACGGCGATAAAGATTTAAATGAGTACTACTGTCTTGAACTCGCGCACAAGGGCTACGTCGTGTTCAATATAAGCTACCGCCTTGTTCCCGACGTTACCGTTAACGAGCAGCTTCAGGACTGCGCCGAGGCGATTAAATGGATAGGCGAAAATATGGAAAAATACCCCTGCGACGGCAATTTCCTTCTCACGGGCGACTCCGCAGGCGGCCAGATGGCGGTTTATTCCGCGGCGCTTCTTTCAAGCGAAGAGCTGCGCGAAGTCTTTGATACCGTCGACGGCGGAATCAAGCCCTGCGCGCTTCTCCTCACCTCTCCCGTATCTTTCTCAAAGAGCGGCAGCGCATTCAGCGTTTATACAAAAATTATGTGGGGCGACTACAAAAACAAGCCTACATATGACTATATGGATTTAGACGAGATTATCGACAAAGCCGAGCTTCCGCCGACCTATCTCATCACCTCCGAGGGCGATTCCCTCGCAAGAGAGCAGACTCTCAAAGCCTACGACCTGTTAAAGGAAAAAGGAGTTGAGTGCGAGCTGAAAGACTTCGGTGACGACGAAAACGGCGATGCGCTTCCCCACGTTTTCAGCGTGCTTGACCCGTTTTGCAAACCAGGTCAGGAGGCAATCGACGGCGCGCTTGAATTTTACAAAGCCCACCTCTGGCAGGAAAACATATAAAAAAAGAAGGCTGACAGCCTTCTTTTTTTATTTCTTTTTACCCCAGTTTTCAATTAAATCCTGAAGTTCTTTTACTTTTCTTGTTGTGATATTATCGGGCTCGTTTATCAAAGCGCGCTTCATCTGGAACTGCTTGTCGACCGTCCAGATGGAAAGTTTGTAGCCGTTTTTATGAAGCACCTCGGAAAGGGTTCTTGAGGCATAAGTCTGGTTACAGTTAATGCCCACACCGCCCGTTTCTTCAAGCATATTAAGAATTTTAATCTGATAATCCTCGGAGAAAATCTTAATTCTGCTCGGCATATAATTTATGTAGTATTCAATGTCGGGGCAGTGCTCCTTGGCTTCCTTAGCCTGAAACGTTTCTATTCCCGTAAGGAATACCCTTTTTTCAAACAGCGCCTTAATATCCTTTATATCAAGATTAACCTTTATATCCGATTTTTCAATAACCGAAAAAGCGGTGTCAAGTTCAACTCCCGCGCTGTTTGTCGTAATAATATCGTGCCCCATTACGACGGTGCCGTCGGGGCGCTGTCTTACGTCAACTTCAACAACGTCCGCGCCTCCGTTAATTGAGGCCTCAATTGTTTCAATCGAATTATCCGGTTTATTGTACGCGCCTGTATGAGCGCAAATTGTAAATCCGTCCACAAACGTCAACTTTCTTTCATCATATGATTTGGTGAACGCGTAAAGCGCAACGCCGGTTATCATTGCAACCGCGACTATAAACGCAAAAACCTGATATGAAAACCGCTTCGCCCACAGGGGCGTCATATTTCTTTTCAGGAAACGTTTAAACCTCGTCCACCTTGAAATTTTTTCAGCCAATTATATCACCTTAAAGATTATTTATTGCCCGAATAGTTTGGAGCTTCCTTGGTAATGAATACGTCGTGAGGATGGCTCTCAATGAGTCCCGCGCCCGTAATTCTTATAAACTGAGCCTTTTCACGAAGCTCGCTGATTGAGTGGCAGCCTACATATCCCATACCCGAGCGAAGGCCGCCCATCATCTGGAATACCGTGTCTGAAAGCGCTCCCTTATAAGGCACGCGTCCCTCAACGCCTTCGGGTACGAATTTCTTCGAGCCCTTCTGGAAATATCTGTCAGCCGAGCCGTGGTTCATAGCGCCGAGCGAACCCATTCCGCGGTAAACCTTGAACTGTCTGCCCTGCCAGATTTCGCTCTCTCCGGGTGACTCCTCGCAGCCTGCTACAAGCGAGCCGACCATAACTACCGAACCACCCGCAGCGATAGCCTTAACGATTTCGCCCGAATACTTGATACCGCCGTCGGCGATAACGGGAATACCGAACTTATCCGCTCTTTCAGCCGAGTCATAAATCGCGGTAATCTGCGGAACGCCTATACCTGCAACAACTCGCGTTGTACATATTGAGCCGGGGCCGATACCGATTTTAACCGCGTCCGCGCCCGCTCTGATAAGCGCCTCGGTTCCCTCCGCCGTAGCGACGTTACCCGCGATAAGGTCAATGTCGGGGAAGGCGTTTTTAACCTTTGCAACGCTTTCGATTATATTCTTTGAATGGCCGTGAGCCGAATCAAGCACGAAGCAGTCAACGCCTGCGTCGGCAAGCGCCTTTGCTCTGTCAAGCACGTCGGCGGTAACGCCGAGCGCCGCAGCACAGAGAAGTCTGTCCTTCTCATCACGCGCCGTATTCGGGTACTTAACTGCCTTTTCAATATCCTTAATTGTAACAAGTCCCGTAAGCTTTCCCTGCTCGTCAATGAGGGGAAGTTTTTCAACCTTCTTGGCCATAAGAACTTTTTTCGCCTCTTCAAGCGTTGTTGAAGAGTGGCCCGTTACAAGTTCTTCTCTCGGAGTCATAACGCCCGAGATTTTTACGCCGAAATCGGTCATAAAGCGAAGGTCACGGTTTGTGAGAATACCTACAAGAGTTCCGTCGTCCTCACAGATAGGCACGCCGCTGATATGGTACTTGCCCATAAGCTCGTCAGCGTCCTTGACCGTATTATTCGGGGAAAGGAAAAACGGATTCATAATTACGCCGTTTTCCGAACGCTTAACCTTGTCAACCTCCGTTGCCTGCTCCTCGATGGTCATATTCTTATGAATAACGCCTATTCCGCCTTCACGCGCAATAGCAATAGCCATTTTTGATTCCGTAACGGTATCCATAGCCGCAGTCATAAGAGGGATATTAAGAGTAATGTTGTTTGTAAGCCTTGTATGAAGGTCAACCATATCGGGCGTAACGTCCGACTCTGCGGGGATTAAAAGTACGTCGTCAAACGTAAGACCTTCTTTAACAAATTTGCTGCCCTTAGCGTCCATAATCCGTCCTCCTGTAAGAAATTATTTTTATTATAATAACACGCATACCGCTTAATAGCAAGATTTTATTTATAATTTAAAAGATTTTTTTGAAGAGTATTTGCCGTAAACGGTCTTTGTTTTGCCCGAAACGCTGTACTGCTTATACGCCCTGACCCTGATATAATACTTCTTTTCGGTTTTCAGTTTTTTAAGCGTTTTTTCGGTATGTCTTGCGCCTCTGATTTTTACTGTCTTTGCGCCCTTCATATCCTTATTGCCGGAATATTCGATTATATAGCCCGTGCACTTTACCTTTTTCCAGCTTAATTTAAGCTTTTTCTCTGAGGGGAAAAGCTTTTTTATTTTCGTCTTTTCGGGCTTGGTATATACAGTCTGCGTATTGCTCTCGCCGCCGTACAGCTTGCGCTTAAACACGTTTTTATACGCCCTGACTCTCAGCTTCTGCTTTTTTGCAGGAGAAACGTCAACGGTGCAGGAAGTAGTCTTTGAGGTGCAGATATTCTTCCACTTGCCGTTTTCATATTTCTGTACGGCGTATCCGCTTACAGCGTCGCCGGCCGCGCTCCATTTTAGCTTCACCGTATCGCTTCCCACGGAATAAGCGCTTAAAGAGGTAACCTTCTGAGGCGATACGGTAATCATTCTGTGCGTTTTTGTACCGCTGTAATCACCGAGTCCCGTTACCGTTATTTTCCTTGCGCCCGTCTTGTTTGCGGGATAGCTTACTTTATAATCCTTACCCTCCGTAAGCTTTGTATTGCCGTCATAAACGGTAACGGCAGGCCTTGCGGGAGTTGAAGAATATGTATACTTAACCTTCGAAAGAGTTACCTTGCAGTTTGAAAGCCTTTTCCCTTTAATCGGGAAATAATTCGAGTCAGTAAACTTTGACTTATAGTTCGTGTGAAAATACTCCGTATCATAGTACGACGAATAAAGCGTGTGCTCGCTGAACAGGCTGTCGTTTTCCTTTGACGTATCGTAATCCGTAAGGAAATAATAGTAATCGTCAAAGCCGAGGTCCTCGTCGCTGTCTCTTGCCCCGTCGTCCCAGGTACAATCAACTATATAGTATTTTCCGTCAAGTTCGACTATGTTCCACGCGTGGCAGCCCCAGTTAGCGTCCGAGGAAACGAATCTTACGCCGTAGCCGAGCTCCTTGCAGATTCTGTAAAACGTCGCCGCATATCCCTGGCAGACGCATTTTCCCTTAATAAGCGTACCGTAAGGTGAAAAAGCGTAAAGGTGGCTGTACGGGTAGTCAACCGCCTCGTCTGCATAAGTGGTTTTATTACAGATGTAGTCGTGAATTTCCCTGAGTATCTGCACGTCGCTCTTACCCGAGGTTTTAAAGCTTTTTATAAAGGAATTAATTACCGAGTCAACCTTTTTCTCTTCCTCTACGGTATCGTAATACCTGAATATTACGTTGATAATATAGTAATAATAACCGTTCTTTTTAGTCTGGTAGCTGACCGAATACGTTCCCAAACTCCTTACCGCCCAGCGGATATAGTCGCCGTCGGTACTGTTGGTTGAAAGCTCGTCGTCGGTCGCTCCGAGGAATACCATCTGCGTAATATTATTTGTTGCAACCTCTTTAGAATTAATCTGGGTTTTGCTCAGGCAGTAAATGTCAAAGTTTTCCTTACGTGCGTCAAGCTTCTTTTTAGCATACTGATACATTTGCAGTCCGCGTGAATAATATGTATCGCCGTTATATTTTGCAGATACCGATTCGTCAATAAAAGCGATATTTCCGCCCCTGAGCATCTGCTGATTTCCGGAGTAAAGCGGGTTTTCGATTTCATACGGCTGCTGAGCAAGCGCAGTTAAAGGAGCCCCTGAGCAAAGGAGCGTAAAAATAAGTATTAATACCGAAATCAGTTTTTTCATTTCTGCACCGCTTTTACTATTTCTTCAACGGTTTGTTCAACCGTGTTTTTGTCGCAGTAAATAATTTCATCTGCATATTTTTCATAAAGAGGCATCCGCTCGTTATACATATCGAGCAGGGTGCTTCCTTTTTTAACTACAATTCCCCTCGTGGTGAAATTGTTTATTCTTTTAATCATCGTGTCATATTCAAGATGAAGATATATGACTTTGCCCAGCGAGCGAAGGTGCTCCATAGCCTTTTCGGAATAGATTACGCTGCCGCCGGTTGCAATAACGGTCGCTTCAATATTAAGCGAAAGTATCGCCTTTTCCTCAGCCTTGTAAAAATACTCGACTCCCTTTGAGTCAATAAGCTCCTGCAGGCGGCTCTGTTCAAGCCCCTGTAAAAGAAGGTCGGTATCAAAAAAGTTTTTGAGCATAACCTTTGCGGCGATTACCCCGCAGGTGCTTTTACCCGAACCGGGCATACCGATTAAAATAACGTTGCTTTTATCCATTATTCAACCCCGTTCCTTTTACAGTTGTCATACATCGGGCAACCGTCGCATTTCGGCTTTCTCGCAGGGCAGTATTCGCGCCCGAAGAACACTATTCTGTGGCAGAAATCCGCGCCCTCGTCTGCGGGAACGACCTTTTTAAGCTCTCTTTCAATCTTAACGGGTTCTTTTACGTTTACAAGACCTATGCGGTTTGATATGCGTATCATATGCGTATCAACGACTATGCTCTCCTTCCCGTAAACATCGCCGACTATGAGGTTAGCCGTCTTTCTTCCGACTCCGGGAAGTTTGATTAAATCGTCGATATTGTCGGGCACCTTTCCGCCGAAATCGTCGCGTATCATTTTCGCCATTCCGATAATCGACTTTGCCTTATCGTGGTAAAAACCGCAGGATTTGATTATCCTTTCAACGTCCTTTAAGTCCGCGTTTGCGTAGTCGTCAAGCGTTTTATATGTACTGAACAGCTCGGGAGTAACAAGATTAACCCTCGCGTCCGTACACTGAGCCGAAAGCCGCGTCGCAACGAGCAGTTCAAACGGGTCCTCATATTCAAGCGAGCACATCGCTTTCGGATATATCTCTTTTAAAATCTCAATCGCTTTGAGCGTTCTCTCTTTTTTAGTCATCACTTACTGCCCTTAATCTTGTCCCAGTACGTCTTAAACGCCTGTTCGTTTTTATTGTCGCCGTATTCGTAATACTTTCTGTCTTTAATAACGTCGGGGAGGTACTGCTGATAAGTCCAGTGATTCTCAAAGCTGTGAGGATAGATATAATGCTGTCCCTTTACCTCGGCGTCCTCGCCGTCAAAATGCTTGTTCTGCAGCTGGCGCGGTATCGGGCCGATGTTGCTTTTCGGGCTTGTCGCAACGAGTATAACCGCGTCGGCAAGCGGAATTTCCGCCTCGGGAAGCCCTACCATAAGCGCCGCGTCAACCGCCGCCTTTACTATGGGAATAATCTGCGGATAAGCAAGCCCCACATCCTCGCAGGCGCAGACCATAAGCCGTCTGCACGCGCTCGGAAGGTCGCCTGCTTCAAGCAGCCTTGCAAGATAGTGAAGCGCCGCGTCGGGGTCGCTTCCCCTCATACTTTTCTGATATGCGGAAACGATGTCGTAATGCTCGTCGCCGTCCTTGTCGTATCTGAGCGAACTTTTCTGTGCAAGTTCCTCCGCGGTTTCAAGGCTGATTACCTTTTTACCGTTTTTCGCCGCGGTTGCAAGATAGCAGTTTTCAACTGAGTTGAGCGCCTTTCTTACGTCGCCGCCGCAGCCGTAGGCAATCTTTTTCGCCACGTCCTCGCCGTATTCGATTTTAACGCCGTTTTCCTCGGCTAAAAAGTCGAAACCTCTTTTGACCGTGGGGATAATCTCCTCGGCTGAAATCGTCTTGAATTCAAACACCGTGGAACGCGAAAGGATAGCCGAATATACGTAAAAATACGGGTTTTCCGTGGTTGACGCAATAAGCGTAATTTTTCCGTTTTCTATGTATTCAAGCAGACTCTGCTGCTGTCTTTTGTTAAAATACTGAATCTCGTCAAGATAAAGCAGGATTCCGTTGGGAGCCGAAAATGTGTCAATCTCGGCAACTATGTCCTTAATATCCTTCGTCGAGGCACTCGTTCCGTTCAGCTTCCTCAGCGCGCGGTTGGTTCTGTTTGCAATAATTGAGGCAATAGTGGTCTTGCCCACGCCTGACGGTCCGTAGAATATCAGGTTGGGCACCTCGCCGTTTTCTATCATATTGTAAAGCGCCTTGCCGGGGGTTAAAAGGTGCTTCTGGCCTACAACCTGTGAAAGCTCCTTAGGCCTCATTCTGTCCGCAAGGGGATTACTGTTCATATGTATTCTCCTTAGTTCTTGAATAAACGCAGCCGCAGAAATTCTGGCGGTAAAGTTCATACTTTGCGCTGAGTTCTATTGAGCGCTTAAAGCCCTCTTTTTTCTTGAAATCGGAAGGCAGCCACTTTACGCCGTACTCTTTTTCAAGTTCAAAGCCGATTTCGTTAATCTTCTGCGAGTTTTTGAGCGGGCTGATTGAAAGGGTTGTGCAAAAGTAATCAAAGCCCTCGTCCTTTGCAAGAGCGGCGGTCTTTTCAAGCCTCAGTCTGTAACACTTAAAGCATCTTTCGCCGCCTTCGCTTACCTCTTCAAGCCCCTTTGCTGCGTCAAGAAAATCCTCATACCTGTAAACGCCCTTAATAAGCTTTACCTCGTTTTTCAAACAAACTCGTCTTCGGGTGAAATATTCGGATTATAGTAATAAACCGTTATGTCAAAATAATCCGCAAGGTATTCAAGCACATAGCTTGAACACGGCGCGCAGCACGCGTGAAGCAAAAGCCGCGGCGGCCGTGCCGCGTCAATGCCGTTGATTATCATATCAAGTTCTTTTTGATAATTGATTTTCATATCTACTTACTTAAATAATTCTTCGGATTTACCTTGCTTGAATTTAAAATCAGTTCAAAGTGGCAGTGCGGTCCCGTTGAGTTTCCCGTCGAACCGCTTTTTGCAATCTGCTGGCCCTTTCTTACGCTCTGGCCTACCGATACCAGAATTGAAGAATTATGCGCATAAAGCGTTACAACCTTTCTTCCCTTCGCGTCGGTTCCGTGATATACCATAACGTAGTAGCCGTATGAATAATTAAGCCTTTTGACTTTTACGACTATTCCCTTCTGCGCCGCAACAATTTTTGAACCCTTGGGACAGGGGAAGTCTATACCCGTGTGCGCCCTTCCGTTCCTGTAATGGCCGAAAGACTGCGACACGCTGTAATGACCGGGCGCGGGATAGGTAAGGCTTAGCGCCGCGTTTGAACGGCTGAACAGTTCACCGTCGCCGCTATAATCGCCCGTTACCTTGCTCTCGTCGTGCTCGGGGTCCTTTACGGTAGTTACTTCGCTCGGGTCTTTAAGTCCGCTGAGAAGGTCGTCTATTTCCCGGTCGACCTGCTTGATAAGTTCCTCGTCCTCGTTCCTGAACTCGGTATATATCTGCATTTTCCTTGAATACTCCGCAAAAAGTCGGTCTGACTCCGCGCGGCTCTGCGCAAGGGATACCTTGGTGTCCGCAATACGGTTCTGTTTTTCCTCAACCGCCGCCTTTTCCTTTTGCAAATCGGCAGATTTTAACGAAAGCTCCTTCTGAGTTTTTTCAACTTCCTTCTTCTTGGCGTTAAGGCCGTCCTGCTCGGTTACACAGCGCCGTATCGCTTTTTGCAACGGCCCTTATCATTTCAAATCTGCTGAGGAACTGTTCTAAATCGTCGCAGGAAATCAGAGCGCCGATTACGCTGTTCTGGCCGCTTATATACATAGCCCTGAGCCTTAAACAGTAAGCGTTGTACGTCCTTGAAAAACTCGCGTTGAGCTTTTCATACTTTCTCTTGGCGCGCTCATACTGCTTTGTCAGCTTTTTGAGTTCCTTTTCAATGGGCTTAATCTGCTTATCGAGTTCGTCAATCTTTTTCTGCGATTCCTGAAGTTCCGAATCAAGTACGTTCAAGTCTTCGTTAAGATAGCCTATTTTTTCGTCAAGCGCGTTGATATACTCCTCGGTTTCCTTGGCCGAGCCTTCATACTTCGCGAGCTTTTCCTCGTTTTCCTTCATTTTTTTACGAAGCTCGGCGCGCTGTTCTTTAAGAGTTTTCTTTGCCTCTTTCTTTTCTTCCTTTGCGTTTTTCGTTTCCGCCTCGGTTGTTGACGTTTCGCTTACGCTCGTTTCGGGTTCGGTACTGCTTTCAGGTTCCTCTGCATATACGAACAGACAAGTCGAGAGTAACACCGCCGACAGCAAAATGCATATTAACTTTTTTACCGTGCTTTTCAAAATACGTTACTCTCCTCTTCAAGTGATTATTACGGAAGATAACTTGCGGGGTCAACCGCGTTACTCTGGGCAGAGCCGTCGACTCTTACCTCAAAATGGCAGTGCGGACCCGTTGAGTTACCCGTTGAACCGGACTCCGCTATCTGCTGTCCTTTTTTAACATAGTCGCCTGCCGAAACAAGTCTTGTATTATTGTGCGCATAAAGTGTGTATACTCTTTTGCCCGAAGGCGTCTTTTTATCGTGCGCTATTACTATATACCTGCCGTAGCTGCGGTACGTTCCGTCAGCGTTTGTTAAATCGGCGGAAATAATTACCGTTCCCGACTCGGCGGCTACAATTCTCTCATTTTCGTTGCCGTAGGTCGAAAAATCACAGCCTGTATGTCCGGGATAGGCGCCGTATCCGCACGTTATAGTTGTATAACTCGGGCAGGGATAAGTAAGCTTTATCGTGTTACCCTGCGCAGTCGTTGTCGTAGTAGTTGTTGTAGTGGTAGTCGTAGTCGTTTTCTTCGGATTTGCAGGGGTTTCCTTTTCGGTCGTGGTAGTAGTGGTGGTAGTCGTTGTAGTAGTTTCTGGCTCAAGATACTGCTCCTCAGCAGCGGCAATCGCCTCGTCGATTTCGTCAAGCTCCGCCTGAGTAATATCCCTGTATTCGCCGTATTTCTTCGTCTTATCGTTCAGACTTTTAAGAAGCTTGTTTGCCTCAATCTGCTGGTCTTCGATTTCCGATTGCTGAGCGGTTAAATCCTCCTGCTTTTTCAAAAGGTCAACCTTTTCGGTTTTAAGGTTTTCCCTGCTTTGTTCAAGCGTTTTCTGCGAGTCTGAAAGAGTCTGTTTCTTGCTGTCGAGTTTTTCCTTCGTTTCAACAATCTCCTCGGTGTGCTCCCTCACCTCTTCAAGAAGCATACCGTCTTTTTTCGAAACGGCTCTTATCATTTCAAGGCGCGTCATCAGGTTCTGCACTCCCGCGCTTTCAATAAGAAACGCAAGCGTACTCGCCTGAATGGAACTGACGTAAATCGCCCTTATTCTTTCACAGTATGCCTTATAGGTTTCGGAAAACTGCTCGTTCAATACAAGCATATTTCCCTCAAGAATCTCAACCTCGCCTTTTATTTCCTCAAGCTCCTTCTCGTTTTTCGAGATATTGCTTTCAAGGTTTTCAACCCTTCTTTCAACGCGCTTTGTTTCCTCAAGCGCGTAAGTATACTGCTCGTTAAGATAACGGATTTTTTCGTCGAGCGCCTGAATATACTCTTCCGTTTCCTTACTCTGACTGCCGAGCGAGTCAAGCTTTTCGTTAATTTTGCTGAGCTTATCCTCAAGCTCTTTTTTCTGCGACTCGGAACTCTGCGTAACCTCGGTATCTTCGGCATAAATAACGCCGAAGCTGTTGGCTCCGCATAAAAGAATACACATCGCAAGTATTAACGATAAGAGTCTTTTACCCATACTTAACATCCTTTGATTTACTCGGACTATATACCTATACATAATAATATTACCACAAATACTAAAATAATTAAATAGTAATTTTAAATTTTTTAAAATAAAAGGACAGCGCGTATCCGCTGTCCTCTTTTCATTATTTAAACTTGTCGAAAAAGCTCTTTTTTCCGTTGATTTTCGGCGGAACGTAGGTCTCGTCAAACTTTTCAAGCAGCTCTTTCTGTTCGGCTGAAACGCTCTTGGGAATATCAACAACGATTCTGACGAACAAATCGCCCTTGCCCGCAGAGCGCAGGCGCTGAATTCCCTTGCCTTTAAGCTTGAACACCTCGTTTGGCTGGGTTCCCGGGGGCATGGTGTATTTAACGTCGCCCTCAAGAGTGGGAACGCGAAGCTCCGCGCCGAGAGTAGCCTCGACTATGCTTACGTGCTTTTCGTACCAGATATCGTAGCCGTCACGCTCAAAATCCTTGTGCTGACGTACGTTAACAACAACTTTAAGGTCGCCGCTCGGTCCGCCGTTAAAGCCCGCGTCGCCGTAGCCTCTTACGGTTACAACCTGCCTGCTGTCAATACCTGCGGGAATGTCAATCTTAACCTTGTTTTTACGCCTTACCTTACCCTTTCCGTTACATTTCGGGCAGGGCTGCTCGGGTATTTTACCCTTTCCGCCGCAGTGCTGACAGGGTTGCTGACCGGTAGTATATCCGCCGAGAATGCCTCTCTGCTGGAAGGTTACGTAGCCCCTGCCGTTACACTCGGGGCAGTCTTTAAGCGACTTTCCGGGCGCTGCACCCGTGCCGTGACAGTCGGAACACTCTTCAACTCTCGGAACCTCGATATTCTTTGAACAGCCCTTCGCAGCCTCTTCAAAGGTAATCGTAACAGCCGTCTGAATATCGCGTCCCTGCCTCGGTGCGTTGGGATTTCTTGCGCCGAAACCGCCGCCGAAGCCGCCTGCTCCGCCGAAGATTGACGAGAATATGTCTCCGAGGTCAATATCGCCGTCAAAACCGCCGAAACCGCCGCCGAATCCACCCTGACCTGCGCCGTAATTAGGGTCTACGCCCGCAAAACCGAACTGGTCGTATTTTGCCTTTTTGTCGGGATCGGACAAAATCTCATAAGCCTCGTTGACTTCCTTGAACTTTGCCTCAGCCTCGGCGTCATCGGGGTGCAAATCGGGATGGTACTGCTTTGCAGCCTTCCTGTATGCTTTTTTTATTTCGTCGTCCGAAGCGCTCCGGTTTACGCCGAGCACCTCGTAGTAATCTCTTTTATCGGGCATATCTGCCTCCAAATCAGTTATATGTACGGGCGGAAAACTCCGCCCGTTAAATTATTAGTTATCGTCTACCTCGGTGTAGTCGGTGTAGCCCTCGTCGGCTCCGCCTGCTCCCTGAGTCGGGTCGCCCTGAGGAGCGCCCTGAGCCTGCTGAGTCTGCTGATAAAGCTTCTGAGAAACCTCGTAGAACTTGTTTGTAAGGTCTTCCTGAGCAGACTTGATTGCGTCGGTGTTGTCGCCTTTAAGCGCCTCTTTAAGCGCGCTTACCTTGGTTTCAAGAGCTGACTTATCGTCTGCAGAGAACTTGTCGCCGTCTTCGGAGAGAAGTTTTTCGGTCTGGTATACCATCTGGTCCGCGTTGTTGCGCGCGTCGATAGCGTCCTTACGCTTTTTATCCTCTTCCGCAAACTGCTCAGCCTCGCGGACTGCCTTGTCAATGTCGTCCTTGCTCATATTCGTTGAAGCAGTGATTGAAATCTGCTGCTCCTTGCCGGTGCCGAGGTCCTTAGCCGAAACGTGAACGATACCGTTTGCGTCAATATCGAAGGTAACTTCAATCTGCGGAACACCGCGTCTTGCGGGAAGAATTCCGTCAAGGTGGAAACGTCCGAGAGTCTTGTTATCCGCCGCCATCTGTCTTTCGCCCTGAAGAACGTGAACCTCAACTGAAGGCTGATTATCGGCAGCCGTTGAGAAAATCTGGCTCTTCTTGGTCGGGATAGTGGTGTTTCTCTCGATAATAACGGTGTTGATTCCGCCCATTGTTTCAATACCGAGTGAAAGCGGAGTAACGTCGAGAAGAAGAAGTCCGTCTTCAATATCGCCGCCGAGTACGCCGCCCTGAAGCGCCGCGCCCATAGCTACGCATTCGTCCGGGTTGATACCCTTGAAGGGTTCCTTACCCGCAAAGCTCTTGATAGCGTCCTGAACCGCGGGAATTCTTGTTGAACCGCCGACAAGAAGAATCTTGTCAATATCGTTCATTGAAAGTCCCGAGTCGGAAAGAGTCTGACGTACGGGGCCCATTGTCTTTTCAACAAGGTCTGCCGTCATTTCGTTAAACTTAGCTCTTGTAAGAGTTGCCTCCAGATGCTTCGGACCCGTTGCGTCCGCAGTAATAAAGGGAAGTGAAATCTGCGCCGTAGTCATACCCGAAAGGTCAATCTTTGCCTTTTCAGCGGCTTCCTTGATTCTCTGCATAGCCATCTTGTCGCCCGAAAGGTCAATGCCGTTCTGAGCCTTGAAGTCGGCTACAAGCCAATCCATAATCTTCTGGTCAAAGTCGTCGCCGCCGAGACGGTTGTTACCTGCGGTTGCAAGTACTTCCTGAACGCCGTCGCCCATTTCGATAATGGAAACGTCGAAGGTACCGCCGCCGAGGTCGTATACCATAACCTTCTGGTCCTCTTCCTTATCAATACCGAAAGCAAGCGCTGCCGCCGTCGGCTCGTTGATAATTCTCTTTACGTCAAGACCTGCAATCTTGCCCGCGTCCTTGGTTGCCTGACGCTGTGAGTCGGTAAAGTATGCGGGAACGGTGATAACCGCTTCCTTAACAGGCTCGCCGAGATACGCCTCCGCGTCGCTCTTTAATTTCTGAAGGATAATCGAGCTGATTTCCTGGGGTGTATAAGCCTTGCCGTCGATGTTTACTTTATAATCCGAACCCATGTGACGCTTGATAGAAGAAATTGTCTTATCGGGGTTCGTAATAGCCTGACGCTTTGCAACCGCGCCGACCATTCTTTCGCCGTCTTTTGTGAAGGCTACTACCGACGGGGTAGTTCTTGCACCTTCCGCATTTGTAATAACCGTGGGCTCGCCGCCCTCAATAACTGCTACGCAGCTGTTAGTTGTACCTAAATCAATACCAATAATCTTTGACATAATATTTATCTCCTTTACAAGTTATTTACTGTTTTAATTTGCTGTTTTTACCATAGCGGGTCTTATAACCCTGTCGCCTATTTTGTATCCCTTCTGGAATACCTCGGTTATAACGTTTTCGCCGAGGCTCTCGTCCTCAACGTGCATAACCGCGTTGTGAAGATTCGGGTCGAAAGTGTCGCCTGCCTCGCCGAAGGTTTCAACTCCGAGATTTTCAAGCGCCGCTTTAAGCCCTTCAAGCGTCATTTCAACGCCTTTTTTAAGTGATTCGTAATCCGAATCGGGAGCGTTTATCGCTCTTTCAATATTATCAATAACGGGAAGAATCTGCGCTACTACCGAGCCTTTTGCGTTGCTGAAGGTCTGTTCCTTTTCCTTTGCGCTGCGCGCTCTGTAATTTGCGTATTCCGCAGCGATTCTCAGGTGAGCGTCCTTAGCAGCGTCAAGCTGTTCCTTCAGCTCTTCTTCCACGGTTTTTTCCTCAGCTTCCGGGGTTTTTGCAGCCTCGGTTTCCTCCGTTATTTCCTCCTCGGCAGCCTTTACTTCTTCAGCTGCCTCGGGCTTTTCCTTTTTACTCATATCTTAATCCTCCTTCCTTTAAAAGGTCAGATACAGTTTTTATAATATAATCAACTCTCGGAAGAATTGCCCTGTAATCTATTCTCAGTGAACCGATAATACCGAGCGTTGCCGTCTGGACGTCGTTATATCCGAACTTCGCAATAGCCGTTGCGGTATTTTTAAGTTCATAAACGGGGTTTTCATCACCTATGAAAAGCGCCGTATTTACGTTTGTTTTGGCAAAATCGTTAAGCAGTCTGTCAAGCTTTTCTTTTCTTGCAAGAAGCAAAAGAAGTCTGTAAACGTCGCTGCCGAGTTCAGTCTGGTTAATCAGTTTCGTTTCTCCTTTTATTTCAAGAGAGCCTTCCGAAGCCTCTCTGCAAAGCGAGTAAAGCGAAAGCAGTATGGGAAGCATATCGAACACTCTGTCGCCGAGCAGGGGAGCCGTGGACTGAACGAGCGAAAGACTTATATCTGAAAGCGGAACGCCGACGAAATAATCGTGCGTAACGCTGTAAAACAGTTTTTTGAATTCGTCGTCTACCGCGCATTTTACCGTGCATACCGAAGACTTTATCTTTCCGCCTACGGAGAGCATTACAAGCATTACCTTTGAATTGCCCGCAGGTATAAGCTCAACCCCCTGAACACAGTCAAGAGGGTCTTTAACGGTTGAATAAAACGCCGCGCAGCCCGTGATTTCGCTGAGAAGTCCCGCTGCGTCGGAAAGCAGCCTTTCCGGGTCGGAGGCGTTTATGCTCAGTACCTCGTCAATCCTCTGCTTCTCATAATCCGAAACAGTCTCGCCTTTAATAATATTATCAATATAATATCTGTATCCGCGTTTTGTCGGAACGCGTCCGCCACTCGTGTGCCTCTGTTCAAGAAGACCGAGTCCCGTAAGGAACGCCATTTCGTTCCTTATCGTGGCGGAGCTGATGGAATAGGGGAGCATTTCGCACAGGTTTTTGGAACCGAGCGGTTCGCCAGTCTTAATATAATAGTCAATAATAAGACCGAGTATAGCCGAACGTCTTTCGCCGAGCATTGCATATCCCCCTTTCCGCTTTTGTATTAGCACTCTCTATGTTCGAGTGCTAACTCTGTTTGTATATTATACCCTATTAATCAAAATGTCAATACTTTTTTGAAATATTTTTACAAAAAATCAAGCGGAACAGCCTCGCTGTTCCGCTTTTATATTATATACCTATTATAAGTAATTCCACGGATTAACTCTCGTTCCGTTTACGCGCACCTCAAAATGTACGTGAGGTCCGGTTGAATTACCCGTTGAACCGCTGTATGCAATCTGCTGTCCCTTTGCAACGTGGTCGCCCACGCCTACAATAAGCGTTGTGTTATGCGCATAGAGCGTTGAAAGTCCGTTGCCGTGGTCGATAATCAGATAGTGGCCGTAGCTGTAATTAAGATTCTTTGCTACAATTACCGTACCTGCCGCCGCTGCGCAGACTTTGGTACCCTTGGGACATCTGAAGTCAACGCCGCCGTGGTAACGTCCGCTTGAATAGTTGGGATAGTTACCCGAAACGGACCTTGAATATGTAGGATAACTGAGAGTTCCGCTGTGAGAACCGTCGCCGCGCGAACCCGAAATTGAGCCGGTTCCTCTTGACGCCCTCGCATAAGCGGCGTCAATTTCCTGCTGAACCTGTCTGAGCTGGCTCTCGTTGTTTTCAATAAGTTCCTGATATTCCGAGGTGTCACTCTTAAGCTTCTTCATAAGGCTATTGGCCTTGTTAACCTCTTTGTCAAGCTCGCCCTTCGACGCCTTAACGCTTGCCATGTTTTCTTCAAGGCTCTTTTTGCTTGCTTCAAGAAGCGCTTTATCATCCTTGAGCTGATTACGTTTCTTTTCAAGCTCAGCCTTAGCCTGCTCGATTTCTTCCATCTTCTTCATAAGGTCGTCAAGCGTTCTGCTGTCCTGCTCGGAAACAGATTTTATCATCTGCGACCTTGTAAGAATTGCGCTGATGTCAATACTTGTAAGAAGAACCTCGATATTACTCGTGTTGCCGGAAACGTACATAGCGCGGAGTCTCTGGCAGTAATCGGCGAAGGTCTGGTCAAATTCCGCCTGCTTTCTGTCAATTTCTTCCTGCTTTTCTACTATCTCCTGCTCGGTTTTCTCTATGTCTTCCTGAGTTTTCTGAATCTGCGCCTTTAAGGAATCGATATCGGACTGAAGAACGTCAATCTGGTCCTGCAAAAGAGAAATTTTCTTATCAAGAGCGTTAATGGTGTCCTGAGTTTCCTCCTTGCGCTCTGCAAGCTTGTCTATTTCTTCCTGCGCGTCCTGAATCTTTGCTTTAATCTTATCCTTTTTGGTTTGCAGCTCCGATACGCTCGCCTTCGTCGTATCCTCCGCAAATGCGGGAAGCGAAAACGCCGTAACGAAAATCAGACAAAGGCTGAGGACAAGGCACAGCACTTTTATCATTCTTTTAGATAGCACTTATCTCACTGCCTTCCTTATTTAAATATCTTCTCATTGTTATAAGCGAACCGCCTACGCCGCTGAGCACGCCGATTCCGACAAATGCGCCGAGCATGATAAGGGCATAGTTGGTAAAGTTCAGCGGTGCAATTCTCATTGTATTGAACAAATCGGCGAACTGGTTTACTGCAAGGTTATAAACGAGCCATACAACGCCCAGTGAAAGCACGCCCGAAAGTATTCCTATAACGACGCCCTCAACAACGAAGGGAAGTCTTACAAAGGAATTGGTTGCGCCGACCGATTTCATAATACTGATTTCAAGTCGTCTTGAATATACCGTAATCTTGATTGTATTTGAAATAATGAAAAGCGATATTGCAAAGAGAACCGCAATAATGATAATAGCGATAATACTTACGCCCCTGCTGATTGTATCAAGTTTCTTTGCAAGGTCGGTATTCTGGCGTATCGTATCAATATTGTCAAGCTTCTTTATTGCCTTAACGGTTGCGCCGAACTGATTAAGGTCCTGAACCGTTACCTTGTATGCGTCGGGAAGCGGAATATCCGTACTGATTTCCGTAAAGAACTTAGCCTGAGCGTCCTCCATTGTTTTAAGCTGGTCTGCCCACGCCTTTTCCTTGGATACGAATTCAACCTCCGCAACGTTACTCATACCCTTGAGCTGTTCGCCCATAGCGGTAATGGCCGCGTCGTCGGTATCGTCCTTAATATATACCATAATAACGTTTTCGTCTTCGATTCTGTCGATAAGAGAATTAACGTTAAGGAACATCATACTTGCCGAGCCGATAAGTACAAGACAGCTGAGCAGTACGCAGATAGAAGCGACGGACATCATACGGTTTGTCCACGTGTTTCTGAGTCCTTCTTTAATAAGGTATCTTAAACTTGATGCTGTCATTACTGCTCACCTCCCTCTTCTTCAACCTCTTCTTCGGCTTCGGGAGTTTCTTCTACAGCTTCTTCAGCCTTTTCTTCAACCGTTTCTTCTTCGGTTTCTTCAATAATTATCTCTTCGGCTTCCTCCTCGGCGGGTTCTTCCGAAGCTTCTTCGTTTAATACAAGATTTTCAAATACGTCCTGAACCTGCTCCTGCTTAACGTCCTCTTCGAAGTAGTACATATCGGTAACTTCTTCGTCTTTCTCGGTCTTAAACTGAGCATAGGTCGGGTCGGGAGTATCGGAAACAACGGCGCCGTTCTGGATTACGATTACTCTTCTCTGGAAAGAGCGTACAAGTTCGTGCTCGTGAGTAACCATTACAACCGTGGTACCGGAATTATTAATCTTGGTGAGAAGGTCAACAATCTCGTGGCTCATTTCGGGGTCAACGTTACCCGTAGGCTCGTCCGCAATAATGAGGTCGGGATTGTTTACAAGCGCTCTTGCGAGCGATACTCTCTGCTGCTCACCGCCCGAAAGCTCGTTGGGCATTGAGCGCGCCTTCTTTGAAAGGCCTACAAGAGTAAGAATGTAAGGAACCCTCTTTCTTATATCCTTTTCCTTGGCGCCGATAACGCGCATTGCAAACGCAACGTTATCGTATACGGTCATCTTGGGTATAATTCTGAAATCCTGGAATACTATACCCATTGTACGCCTGTAATAAGGAACCTGTCTTTTCTTTAAAGTTTCCGAGGAATATCCGTTAACGATAACCTCGCCTTCGCTCGGCTTTTCCTCGTGCATAATAAGCTTGAGGAAGGTACTTTTACCCGCGCCCGAAGAACCTACAACGAAAACAAATTCGCCGTCGTCAATTTTAATATTAACGTTATCGAGCGCCTTAGTGCCGTTACTGTCATATACTTTGGTTACATCTTTGAATTCAATCACGGCTATAACTCCAATCAATAAAAATTTCTTTGTCCTCAGGGGATACTGCCCCATTAATACTTATATATAATAAATCAAATCTAATTTATATGCAAGTGTTTTTAGTTATTTTTTTGTAAATTTTGTAACTTTTATGTAAACTAAATCGATGTTTGAGCCGTATTTTTAGTACAAAAACCGCTTTCCGAAGAAAAATTGAGTACTTTTTTCACATTTTTATATGATTTTCTATTGCATTTTGAAAAATAATATGGTATTATGTGGAAGAATTAAATAACA
>CAJOER010000022.1:16506-20772 GCA_905233805.1 uncultured Eubacterium sp. | reverse complement strand
TCCTTGAAGGAGATAACTCTTCTGCATACGAAATAGATAACCTCATAGATTACCGTAATGAACGAGCCGAATACAAGGCCTACCGAAGCGTCGCTGTTTGAAAACGCGGTGATGAAGCTCTTGTAGCCCTCTTCGCCGTCGGTGAAGAAGCCGCCCGAGTAAATCATACCGATAACGCAAGCGATAATAAGGAAGATAACGGGGATAATAAGGTCGATAACCTTGCCCTTTGCATTTGCCTTTTCCTCAGTCTTTTCTTTAAGTTCTTCAAGCTGTTCCGTTGCCTTGCCGTCCATAGCGGCCTTTTCGTACTTAGCCATCGGGCCGTAATCAAACTTCGATACAGCAAGGAAAATCATCATAACGATAGTAAGAAGCGCGTAGAAGTTGTACGGAATTGCCTGAACGAAAAGTGACATTCCGCTTTCTGCGCCCGCGCCCTTTGCAAAGCCTGCAACCGCCGCAGCCCACGAAGAAATCGGGGCGATAATGCAAACGGGAGCCGCCGTTGCGTCGATAAGATAAGAGAGCTTTTCTCTTGAAATCTTCTTTTTATCGGTTACGGGACGCATAACCGAACCTACCGTAAGACAGTTGAAATAGTCGTCTACGAAGATAAGCACGCCGAGAGCGATGGTGGCAAGCTGCGCGCCCGTTCTCGATTTGATATGCGTTGCCGTCCACCTTCCGAAGGCAGCCGAGCCGCCTGTTTTGTTCATCATCGCGACGAGCGCTCCGAGCAGAACGAGGAAGATAATGATACCGATGTTGTAAGAATCTGCAACCGTATCAATAAAGCCTTCCTTGAAAACGTGAACAACAGTCGTTTCAAAATTAAAGTTTGAGTAAATCAGTCCGCCTGCAAGAATACCGATAAAGAGGGATGAATAAACCTCTTTTGTAATGAGCGCAAGCACGATAGCAATAATCGGCGGAAGCAGCGCCCAGAAGGTCGCATACTGCTTAATGGACTGTCTTACCGTAGCGAGAGCCGTTTTGATATTCTCCTCAAAATTGCTGTCGCTCTGAAGATTATCTGCGTAACCGTCAACGTATTCCGACGCGCCGAGATTACCCGTTTCCTCATCCTCAGCGTCGAGAGAGAGGTCATAGGTAACCGCGTCCTCGCCTTCGCCTACGGTAACTACGCCTGCTGCGGGAGCCGCGCCGAGAACGGCTACGTCTTCGTCATCGGCAAATACCGACATAGAGCCGAAAAGCGCAACGCAGAGAATTACCGCGAGTACGGCGGCAAGACCGAAACGTCTTCTCTTAATCATATTAATATTCCTCCTAAATAAATATAATAAAGATACTATATCACATTAACGCGTAAAAGTCAAAGCAATATTGAAACAAAATTCATTAAAAAGAATAAATATACAAAAACGGGAGGACTAATCCTCCCGTTTCTTATTCTTTATCGCGGTAATCACACTCTCCGCCCTGCATTTTCGGGCAGTTTTCACATTTCTGCCCGCACGGACCTATGCCCGCCTTTCTGTCCCTCACGATTTTCCGTATCGCAAGGAAAACGCAAAGCGCAAGTATAATCAGTATTACCGCCGTAAGCCAGTTCTCTCTTATAAATTCAGCCATTATTTAACGAATTCTTCGGCAACCTTTGCAATATTCTCTGCCGAAAGTCCGAACTGCTTTAAGAGCGCCTTCGCCGGACCGGAGTGGCCGAACTCGTCGTTAACGCCTATGCGCTTAACGGGTGTCGGGCATTTTTCGGAAAGAAGCGCGCACACCGCCTCTCCGAGGCCGCCTATAATGCTGTGCTCCTCAACGGTGATAACCTTTCCCGTCTTCTTTGCGGAAGCGATAACAAGCTCCTCATCAAGCGGCTTAATAGTCGCAATATTGATAATCTCCGCGTCTATGCCCTTTTCCGCGAGCGCCTTGCCCGCCTCGATTGCCTCTGCAACCATAAGGCCGTTTGCGATTACCGTTACGTCCTTGCCCTCTTTTATTACCTCGCCCTTGCCGATTTCGAACTTATAGCTCTCGTCGTGGAATACGGGTACCGCAAGACGTCCGAAGCGAAGATATACGGGGCCGTCGTACTTGTACGCCGCCTTAACCGCCTGCTTTGCCTCAACGTCGTCCGCGGGGCAGATTACTACCATACCGGGGATTGAACGCATTAGCGCGAAGTCCTCGCAGCACTGATGCGAAGCGCCGTCCTCGCCTACCGAAATACCCGCGTGCGTTGCGCCGATTTTTACGTTAAGGTGAGGATAGCCGATTGAATTTCTAACCTGCTCGAATGCTCTGCCTGCCGCGAACATAGCGAAGCTTGAAGCGAAGGGAACGAGCCCCATAGTCGCAAGTCCCGCCGCGGTGCAGACCATGTTTGCCTCTGCGATACCGCAGTTTATATGTCTGTTGGGATAAGCTTTTTTGAATATTCCCGTCTTTGTCGCAGCCGAAAGGTCGGCGTCAAGAACAACAAGATTGTCTGCGCCCTCAGCCGCAAGCTCTTTAAGTGCGTTTCCGTAGCTTTCACGGGTTGCAATTGTCTTTACGTCTGCCATACCTTACGCCTCCAGTTCTTTCATTTTGGCATTAAGCTCTGCCATTGCGATTTCGTATTCCTCGTCGTTGGGGGCTTTGCCGTGCCAGGAGCACTCATCCTCCATATATGAAACGCCGAGTCCTTTAATTGTTTTCATTATAATTGCAAAGGGCTTGCCCTGCGTAGCGTGGAATGCGTTGAACGCGCCCTCAAGCTCGTCGAAGTCGTTGCCGTTAATCGTAACGACCTCAAAGCCGAACGCCTTCATCTTTTCGTCAATCGGCTCCGCGTTCATAACGTCCGCCGTGCGTCCGTCAATCTGAAGTCCGTTTGAGTCGATAATTACGCAGAGGTTGTCAAGCTTGTACTGAGCGGCGAACATAAACGCCTCCCATACCTGGCCCTCTTCAATCTCGCCGTCGCCGAGAAGGGTGTAAACGTTAATATCCTTGCCGAGATATTTCGCGCCCTTTGCCATACCTGCCGCCGCGCTGACGCCCTGACCGAGCGAGCCCGTACTCATATCAATTCCGGGAACCGTGTTCATATTCGGATGTCCCTGAAGGTATGAGTCGATATGACGAAGCGTTTTTAAATCCTCAACGGGGAAAAATCCCTTATAAGCAAGCGCCGCATAAAGACCGGGCGCGCAGTGTCCCTTTGAGAGAACAAAGCGGTCCCTGTCCGCCCACTTGGGCTCCTTGGGGTTGTACCTCATTTCCTTTGCGTAAAGGTAGGCGTAAACCTCAGCCGCCGAAAGCGAGCCGCCGGGATGTCCTGCCTTCGCGTTATATGTGCCCTCAATTATTCCCATACGAATCTGCGTGGCAAAAATCTCAAGCTCTTTTTTAAGTTCGTTAGTCATATAACCCTCTCCTTATTTTTATTAATTTCATTGTAACAGAAATAAAAGCGCCTTGCAATATTTTATTGCAAATAACTGCCGATTATGTTAATCTGTTTTTATGAATAAGAATGAAGCCAAAAAATATCTAATCTGCGTTTCGGCTCTCCTTTTTATAGGTTACGCCGTTGCGTTTATTATCCTTTACTGCGTTTCAAAAAACGTTCAGGGCGCTGCGCTCTATTCCCTTATACCCGCTATCGTTCCGTCCGCGAGCTTTACCGGCTCGGTATTTTTCGGCTTAAAGCTGATAAAAAAAGAAAAGCTTACCCGCGGCTTAATAATATGTGTATGCGTATTTTTCCCGATAACTCTTGCAATTATTACCGTTTCGGGTATAATACTCATTGTTCCGTATATAATTAAATCGCTTATAACTCTTTTGAAGAATTGAGGAATATAAATGTCTGTTGATTCCACAGGGAAAAGTACGTTGCCTCCGGCGGTCCCGACGGCGGCGACGGCGGCAAGGGCGGCGACGTAGTTTTCGTCGTTGACGATAATCTCGCAACTCTCGCCGACTTCCGCTATAAAAGAAAATATAAAGCGCAAAACGGCGAAAACGGACGCGGCTCGCGCTGTAACGGCAAGAAGGCGCCCGACCTTGAAATCCGCGTTCCCCGCGGTACTCTTATTAAAGAGGCGGAAAGCGGCGCCGTAATGGCTGATATGAGTAAAACCGAGCGTTTTATCGCCGCAAAGGGCGGCAAGGGCGGCTGGGGCAATTCCCATTTTGCAACCCCTACCCGTCAGGTTCCCCGTTTTGCAAAGCCGGGTATGCCCGGCGAAGAGTGGACGGTAAATCTTGAGCTCAAGCTCCTTGCCGACGTAGGACTTCTCG
>CAJOER010000022.1:0-16480 GCA_905233805.1 uncultured Eubacterium sp. | reverse complement strand
TTGCCGACTATCATTTCACTACCCTCGTGCCGAACCTCGGCGTGGTATCAATGGGCGAGGGCAACAGCTTCGTTATTGCGGACATCCCCGGTCTTATCGAGGGCGCGAGCGAGGGTATCGGCCTCGGCCATCAGTTTCTGCGCCACGTTGAACGCTGCCGCCTTCTTATCCATATTGTAGACGTTTCCGGCTCCGAGGGACGCGACCCGAAGGAGGATTTTGAAAAACTCAATGCCGAGCTTGTAAAATTCAACCCCGACCTCGCCGAATGCCCTATGCTTGTTGCGGGTAATAAAATAGATATGGCGGAGCCCGAACAGATTGAAGAGTTTAAAAACTACGTTGAAAGCAAGGGCTACGAGTATTACTCAATCTGCGCGCCTATTCTCGAGGGTACGCAGGAGCTTATGAACGCCGTGTGGAACAAGCTTAAAGACCTGCCCCCGGTCAAAGAGTACGAAACCGAGGAAATTCCCGTCGAGTCGATTATCAAAAACAGCACCGGCTTTAAAATCACCGAGGTTGAGGATAATTATTATCTCGTCGAGGCGGACTGGTTCCCGAAGGTTCTCAAGGGAATTGATACCGAGGACTACGAGGCACTTCAGTATATGCAGCGCGTGCTTGAAAAAAGCGGTATTTTTGACGCATTAAAGGAGAAAGGAATTCAGGAGGGCGACATCGTTTCGCTCTACGATATTGAATTTGAGTATATTCCGTAATGAAACTTACCGAAAATGAAATCAATCCAAAACAGTTAAGCCCTCTGAACCTTGCGTTCATCGGCGACGTGGTATATGAAATGCTCGTGCGCGAAACCCTTGTTTCCGACGCAAACCGCCCCGTGGGCGACCTGCATAATGAGAGCGTAAAATTCGTCTCCGCCAAGGCGCAGACCGAAGCGTATGAAAAGATAAAAAGCCACCTCACCGAGGAGGAAGAAACCGTCTTTAAAAGAGGGCGCAACGCCAAGGTCGGACACAACCCGAAATCCGCTACCCACGGCGAATATCATACCGCCACGGGAGTCGAAGCGCTCTTCGGTTATCTCTACCTCAGTGGGGAGAAAAAACGCCTGCTTGAACTCTTTAAAATTATTCTTGACAAAAGCGAATGATATGATATAATTAATATCGCTGACGGGAGCATAGCTCAGCTGGGAGAGCACCTGCCTTACAAGCAGGGGGTCACAGGTTCGAGCCCTGTTGTTCCCACCAACAAAAGGTCATACCCTTTGGGGTATGGCTTTTTGTTCTTATGGACGGGGCTCGAACCTGTGACCATTATTTTACAGCGACGGATACTTGTACCGTCGCTGAGAGGAAAAACATATGGAGTGATTATTAGTATTTTGCTTGCAAAATGCTTCAATCACGGAATATGTTTAGACGTGAGCCCTGTTGTTCCCACCAAAAGAGGACACCCAAACGGGTGTCCTCTTTTAATGTTTATTCGGCTCAAATCTTATTTACATTCTGAGTTCAATTACCGCTTTGAGTATATTCATCGCGCTGCGCTGCATTTCGCCGAGCGTAATTCCGAGCGGCTTGCCGTAGGATTTAAGAAGCGTTCCGTCAGGCTTTCCGTTAGTAACCCTTTCGCCGCCGGGCATAAGAAGGTCAACCTGCGCCCTGACTCTGTACGCCTGGTCGCTTACGTTTTCAAACTCATGGCTCTTTTCGCTCTTCATCCACCAGTCGGTCATAACGTTGCCCTCGTAGCCCCACTCGCCTCTGAGTATCGTAGTGCAGAGGTCGTAATTATAATGGCCGTAAACGCCGTTAATCCTGTTATACGAGGTCATAATATTCTTCGGCTGCGCCTCTTTTACGCAGATTTCAAAGCCCCTGAGATATATTTCCCTGAGCGCTCTTTCGCTGAGGCGTGAGTCATTCATATTACGCCTGTATTCCTGGTTGTTGCACGCGAAGTGCTTCGGGCACGCCGAAACTCCGCCCGCGCTCTGAATACCTCTTACCGCTGCCGCGGCAATCTTGCCCGTAAGGTACGGGTCCTCGCTGTAATATTCAAAATTACGTCCGCAAAGCGGATTCCTGTGGATATTTATTCCCGGCGCAAGAAGAACGTCGGTCTTTCTCGCCCTCATCTCGCCCGAAAGCGCGGAGTAAAGCTCCTCAACAAGCTCGGTGTTGAACGTGCTCGCAAGAAGAGTGCCGATAGGAATAAGCGAACACGAAGCGCGGAGCCTTATTCCCGAAGGTCCGTCGGTCGTTGTAACCGCCTTTACGCCCTTATCGCGCAGCGACTGCAATACGCCGCCGAAGGCGCCCGCGTTGCCCTTTACGCCGAGGGGGCTATCCATTTTATAGTCGCCCCTCGTTATCGCTTCAAGCTCTTTAAGGCTGAGCTGCGCCGTGAATTCTTCAAGCGTATTCTTTCCGTCCTTTACGTCGGAAAGCTTGATTCCCACGTCTCCCGTAAGAGGAATATCCTCGGGGAGATTATTTATTATTCTTGCGCCGAGGTCATACTTCTGAGTGAAAGAATTTTTAATGTTTTCAACTCTTTTTCCGTCCTTTTCCCTCGCGCAGATTATCTCAAACGAAATCTCGGGAGCCGCCGCCTGCTTGTGCTGTGCGTAAACCTCGGTTTCCTCCTGATAATATGTAAACGCTTCCTCTGCGTCCCTTACGTTTTTGCCGACGAAGAACTTATATTCACCCTCTTCAATAACGTAGGCGAATTTGTGTCCGCTGTCGCCGCAGTCGTCGTAAGACGCAAGCGAATAATCCGAAACGAAGATATTGAGCGTTTCGCTCTCTCTCGGGTTAAGCTCCCTGCTCTTTGCAAAGCCCGCAAGTTCCCTTAACGGATTGCCGAGCTTTCCGCAGGGCTTTTCAATATATACCTGAACGCATTCCTTTGCAGCGTAATTTCCCGTATTCTGAACGGTAACGCTGATTTCAAAACCGCCGTCAACGCTCTTTACGTTCTCCTTTGAAAGGATGAAATCGCTGTATGAAAGACCGAAACCGAAGGGGTATTCAACCTTGTTTTTCGCGAAGGTTTCAAAGTATCTGTAGCCCACAAATATATCCTCGGCGTAGAAATTATGGTTACGTCCGCCGAAGTTTGCCGAGGTAAGATAATCCCCGTAATTTTTTGCAATCGTATCCGTAAGCCTTCCGCTCGGGCTGACGTTGCCGCAGAGTAAGTCAGCAACCGCGTTTCCGCTTTCCATACCGCCCTGCCATACGTACATTACGGCGTCTATTCTCGCGCCGAAACGCTCAAGCCAGCTCATATCCATTATTCCGCCGACGTTGAGAAGAACTACAACCTTTTTAAAGAATTTCGTTACGAGGAAGAGCATTTTCATCTCGTCGTCGGTAAGATAGTAACTTCCCTTTTCAAGAAGATTGTCCCTGTCCTCGCCCGCGCTTCTTCCTATTGTAACGACAGCAACGTCGCTCACGTTTGCGGCGCGGCTTACAATAGCGTCGGTCAGCGGCATTTCGGGATAACAAAGCGGCCACTTGCCCCAGATACCGTGATTAACCGGATTTTCAACAATCCATTTATGATAAATTTCGGCAAGCTCCTCGTTGAGTTCAAGATAGTCGCAGGAGCGCACGCCGTCCGTCAGGCTGATTTCGTACGGCCTGTTAACGTCGCCGCCCGAGCCGTATCCTACGTAAAACCAGTCCTCGCTCACTCTTGAAAAAAGGGACACCTTCGTCCCCTTTTCAAGCGGAAGAACTCCGTAGTTTTTAAGAAGCACCGCGCCCTCCGCAGCAGCTTTTCTAATGAGTTCGGGCATACCCTCGGTAATTATCTTCGGCTCGTTGGCTCTTTCGATTTCTTCCTGGGCAAGCCCTGCTGCGGTATTTACCGCGTCGGTAACCTTCTGTTTTAAAAAATTACTGAAATTCATTTTCTGTCCTCACATTAAATCCGTCAGTTTTGCTTTAATCAACCTGGGTATAAAATGCATCGAGCACAGCTTCCGTTACGCTGTCCTCATCGGGATAAAACTCAGCGTGCACAACGCCTTCGTATACTGGGTCCTTCGACGCCTTCATCTCTCCCGTTAAAGTCATAGTCTGAAAATCCTTAACGCCCCTTGACATAAGCAGCGTTCCTATATATGTTACGTTGCTGAGCGAAATATTAGTATTTGAATATCCCGAAGCAATATCGTAAAGTTTGTTTACCGTTGAAAAGTCTTTCATAACCGTCGGCAGAACCTTCGCCGCATAAGCCTTTACGTACTGAACCTGCCTCTCGCCTCTGTTAAGCGACGCGTCAAGCTCTTCCATACTTCTCTCTCTTACGTAAGTTTCCGCCATATCGCCGTGAAGCGTAACCGTATCGCCCTTCTTAACGCCCATGCTGTCAAAATCATACAGGGACTTAACGGTAACTCCGCCGATTTCGTCATTAAGCGGTTTGATTCCGTCAAGGTCAAGCGCAAAGTATTTGGAAATCGGAACACCCATAAGAACCCTGCTCATAGCTTCAACCGTGCTCTTGCAGCTTTTTGTGCTTCCGTCACCGTAAGCGTACGCAAGACAGAGCTGAGCCTGCTGCGTTCTCAGGAATACACCGCTTGCCGTATACATATCAATGTCTACCATAGTGTCACGCGGGATGGAAATCGCCTTGGTAAGCCCCGTCTTTGAGTCAATCGCAAGAACAATATCCGCGTCGGCAGCGCCGACAAAATCGGTCTTGTCGGAAGTTTCCAGCGTCCTCTGGTCAATACCCATAAACGCTATCCGGCTCTCCGCCCTTGACGTCCTTGTTTCCGTTAATCATTAGCGCAAGGAAGGTGCCGAGTCCTACGGCAACGAAAATAAATATTGCAATAAGAAAACCTATCGCCACCCTTGCAGGAACGGGAAGCTTTTGCTTCTCCTTCTTGTGGTGGTGATGGTGATGATGATGTCGGTGTGAACTGCCTGACGAGTGATGTGAGCTGCCCGACGAATGATGCGAACCGCCCGACGAGTGATGCGAACTGCCTGACGAGTGATGCGAACTGCCCGATGAATGATGATGGTGGTGGTGATGGTGATGGTGGTGTTCGTCGTCATCGGGGTCCATCGCCGCCGGCACTGCCTTTTCGTTCGGGTCAATGCTCTCGCCCGTTTCCTTATCCTTCACGTCGAACTTCGGTTCGGGTGCAGGAGTGGAGTAATCGTTAAAGCCGAACTCTTCTTTTTTTATTTCCTCGGCGGGTTCTCCCGTCAGAAGCTCTTCGTCAAGCGCGTCGCCGAGATTAGGGTCAATCGGTTTTTTCATCTTTTATTAATACCCCGCAAACTAAATATCTGTTACTTTTCTGGTTTTTAATGCATGTTGAAAGAACAACTATTTTACTCTCCCTGTTCAGCGGTTCGTCAAGCTTGCCCCTGACGTTCTTAACCGTTGACTGAGGGTTCTGAATCATATTAAGGAAGTCGCTGAATACCGCCTCATCCTGAAAATCAAAGCTGTTCATTATATGCCTGTTGTCATATTTAAACGCCGATACAATTCTGTAAGTCAGTTTGGACTTCGGCGTGTATATATAAAACTTGGAATGCTCCTTGAAAAAGTCCTCTCTCTCAAACGAGTGGAGCGTCGTGAACATCGTGTCCGAATAACCGTTATGGCCGTAAATAAGGGTAACCCTGTCGTCAAAATCCTTCGCGTTTACCATTTCGGTATATATCGCACCGCTTGCCGCCCATCTTTTTGTAAGCGCGCTGTGTTTAAGATAAAACGTGTCAGACGCCGCCGACTGAACAATGGGATAATCAACCTTCGTTCCGGGTACCTTTATCCACGCATATATCTCGTCGTTCTGCTTTTTAAGGCTTTTAAAATCAATCGGATTTTTAACTATGCCGCCGTCAGTTTTCTCGGTTACCGGCTCGCTTATAATCTCCGTATACTGATTGCTGTCCTGCTTTGCGCTGTACTGCGAATACAGATAATATCCCGAATACGCCGCACCGAATATAATAAGCACAACGCCGACTATAACAAGAAGGATAGTCGCGCCTCTTCGGTTTGAGTATTCCTCCTCACGTTCTTCGCTGTAATTGTCTTTAATTTCTTCCGACATTGAAACACCTCAAATAAAAAGCCCGTAACACCAGTTACGGGCAAAAATGCTGTAAATTAGTCTTCCTTCTTCTTAATAGCGGTAAGGATAGCTACGCCAGCACCCAGAGCGGCAATACCTGCTGCTGCGGTTGCACCGGTCTTGGGAGAAACAGTACCTTCGTTTCTCTGAGTAGTTGTGGGAGACTGCTGAGTAGTAGTGGTTTCGTCCTCTTCTTCCTCTTCTTCCTCTTCGGTAGTGGATTCTTCTTCCTCTTCTTCGTCAACAATTGCGTTAGCAATAATGTCGCCGTCATAGGTAGCGTCCATTAACTCGATGGTGATAGTGTTGCCGTCTCTGTCAATTACTTTATAATCAACGCCCTCTTCAAGGTCGCCGAATTCCCAGTCTTCAAGAGTGCCGTCGCCGTCGTAAGTAAACTTAATCTGCTTCGGGTCGTCCGAAACCCAGTCATACTTAACGGAACCGTCGTCTTTACCGTTAACCTGGGGGATAATCTTGTTATGAGTAATCGGAGCGGTAGTTTCCTGGCTGCCTACTACTGCAAACACAGGCGTAGCAAGCATTCCGACCGATACAGCCATAACAAGCGAAAGGATTATAGAAAGTACTTTTTTCATTTGTATACACCTCATACTTTTTTTACTTGATATTATTCCAAGATAATAATTTATAATGATTATAGCACGATAAAAACCATTTGTAAAGTGTTTTCAAAAATTTTTTTATAATTTCCAATATTTTATATATAGACAATTTGACTTATTTTATCTAAGAAAGTTTCGCCTTTCCCGTGCAGAGTTCGTAATATCTGCCCTTTTGTTCAAGGAGGAAAGCGTGGTCGCCGCGCTCAATAATCTCTCCGTTTTCGAGAACCATAATTGCGTTTGAATTACGGACGGTTGAAAGTCTGTGCGCAATTACGAAAACGGTTCTTCCCTCCATAAGACGGTCCATACCGTGCTCAATGTGCGCCTCCGTCCTCGTATCAACCGAGGAGGTTGCCTCATCGAGTATCATAACCGGCGGGTCGGCAACCGCGGCCCTCGCTATAGAAAGAAGCTGCCGCTGTCCCTGCGAAAGATTTGCTCCGTCGCCCGTAATCTTGGTTTCATACCCCTTTTCAAGATGCCTTATGAACGAGTGTGCCGAGGCGAGCTTCGAAGCCGCTATGCACTCCTCGTCGGTAGCGTCAAGCCGTCCGTAGCGTATGTTGTCCATTATCGTTCCCGTAAATAAGTGCGTGTCCTGAAGAACCATAGCCAGCGAGCGCCTTAAATCGTCTTTTTTAATGCGTTTTATGTCAATTCCGTCGTAGGTTATCGAGCCTTCCTGAATATCGTAAAAACGGTTAATCAGGTTCGTAATCGTGGTTTTTCCCGCGCCGGTAGAACCTACGAAAGCAATTTTCTGCGACGGTTTTGCGTAAAGATTTATGTCTTTAAGCACCGTCTTTCCTTCAACGTAAGCGAAGGTAACGCCGTCAAAAACAACCTTGCCCTCAACGGGGATTCTCTCCTCGCCGTCAAGCCAGAACCAGTGCTTTCCGTTCTCGTCCTTAACCTCTTCAAGGGTTACGGTACCCTCGTCAATCTCGCTGTCCATATCCATAATTTCGAATACTCTCTCCGCACCCGCAAGGGCTGAGAAAATATTGTTCATCTGGTTCATTATCTGGTTAATGGGCTGGGTGAACTGCTTTGAGTAACTGAGGAAGGTGAAGAACGTTCCTATATCAAGAGAACCGAGCAGAACGAGAAGTCCGCCCGAAAGCGTTATCGTAGCATACGAGGCGTTATTTATACCCGTTGAGCACGGGCCCATAATTCCAGTGTAGAAATTCGCCTTGGTTGCAACTTCTCTGTACTTGTCGTTAAGCGCGTCAAACTCTTCTCCCGCCTGGGCTTCGTGGTTAAAGACCTTAACGACCTTCATGCCCTCCATAGTCTCTTCGATATTACCGTTCATCTTGCCGAGCGACGCCTGCTGCGCCTTGTAGTATTTCCTCGTTCTCTTGGCAATATTAACCGAGTTCACTATCATAATTACAAGGAAAACGAGCGCAACGAGGAAGAGCTGCCATTTCAGAACAATCATCATAATAATCGTTGAAACGAAGCTGAAAATCGAAGATATGAACTGAACGATAGTCTGTTCAAGCATCATCTGGATATTATCGACGTCGTTTGTAAAGCGGCTCATTATCTCGCCGTGAGTCTGAGAGTCAAAATATCTCAGCGGCAGAGTCTGCAAATGGTCGAACAAATCTTTTCTTATCTGATTTGTCGTCTTATACGCCATTTTTACCATAATTTTCGCCTGAATAAACATAAATATCGAGGCGCCTACGTAAAATGCCGATACTATCGCAAGGTTTTTGAAAAGCAGCCTTAGTCCTTCGGTTGCGAAGGTGCCTGCCTTTATTGTGTTTGCAACGTCGTTAAGTATGGGTTTAAGCCAGTAGGACGCGCCCGTCTGGCAAACGGTCGTCAGTATAAGCGATACGAAAACGACTAAAAGAAGGTACTTGCTTTTTCCGATATAACCGAGTATGCCTTTAAGCGTTTTGCCCGCATTTTTCGGCTTTACAATGCCTGGATTTCTTCCGCTGGGACCTGCCATTATTCAAGCACCCCCTTCTGCTGAGTCTTATAGATTTCGCGGTAAATTTCGCTGTTTTCCATAAGCTCCTTATGATTGCCGAGGGAGTCGATTTTTCCGTCGTCAAGAACGATAATCTTATCCGCGTCCATAACCGAGGAAATACGCTGGGCGATAATGATTACCGTCGTGTCGCCGAGTTCGTTGTAAAAGCTCTCTCTTATCTTTGCCTCGGTAGCCGTATCAACCGCCGAGGTTGAGTCGTCAAGTATAAGTATTTTAGGCTTTTTAATCATCGCCCTCGCGATACAAAGCCTCTGTTTCTGACCGCCCGAAAGATTGAGTCCGCCCTGAGAAAGGTCGGTGTCGTAGCCGTCGGGCTGTTCTTCAATAAATTCGTGCGCCTGCGCAAGCTTGCACGCCGCGATAATCTCCTCATCGCTCGCGTCCTTCTTGCCCCAGCGCAGATTTTCTCTTATAGTGCCCGAGAATAAAACGTTCTTCTGAAGCACTACGCCGATAATGTCGCGAAGCGCGGCAAGGTCGTATTCCCTGACGTCAAGGCCGTCAATTTTCACGCTTCCGCCGTGAACGTCGTAAAGCCTCGGAATAAGGCTGATAAGGCTCGATTTTCCGCAGCCCGTGGAGCCGATAATTCCGATAATACTGCCCGCCTCGGCTTTGAATGTAATATCCTCAAGAACGTTGTCGCCCTCGCGGTAACCGAAGGATACGTTTTCAAATTCAATCTCGCCCTTCGAGTTCTCGGGAATATAGGGATTTTCGGGGTTTTTAATGTCGATTTCGGTATCGAGAACCTCGACTATACGCTCGCCGCACGCCTTCGCCCTCGTAATCTGTAAAAGCAGCATTGATACCATAACGATATTCATAAGAACCTGAACTATATACGCCGCAAGAACCGAAATCTGGCCTACGTCCATCCTGCCCGCAGCCGCGTCCTTCGCGCCCTTGTAGTAGATGAACATAATTATAACGTTAAGCAGTAAAAGCATAATCGGGAGCACGGTTACAACAAGTCCCGCCGCCTTTGCGCCCTGAGCCGCAAGCTCGTCGGACGCGTCGTGGAACTTATCCTTTTCCCTGTCCTCGCGGACGTATGCTTTAACAACTCTTATACCGATTAAATTCTCCTGAACAACGCGGTTTACGTTGTCGATTTTCCTCTGCATCGCGCGGAAAAGCGGGAAGCCGAATTTAAGAATAAGCGCAACGATTATTATAATCAGCGGGAGTACCGCAACGAGCACCATTGAAACGCGCCAGTTAATCGAAAACGCAAAGAAAGCAGATACCACGAGAAGCGCGGGCGCCCTTACGAGTATCCTCAAAACCATCATAATAGTATTCTGAAGCATAGTAACGTCGTTGGTCATCCTCGTAGTCAGCGACGAGGTTGAAAACGCGTCTATGTTCTTAAACGAGAAGGAGCTGATTTTGTCGAACATATCCTTCCTGAGTCTGTATGAAAAGCGCTGGCTGACCTCGGAGGACGCTTTCATCGTGGCAAGACCGCCGAGCAGGCCTACTATCGCAAGACCGAACATGGCAAGCCCGATTTTTATAACGTAGGCCTTTATGTCCTGCCCCGTCTGCGCAGCGTCGGACACCCTGTTATAAACAAGGTTCGCTATCGACGGGAGCGCCATTTCGCAAATCGCCTCGACTATCATACCCGAAGCGCTGATAAGGCAAAGAAGCCCCAGCCCCTTCATATATTTTGAGAGTTTTCTGAGCATATTTTATCTCTTTTCATATACTTTGAATTTGTGCAACTTGAATAAATATTATAGCATATAAAAACTTTAATATCAATAAATTTTGTATTGATATAGCATACCTTATGTGTTAAAATACTTGCTGATAAAGGGGAATTATTATGGATTACAATTTGTGCGACATCAACACCGTCGAGCGTCTTTTAAAAAAGCACGGCTTTAAGTTTTCAAAAGCCCTTGGCCAGAATTTCATAGTCGACGAAGAGGTCTGCCCGAGAATGGCGGAGTTTCTCTGTGCCGGCGAGGATACAGGCGTGCTTGAAATCGGCGCGGGTGTCGGCGTGCTCACGAAAGAACTCTGCAAGGTTGCGAAAAAGGTCGTTTCCGTCGAGCTTGACAGGCGCCTTTACCCCCTGCTTGAAGAAACCCTTGCCGATTATGACAACTTCGAACTCGTCGAAGGCGATATTATGAAGCTCGATTTGAACGCGCTTATTAAAGAAAAATTCGCCTCTTGCAAAACGGTCAAGGTCTGCGCAAACCTCCCCTACTACATTACCTCGCCCGTAATTATGCTTCTTCTTGAAGAAAAACTCCCCGTTACGGAAATTGAGGTTATGGTACAAAAAGAAGCCGCCGAGCGCCTCTGCGCCGAAATGGGTACCCGTCAGGCGGGCGCCGTAACCGCGGCAGTAAACTATTACGGCAGCGCCGAGCAGCTTTTCGAGGTTGGCAGAAGCGCCTTTATCCCCTCGCCTAAGGTTGACAGCGAGGTAATAAAAATCACGCTTTACGGCGAGCCGAAATATGATATTGAAAGCGAAAAAGAGTTCTTCCGCCTTGTCCGCGCCGCGTTTGCGCAAAGACGTAAAACCCTTGTAAACTCGCTTTCCTCAACCCTTAAAATTCCCAAGCAAAACGTTTCACTCGCGCTTTACGAGCTCGGCCTTGACGAAAATATAAGAGCCGAAAAGCTCACTATGGACGACTTCGTAAAGCTTTACGAATATCTTAAATAAGGACAGTTATGGCAAAAGACAACACTTTAGTTTTCAGCGAATATAAGATACCCAAGGCGGTGGCGACTCTTGCGCTCCCCGCTATGCTCGGTATGCTTATCAATATAGTATATAACCTTGCCGACACGTTTTTCGTAGGTCAGACGGGGGATGCAAATCAGGTATCAGCCGTTTCGGTTGCAATGCCTCTTTTCCTCTTTTTCCTCGCGCTCGGCAACCTCTTCGGAGTGGGCGGCTGCGCCTTCATAAGCCGTTCCCTCGGCGAGGGAAACAGAGATAAAATCAAAGCGATATCCTCGTTTTGTATCTATACCGCAATCGGCGTAAGCATAGTTCTTGCAGTGATTTTTCTTATCGTAAGAAAGCCTATGCTCTACCTTGCGGGCGCAAGCGATAACAGTATCGGCTTCGCCGTCGATTACCTCTTCTGGATTTCGCTCGGCGCGCCGTTTATCGTGACTTCAATCAACGTTGCAAACCTTATAAGAGGCGAGGGCGCCGCGAAGGATTCAATGACGGGTATGGTTATCGGCCAGATTACAAATATTATCCTTGACCCGATTTTCATTCTCTCGGCAGGCGATAAGCTTTTCGGCTTTTCTCTCCCCTTCGGCTTCGGTATGGGAGTCGCGGGCGCCGCTATCGCAACCGTGCTCGGCAATATCGTGAGCGTGCTTTACTATCTCGTTTACTTCCTTCGGATGAAGTCAATCCTTTCAATCACTCCCGAAAGATATACCGTAAAGGACGGCATACCCCGCGGAGTTATAAGCGTAGGCGCACCCGCCGCGCTTACCAACCTGCTTATGAGTATGTCTAATATAGTAATAAATATGTTCCTCTCTCATTACGGCGATACAGCCGTCGCCGCAATGGGCGTTGCGATGAAGGCGAATATGCTCGTCGTTATGCTCCAGCTCGGCCTTGCGCAGGGTATCCAGCCCCTCGTCGGCTACTGCTACGGCGCTAAGAATTATACGAGGATGAACAAGAGCATACGCTTCGGCACGCTGTGCAACCTCGCGATAGGAACAACGGTTACAATCTTCTATCTCTTCGCAAGACGGCAGGTTATCAGCGCGTTCATAGATAACGAAGAGGTAGTGAACTACGGCGTAAAAATGCTTACGGCGCTCATGGCGTCGGGAGCCGTGCTCGGAATACTCTTTATTATAAATTTCGCGTTTCAGGGTATGGGCAAGGGCTTTCAGTCGCTTATGCTCGCAGTCGGCCGTCAGGGGCTTATCTACCTCCCTCTCCTATTTATAATGGATAAATTAGTAGGGCTTGAGGGAATAATCTGGGCACAGCCCACCGCCGACTTTATCTGTATAATCGCAAGTATAATTATGTACCGCGCGGTACTTTCAAAATTAAAAAAAGGCTCAAATTATTGAGTCTTTTATTTTTTTATCGTTATTTGCATTAATGAAATATACTATTAAGTTTGCACCGACCACGGCAAGGTTCAGGAAATATACAATTAAAACGTAATTAATCTGTCCCGAAATAAACTTCGCCGCTATTCCGCATATATAGCCTGCGAAAATTAAAATCAGAAATTTAAGGCTCGTCGCCTTCGCCGTTTTTGCCCTTATACTTTTAACAAGATTCATCGGCCACGAAAGCCCGAAGCAGATAAGCATTAATGTTTCAAATATTCCCGACATTGTTCTTCCTCTTTTCGTAAGTTTTAAAGCGATAATATAATATCATAACACCGGATAATGTCAACCTTATCTCCCCGAATATTAACGCAATTTTTCGGATATACTACAAGAATAACACGGGGAATATGACACCACAAGGGGTAGTATATATTTATGAACAGAGTGTAAATCTCGTACTAATCGCACCCCAAGATATTGAAAATTTTTGCAAAATATGGTATAATTAGGGCAACATATGGGAAAGATCAGTTCATTATAATTCGAGTATATATCCTATTATATTACGCTCTTCCGTATGAATTAAGAAAGGAGGAAAAAGGGTATGAATATTATGGATGTAAACAGCATAGCCGATACCTTAAAAAACGTCGACGCTATGTATATTGTCTGGGCAGCGGCAATAATAATCTTCGGAGTGCTTGAAGGAGTAACCGCTCAGCTTGTTTCAATCTGGTTTGTAGCGGGAGCAATAGCCGCGCTGATTTCCGTACCGCTCGGAGCGCCCCAGTGGCTTCAGTTTGTAATATTCTTTGCCGTATCGCTTGCCGTTCTTGCAGCAACAAGACCGCTGATTAAGAAACGCATTACGCCGAAACAGGAAAAGACTAACGCAGACCGATGTATAGGGCAGGACGCCATCGTTATTGAAGAAATCAACAACATACTCCCTACGGGACAGGTTAAGACGGACGGTAAGGTCTGGTCTGCCCGCTCCTCCGAAGGCAGCGTGATACCCGTTGACACAATCGTAACGGTTGAAAAAATCGACGGCGTAAAGCTGATAGTAAAAGAAAAAGAATAAAATATAAATAATAAAACCAATTTAAAAGGAGAAAATTATGGGACCCGGAATTATTATTGCATTAGTTATATTCGCAGTTATTGCAGCACTTGTAGTAACAAATATCAGAATCGTACCTCAGTCAAAGGCATTCGTCCTTGAAAGACTCGGCGCATATCATTCAACCTGGGACACGGGACTTCACGTTAAAATCCCCTTCCTTGACAGGATTGCAAAAACAGTATCGTTAAAAGAGCAGGTAGTTGACTTCAAGCCCCAGCCGGTTATCACGAAGGATAACGTAACGATGCAGATTGATACGGTTGTATTCTTCCAGATTACCGACCCGAAACTCTACTGCTACGGAGTTGAAAGCCCGATTTCGGCTATCGAAAATCTTTCGGCAACAACTCTTCGTAACATCATCGGCGAGCTTGAGCTTGACTCAACCCTCACCTCCCGTGATACAATCAACGCAAAAATCAGAGTTATTCTCGACGAGGCGACCGACCCCTGGGGAATCAAGGTAAACCGTGTTGAGCTTAAAAACATTATCCCTCCGCGTGAGATTCAGGACGCTATGGAGAAGCAGATGAAAGCAGAGCGTGAAAGACGTGAAGCGATTCTCCGCGCCGAAGGTGAAAAGCAGTCAAGAATCCTCGTTGCAGAGGGACATAAAGAGAGCAAAATCCTCGAGGCGGAAGCTGAAAAGCAGAGCGCAATTCTTCGCGCAGAAGCCGTTAAAGAGGCTAAAATCCGCGAGTCCGAGGGTGAGGCTCTTGCAATCGAAACCGTCCAGAAGGCAACCGCCGACGCTATCAAGCTCCTCAACGAAGCCAACGCTAATGAGGCAGTTCTCAAGCTCAAAGCTATGGAGGCGTTCGCAAAGGCAGCCGACGGCCAGGCAACAAAGATTATTATCCCGTCTGAAATTCAGGGCGTTGCAGGCCTTGCAGAGGGCATAGTTGAATCACTTAAAAAATAAGGAGAAAAACCATGGGTGAAAAGAAATTATACAGAAGCAAAACCGACTCAAAGCTCGCAGGAGTATGCGGCGGAATTGCAAAGTATTTCGACATAGACTCAACAATAGTCCGGCTTCTGTGGGTGGTTATCACGCTCGCAGGCGGTTCGGGACTGATTGCGTACATCGTATGCGCTCTCGTAATCCCCGAAGAGCCAGAGTATAACGAAACCAACTGGACCGACGTAGAATAAGTTAAAAACGCGGGCGGAGAAATCCGCCCGTTATTTAAAGAAAATTATGAAATTTTTAAGGGTTTTAAACATAATAAATGAAGCGGCGCTGTTTTTATACATACCGTTTGTGCTGCTTGATTTTGAAAATATGTTTTACAACGATGACATAAACGGATATATAACGCTTATTTGCATCACTATGTTTTTTACAACCTTTGTCTGCTTTGGAGTTATAATAATATCTGCAGTAAAAAAGGGTGTCAGGACGTACGGCTTTTCACCTTTTGATTTAAAGAATGTGAACAAAGCCGAACTGCTGCTTCTGCTCGGAGCATATACAGGCGGAATGGTAATTTTTATTAAAAATTATCACGCCGATTTTCTGATATTCTACGTGGTAGTTTCAACTATTTCGCTTATATTCGTTCTTATTGAAAAGGTCATAATTTCAAAAACGGAGCTTTCGCCTTATTACAGAGTAAATCTTCCTTCCCCGTTCCGTTTATTTTGTTTTTAACTGCCGAGCCGTATTTTTTAAACAGAGTAAGCGAGGAATACGAGAACTACGTCGGCTTCGGTATTTTGGGAATCTGCGGCGTTATGATGGCATATCTTGCGTGGCACAGCTTCTTTGTTGTCGACGAAAAAAACGGAACAATAATTAAAAACCACGGTATCCTTGAATTCTTCAACAAAGGTGAACGCGCAATAGTTTTTGACAATATAACGCACGCGGAAAACCGCCGGTTTTCATATATAATCGGCGACGAAACAAAGGAGCTTAAAATAAGCAAGCTTTACGGCAGCTCAAAGCGGTTGAAAAGAACTCTCGAAGAAAAAGGAATAGTTTTTAAAGACTAATACACACATAAAGATAACGCCTGACGGGTAACCCGTCAGGCGTTATTTAATTTCGAATTCCGAATTAGATTAGTCTTTCTTGGGTCTGCGGTGGTTGTTTCTCGGCTTGCGCGGCTTGTCGTCAATGTCGTTTTCGGGCTTCATACCCTCAAGCTCGATAAGCGCGTCGCGGCGCGAGAGGTCAATCTTGCCCTCGTCTGTAATGCCGATGCACTTAACGATAACGCTGTCGCCTACGTTTACAACGTCCTCAACCTTTTCCGTTCTCTTGACGTCAAGGCGGCTGATGTGAACAAGACCTTCCTTGCCGGGAGCAATCTCAACGAAAGCGCCGAAGTTCATAAGTCTTGTAACTACGCCGTTATAGAAAGCGCCGATTTCGGGGTCGGAAGCGATAAGGCGGATAACCTCGATAGCCGCGTCGCACTTATCAGCGTCCTGACCTGATACGAATACGTTACCGTCCTCTTCGATTTCAACCTTAACGTCATAGTCTGCCTGAATCTGCTGAATAACCTTTCCGCTCTTGCCGATAA
>CAJOER010000021.1 GCA_905233805.1 uncultured Eubacterium sp. | reverse complement strand
TACGCGTATCGTAAAGAAGCGTTCCGAAGGCGGAGTCGTTAGTCATAACGAACTCACCGCTGCAGCGGCAGATAAGATATTCTTTAATATCAAGCCACTTGTAAATCTTCTTGAAGTTTTCCGGCTCGTGCGCCTCAACCCACTTGTATTTCCAGATGGGGTCTTTAACCGAAGACGATACAGCGCCCGTATATCTCAGATATTTGAGAAGCTTTGTAACCTCGGCTCCCGCAACCTGAATACCGTATGCGATACCCTTCTTGAGCTCTTCTCTCGCTCTCTGGTCCATATAGGTCATAGGACGGCGGATGCAGTTGCCCTCTTTGTCAACGAGTACGAGTCCCTGCATAGCCGAACAGAAGGAGATGCCTTCAATCTGTTCCTTCTTGATTTCGGGACATTTTTTAAATACTACCTTAGTGGTAATGCACATTGCCTCCCACCATTCGTCGGCGTCCTGCTCCGCGCCTCCGTCAACGCCTGTTTCCTCGTTGACGTAAAGGTTGTAGCCCTCCGTTGCCGAAGCGAGAATTTTTATCTCATCGCTGATTTCGATAAGACAGGTTTTAATTCCGGTCGTTCCGATGTCGTAAGTGATTACATACTTGCTCATAATATATTTCCTCTCAAAATTATTTTTCAAATGTAAATGCGCCTTCAATGAATTTCAGAAGCTGGGTTACAACCTGCTCGTCGTCCATTTCGTCGACGTTAATGCCCGTGTATATTTCAAATCGGTCGCGGTAGTAATCGCAGGTATACGAAAACTGAAGCGACATAAGAAGATTGTCAAGGAAGAAGGCGAACAGCCTAGGGTCAAGGTCCTGCCTTACGTCGTTTTTCGCAAACGCCTGGGCAATCGACGTAATATACTTCCTGCTCGTGGGGAACTCAATCTCCTCGGCGATAAGCTTTGCAAGCTCGGGATTCCTTTCGCTCGTTATCTCGTTATAAAGCCTTATGTAATTTGAATTTTTCTTCGAGTGGTAACAGGTTGTTCTTATCAGCCTTTCGGCTTTTTTAAGAATCTTGTCGTTGCTTTTCATTATCTCTTCAAGCGAGTCGTCAAGAATTTTACAGCCCCTGTGGATACAGGTTAAAAACAAATCCTCTTTCGTTGAAAAATACTTATACATAAGACCTATGCTTATGCCGGCATTTTTTGCAATTACGTTTATATTCGCGTTTTCGTAGCCTTTTGCGGAAAACTCCTCTATTCCGACTTCGAGTATTTTTTCTTTTCTTGCTTCGGAGGCTCTTTCAAACGCCTCCTTGTATCTTTTTTCAATCATAGCCGCATTTGTAATGTTGCACAAAGAAATAAAAACTTATTTGTGCAAGACTTACAATTTCCCTTCGGTGAGTATAAATTCACAAATACATATTAGCATTATTTTAATAGATTTGCAATAAAAATGACTAAAAATTAATAACTTTTCGATTGACAAATCGGTAAAAAGTGATATACTTAAATTGTACAAATAGTGAGTGGGCACTCACGCAATAAAAGGTGAGCGACGGCTCACACTAAGATTAAGGAGGAATACTATGGATACAAGATTCGCTATCAGTGAGTATCCTAACGCTGCTGCTATTACAGCTCAGCTTGATGCACTCATCAAAAAACCCATTTATTCTATCAACAGAGCTGCTCTTAAGGAATACGTTGAAGAGTATTTTGACAAGAAATGCGCTAAGTCGAAGGAAATGATTACCGAAGCTAAGGACGTAATCCCCGGCGGCGTACAGCACAACCTTGCTTTCAACTATCCCTTCCCCATCGTTATGGTTAAGGCTAAGGGCAATAAGCTCTATGATATCGACGGAAACGAATACTTTGACTTCTTACAGGCAGGCGGTCCGACAATCATCGGCTCAAACGACGACGTTGTAAAAGAGAAGGTTAAAGAACTCCTTGACGACTGCGGTCCGTCAACAGGTCTTTTCCACCCCTACGAATACAAGCTCGCCAAGAAAATCAGCGAATGTGTTCCCTCTGTTGAAATGTTCCGTATGCTCGGTTCGGGTACCGAGGCTTGTATGTGCGCAGTTCGTGTAGCACGTCTTGCAACAGGACATAAGAACATAATCAAAATGGGCGGCGCTTACCACGGCTGGTCAGACCAGCTTGCATGGGGTATGCGTGTTCCCGGTACTCTTAATACTCAGTCTCACGGCGTTCCGCTTTTCGTATTCAAGCACACCCAGGAGTTCTTCCCGAACGACCTCAAGTCTCTTGAATTAAAGCTCAAGCTCAACAAGTTCCGCGGCGGTACTGCTGCTGTATTCATTGAACCCTGCGGACCCGAATCGGCTACACGTCCCGTTGATAAGGACTTCCCGAAGGGCGTTCAGGCTCTCTGCCGTAAGTACGGCGCTCTCCTTGTATCCGACGAGGTTGTAACAGGCTTCCGTATCGGTCTCTCGGGCGCTCAGGGTTACTACGGAATTGACCCTGATATCACTATCTTCGGTAAGATTATCGCAGGCGGTTATCCCGGAGCAGGCGGAATCGGCGGACACAGAGAGGTTATGAAGTATCTCGGCGCAGGTCTTGATAAGGCTGAAGGAAAGAAAATACATAAGGCTATGTGCGGCGGTACAATGGCTGCTACACCTATCTCCTGCGTTGCAGGTTACACAGTAATCGAGGAAATCGAAAAGAGAAACGCTTGTCAGGTTGCAGGAAGAATGGCTGACAGACTCGTTAAGGGTATTAACGAATCCATCAGAAAGTACGACCTTCCGTTCGTATGCTACAACGTAGGTTCAATCTGCCACCTCCACACCGTTGCTACAATGCAGTTCAGAATTAACTGGAAGAAGCTCTGGGAAGTACCCAACGTACTTAAGCAGACCGGCATCCGCCAGACTGAAATGCAGTATATGGGCGCTGCTTATATGGCAGAAGGCCTTGTAACTCTTGCAGGCTCACGTCTTTATACTTCAAGCGCTTACACCGAGGAAGACATTGACGAATGTATCGCTCGTTTCGACAAGGTTCTTGCAAAGTGTGAAAAAATCGACGCATAATTAAACGAATTCGGGGCGCCGAGGCGGAATGCCTCTGCGCCCTAAGTAATATAAGGAGACAGTTATGGCTTACGAAATTAATGAAGCTAAAGAATTAGTAGTAAAAGCAGGTAAGGAGCTTATCGAAAAAGGTCTTATCGCCCGTACCTGGGGTAATGTTTCAGCTCGTATCTCCGATACTCAGTTTGTTATTACTCCGTCGGGAAGAGCGTATGAGGACTTAACCCCCGATGAAATAGTTGTTGTTGATATAGCGGACTGCGCCTGGGACGGAGATATCAAGCCCTCGTCGGAAAAGGGCGTTCACGCAGCCGCTTACCGTCATCATCCGACGGTTGACTTCGTTATTCACACTCACCAGAAGGCTGCTACAATCGTATCAATTACCGGTATGGAAATCAGAAACGTATACGACGAGTACAAAGACGTTCTCGGCGATACCGTTCCCTGCGGCGCATATGCAATGTCAACTACCGATTCGCTCAGAAAAAAGGTTGAGCGCTGTATCGAGATGCACCCGAGCGCACGCGCAATTATGATGATGCACCACGGCACAATCTGTATGGGCGACGATTATGACCACGCTTTTGCTCTTGCTGAGAATCTTGAAAAATGCTGTGAAAAGGTTATTAAGGACAATTATCTCCGCCATTCCTGGGCAGAGACTTACAGCGACGAAGGCAAGCGCGCTTACTTCCTTAAAAAGAACGAGGCTGACGCAATGCCAGAAACTATTCCCGACCTCGGCTCCTCGGTAAGAAACGGCGATATCTTCACTCTTACCGTAGGCGATACGACGGTTGACGTTGACGTTAATACGGGCGTCGGAATCAACGGTATTGCCCCGAAGATTGAAAAGCTCCACAGAGCTATTTATAACGCCGAGGACTGCACCATTATCAGGCAGATTACGGACGCTGACGCGGTTGCGGTTTCGCTTACAGGAAACGGCATTACCCCTATGATTGACGACTTTGCCCAGATTGTAGGCGTTGACGTTAAAAACGTTCCGTGGATTGACGGTGATACGGACGCCTGCGCAGCAGAGGCAGGCAAGGCAATCGAGGACAGAAACGCCATTCTTATTCAGGGCGCGGGCGCGCTCATCACGGGTAACACCGAAGGCGATATGCAGGCGCTTGAAATCATTATGGATAAGCAGTGCCAGGCGATTATCGACGTTGATATTTTCAACAGAGCGCACTACGTACCGAAGCTTGAATGCTTCATAATGCGAACCGTATATCTTGCTAAATACAGCAAAAAAATCAACGAAAAATAAGCGAAATAAAAAGAGCCGATGCAAACGCATCGGCTTTTTAAATTATTTTTCCATTGTCATTTTGTAGAATTCGTGGTCTCTTGTCTGAAGATACAGTTTACGTCCCGGGCCTATGAGCACGTCGTTTGTGTTCTCCGAGCAAATCGGATTGTGGAACTGGAAGCTCTGGCCGCAGCCCTTCAAATCAATTACCCATATTTTCTTATCGGCAAGGCCTAAGAACCTGCTTTCGGCTTTAAGGGTGAACGGGCCTGTTTTCTTTACAGCGGAGTTTAATGAAATGAAATTCACAAAGTTTTTCGCCGTGAAGAAATTCAGTTTTGCAGGTTTTACAGCCGTTTCGCTTTCAAACTTGACGTCATCATCGTCTTCGTCTTTATCTTCGCCGCCGTCGCCTTCAGCACCGTCGCCTTTATCCTCACCGGGTAATTTGCCGCGGTAGATTTTAACGGTCGCGTGATAGAAACGCCTCTTAACGAAAACCCAGAGCAGGAAATAAATTGCCGCAATAACCAGCGCAATTCTTATTCCGAAATAAAGCCAGTCAACCTTGAAATACAGACTGCCCTCGGCGCGGTGGCCGTTCATCTCGGCAGAAATCTTGCGTTCTCCGTGAAAACGCACTGAGAAAAGTAATTCACCGTATACGGGCTTTTTCGGATAAACGAGATAGCTTCCGTCTTTCAGTATTTCAACCTCATAGTTTTTGAACGGTGCTTTTATACCTCTTTTGAATTCTTCAAGCTTTCTCTCCGCTTCCTTAACGGTAAACGGTTTTCCCGAATTATACGCGGTGAACTTAATTCCCGTTTTATTGTCCTTCATTAGTTCGGTATAAATAACATTGTCACCGTCTTTGTTTGTTTTACGCGGTGAGCCGTCGGGTAAAAGTTCCGCTTTAACTTTGGATACGATAATGGTTGAAACCGTAAAGCCTTCGCTCGTACGCAGAGTAAAGTATCCGGGCAGTTCAAGCGTTGCCGTAACCTCGTTTTTACCGTCCTTGATTTTCATGGCGGTAAGCTCTTCCTTGTCGGACGACTGAATAACCTTGCCGTCTACCGAGTAATCGATATGGTATTTTAAACCTTCGGGAAGAATCGTGGGGGAAACTTCGGTATCGGTTCCTATTTTATATATTCCGATTTTTGCCGATACGTCGGGAGTTACCGACATAACTTCGGATAAATCGGTAATGCCAAGGCCTTTGGAGTAAAGCTTGACTCTTATTTCAAGCTCCGGCTCAAGCATAATAACAACGTCTTCTTTTTTTATGTCTTTATCAAACTTTATTTTATATTCGCCCGCGGGCAGTCTTTGCGTTTCCTCGCCTGCAAGAATAACGTCTCCTTTAAGTCCGAGGGCGCTGTCGCTCGCGCCTTTTACGCAGGGGTTGTCCTTTTTCGGGGATTGAATCTTAACGCTGTTTTTAATAGTTACGTTCTTTATCTCTTTGGTGCTCAGTTTTTCAACCGTTGCGTCCGTATTCTGGGTTAATACGCCGATATTGATAAGCGGAACCTCTGTCGAAACGGAGAAGGTGTTGTTATCAATACGTACGATATCGGTATCCTTAACCCTGTATCTTCCGGAAATTGAAGAGGAAATATCAAAAACACAGTTAACAATTTCCTCAGAGGTCTTAACAGTCCGTGCGGAAATATTTGCTCTTGTTTCCTCGGGGCAGTAAGAATCGCTCTTTTTACCTATTGCAATATACTGAACATTCGGGCTCTCGCCGTTGGGCATAGCTGAATCGGCGATTTTTTCAACGGCTTTCTGAGTTTTCTTCATACCCTTATCGTCGTCAAATTCGCCGTCCGTAAGTACAACAAGCCAGTACTGGGTATATGCGTTCTTATCCGGATGTGACTTCAGCGCATTGAAGGCAGTGTCAAGCGATTTAATCGGCGTTTCCTTACCGCCTTTATAATCTCTTATATCATTAACTGCCTGAAGCGGATTTGTTAAATCTACCTTCTGCGCATTGTCGGGTTTGTTCATATATGTAATATAAAGCGCGTCGTCCGAATTAAGCAGACCCGTAAGAGCCTGGATTGCATAGCTTGTATAAGCTGCATTATCGCCGCGCATACTTCCCGAATCATCGTATACAATAGAAACGACTCTTTTACTTCTGGCGGTGTTCTCCTCTTCCGCCGATACGGATAAGCACGGCAGAATCATAGCGAAAGCCAGAACAAACGCAAGTAAGATTTTTACTCTTTTTAACATGGTACTGTAAAATCCCCCATTTCGTATTACTCCATTACATTTTATATTATTATCGTCCATTATTCAATATTATTTTTAATTATTGTAAAAAAAGTAGTTTTACGTTAGATAGTTACTCCGTAAAAAGCCGGCAAAAAGCAGGCAAAATAAAGTTCCGGTGTTTGCACAGGCTTTTATCTGCCTTTATAATCAATATTCCGCATAATGTAGTTTACAATTCCGTTTAACTGTTCCTCACTCGGCTCACTGTCAATTTTAAGTGTTTGCAGTGTGCTGAGAATTAAATAGTAAAAATTGGAAATTTCAACATCGCCGACAATAACGGGAATAATCGTTGCTCCGCAACGTTTGGCGTATACTATTTCATCCTTAACTTCATGATTCTTTATGCTATTTTTGCTTATTAAGGAGATAAAGAAACCGTTTTTTGAAACGTCTTTTATTCCGTCAGCTATTTTTTTATTCCAATCTTCATCAATGAGCCCATCATCAAAAACAAGAAAGTCGTGTTCAATCAGTTTGTCCTTAATCATATTAAAAATGTTTCGGTCTTTATATGAATATGAAATGAAGACTTTAAGATGTTTTATTATGGATTCAATCTGGAAATCTATATCGCCGTCAACATTGACTGTAAACCACTTTTTGCCCTCTAAAGAATAAATATACTCGCGTTCGGTTTTTACCCATTTTGAATTTGCGGCGTTTTCAGAGTCAACGAAAATAAACCAGTCGCGCTCGTCAATTTCTCTTTTAATAAGCGATTCTATTTCGTCATCGTCATTCAAGCATTTAAGATAAAACATTAACGGTTCATAGCCGCTTGATTCAAGTTTATTCCTAATTTTTCTTACAATTTCAATATCCAGATGCGAATGTGAAATAAAAACCCAGCCGCCGTACTTTTGCATTTTTATTCCTCCGATTTTAAACACACAGAATTTGTACTATTATATCACAGGCTGCGCCTTTTAACAAGAAATAATACTTTTTCTGTCAAAAATTACATTTGTTTTTTTACGCCGGGCTGCGCAAAATATATTTGCAAGGCTGAATTGTTTGCAGGGCGTATGACGCTTTTTGCACATAATTGCGCCCTGCAAATAATTATAAGCGAGGTGTATTTACGTGGCAAAGAACACAGTTCCCGAGGCAAAGGATGCTCTCAACCGTTTCAAGATGGAAGCAGCTTCCGAGGTAGGTGTTAACCTTAAGCAGGGTTACAACGGTGACCTTACTTCCAAGCAGGCCGGCTCAATCGGCGGTCAGATGGTTAAGAAAATGATTAAGGCTTACGAAGAGTCAATGAGATAAGACAAAAAAACGGAGCACGGTTTCGTGCTCCGAAATTTTTACATAAGTTCGCAGATTGTATCCGAAAACGCTGTCGGATTATCTATTGAAAGGCCTGCGATAAGCCTTGCCTGATTATAAAGAATAGCGGTATATTTTTCAAGCTTTTCATCGTCGGCTCCGGCAAGCTTTTCGGCTATCGGGTGGGCGCTGTTTATTTCAAGAACAAGCTGCGCCTTAACGTCGTTGCCCGCACCCGGCATCTGGGATAAAACCTTAGCCATTTCAAGGCTTACATATCCTTCCGCCGCAAGGCTTACGGCGTGGGAGCCGAGTTTATTAGTGAACTTAACCGCGCTTACTTCATTGCCGAGGAAGCCCTTCATTTTATCAAGGAGTTCTTTTGATTCCTCGTTTTTCTTCTTTGCCGCCTCTTTTTCCGCGTCGGTTGAAAGGTCAAAATCGTCCTTCTGGATATTTACGAAATGCTTTCCGTCATATTCCATAAGCATCTGGATTGCAAACTCGTCAACGTCGTCGGTAAAATAAAGAACCTCAAAGCCCTTTTCCTTAACCGCCTCGCACTGAGGAAGAAGGGCGAGTTTTTCTTCGCTTTCGCCGCAGGCGTAGTAAATATCATCCTGCGAGTCAGCCATCCTTTCTCTGTATTCTTTAAGCGTTACGTATCCGCCGTTTGAAGACTTGAAAAGGATTAAATCCTTAAGCCCGTCTTTATTCATACCGTAGTCAGCATATACGCCCCATTTAAGTTGAATTCCGAAGGTTTTGAAGAATTCCTCGTACTTTTCCCTGTCGTTTTTCAGCATTTTTGCAAGCTCGCTTTTAAGCTTTTTATCAATCGCCTTTGCAATAATTTTAAGCTGGTGGTCGTGCTGCAAAACCTCACGCGAAATATTAAGAGTAAGGTCTGCGCTGTCAACGAGGCCTCTTACGAAGCTGAAATAATCGGGAAGGAGGTCGGGGCATTTATCCATAATAAGGACTCCGTTTGAATAGAGCTGCAATCCCTTTTCGTAATCCTTTGAATAAAAGTCCATCGGCGCGTTTTTCGGGAGGAACATAAGAGCGTCAAAGGTCGCCTGACCTTCGGTTTTTGAATGGATTACAAGAGTCGGGTCGTTGTAATCGTAAAACTTCTGCTTATAAAAATCGTTATATTCCTCGTCCTTGATTTCGTTTTTATTCTTGCGCCAGAGCGGAACCTGAGAATTAAGGGTTTCGTCGTTAATCTCGGTTATGTATTCGCCCTCGTTGTCGGGGTCGGGAACCTGTGAGGTCATTTCCATTACGATAGGATAGCGGATATAGTCGCTGTACTTTTTAACAAGGTCCTCAATCGTATACTGTTCAAGGTACTTGTCATAGTCCTCGTTTTCGGTTTTTTCTTTAATATAAAGCGTAACGGAGGTTCCTCTTTCCTCTTTTTCGCATGGCTCAACGGTATAGCCGTCAACGCCCTCGCTGACCCATTTATACGCGGTGTCTTCGCCGAGGGCTTTGGATACTACCTCAACCCTGTCGGCAACCATAAACGAGGAGTAAAAGCCTACGCCGAACTGGCCGATAACCTCGATATTATCAATGTTTTCGTCCTCTTCATTTTCCTTTTTGAAGTTGAGGGAATCCGACTTTGCAATAGTTCCGAGATTTGTTTCAAGCTCTTTTTCGTTCATACCGATACCCTTATCGGTAACGGTAAGAGTTCTCTTTTCCTTATCGATGTCAATTCTGATTTTAAGATTATCCTTTGCTGCGTCAATGCTGCCGTCGGTAAGCGATTTAAAATACAGCTTATCGGTAGCGTCGCTCGCGTTAGAGATAAGCTCACGAAGGAAGATTTCCTTATGAGTATAGATAGAATTAATCATCATATCCAGGAGCTTTTTCGACTCTGCTTTAAACTGTTTTTTTCTCATTTATATCACCTCAGATTTATAATAATCGCAAAAATTAGCACTCTCGCTCTCTGAGTGCTAATTATATTATAATCCTTTATATTCATTTGTCAAGAAAAAAATTCGGCGGAGCACTGCTCCGCCGGAAATCAATTATTCTTTTGCTTCAATAAGCTTGCAGGAAACCTCGAAGGTTTTAATTCTGTTGCCTTCAATTCTTGCGATTGTAAGCTTAACCGTATCGCCCGGTTTGCTCTTGGCAAGAAGCGAGGTCAGAATGTCGACTGACGTCATCGTTTCGCCGTTTACAGCTACTATCATATCGTTCTTTTCAACCTTGCCTTTAAGGTCGGATTCGTCGGAAACCTCGCTGATAATCATTGTTCCCTGAGCGTCCTTGAAACCTTCTTCCGCAAGCGCTTCAAGAATTTCGCTTGAACCCATCTGGAGCATTGAAAGGGTTGCGTAGGTAATACCGAGCTTTGCTCTTCCCTTTACGTATCCGTTTTTGATAAGCGAATTAGCGGTGCTTACGGCAGTATTGCTCGGAACCGCAAAGCCCATTCCCTCGTACTCGGTTGAGGCAATTTTTGAGGAGTTAATTCCTATTACCTGGCCCTGCATATTGAAGAGCGCTCCGCCCGAGTTGCCGGGGTTAATCGCCGCGTCAACCTGGATACACTCGTTGTTGTAGCCGATAGTTGAAGCAATCGGCACATCAAGCGCGGAAACAATACCTTTTGTTACGCTGTTTTTAAACTCAAGTCCGCCGGGGCAGCCGATTACGATACAGTCTTCACCGATTGAAATATCCTTGCTGTCGCCGAACTCAGCTACCTGAAGTCCCGTCGCGTCAATTGAAAGAACGCCGATATCGGTCTGGGCGTCGCTGCCCACATACTTAGCGTCATATTCCTTATCGTTATCAAGGGTTACCTTATACTTCGTACCGCCCTCGATTACGTGCGCGCAGGTCATAATATGGGTTTTTCCGCCCGCCTCGCTCATAATAACGCCCGAGCCTTCGCCGGATTTAACTTCTCCGTCAGAGGACTGATTATCGGAGCCGAAATTATAGAAGTAACCGAAGTCGCTCTGCTTTGCGTAAACGGTAATTCCGACGCAGGAGTCCTTCGTCTTTTCAACAACGCCC
>CAJOER010000020.1 GCA_905233805.1 uncultured Eubacterium sp. | reverse complement strand
AGCAGAACGATAAGTTCCCCGGCCTCACCACCCCCGACGAGAGTTACCACGGCGTAGTTTATACCAAGGATTTCGGCAAGGGAGCTTATATCACTAAGGCAACGGCGCAGATTATGCGCGACCTCGGCTCAATTCAGTCCCCGCAGAACGCGTTTCTTATCAACGTAGGGCTTGAAACTCTTCACCTGAGAATGCCGCGCCACTGCGAAAACGCTCTCGCAGTTGCTAAGTATCTTAAAAAGCACCCGAAAATCACCTGGGTTAAGTGCTCAATGCTCGAGGACGACAACCAGTACGAACTCGCTAAAAAGTATATGCCAAACGGCACCTGCGGCGTAGTATCCTTCGGCGTTGAAGGCGGCCGCGAGGCGGCTACCAAGTTTATGGACAGCTTAAAGCTCGCCGCTATCGTAACCCACGTTGCGGACGCGCGCACCTGCTGCCTCCACCCCGCTTCGACTACTCACCGTCAGCTCACCGACAAGCAGCTTGAAGAGTGCGGCGTAAGCCCTGACCTCATCCGCTTCTCCTGCGGTATTGAGGACGCTGACGACATTATCGCCGACATTGAGCAGGCGCTTGAAAAAGTTTAAAACCTCCGACCTCGCATATATCGGAGCGTCAGCGGCTATTATAGCCGTATGCTCCTGGGTTACAATACCCGTCGGGGCAATTCCCGTAACCCTTCAGACTATGGCAGTCTGTCTTATATGCGGGCTCTTCGGATTAAAACGCGGTACGCTTTCAACGCTGGTTTATATTATTCTCGGCGCTGTCGGCGTTCCCGTTTTTTCGGGCTTTAAGGGCGGGATAGGCGTGCTCGCGGGAGCTACGGGTGGCTACATTATCGGCTTTATCTTTACCGCGCTGATTGTCGGCGCCGTGTCCGATAAAACCGAAAAGCTTTGGGCGCTGATTGTTTCAATGATAATCGGAACTGCCGTGTGCTACGCCTTTGGTACGGTATGGTTTATGCTTGTTTATTCAGGCGAAACCGCCGCCCATATTCTTTCAAAAACGCTCGCAGTATGCGTAACCCCGTTCATTATCCCCGACGCAGTAAAAATAATAATCGCCTCGCTGTTGACAACGAGACTGAAAAAGCATATTAAAGGCAGAAATAATTATGAGAATGCGACACAAAAAGAATCTTGAAACGCGGCTAGAAAACGTTTCGGATTACTTATTAATCCTCAGGAATGAAAGCAAAAATTTTGCCGAAGCAAAAAACGAAAGGCATCTTCTTGATTTTAAAGAGCTTTTTTGCAACGACAACCCCGTTTATCTTGAAATCGGCGGAGGTATGGGCGGCTTTGCCGTAGCGTTTGCGGAGCAGAACCCCGATAAGAATATTCTGATGGTTGAAAAAATCAGCGACGTTATCGTGGTCGGCTGCGAAAAGGCTAAGGAAAAGGGACTGAAAAACATAAAGTTTGCAAGCTGCGCCGCGGAGTATCTTGAAAGCTTTATCCCCGAAAAAAGCATTGAAACGCTTTTTCTCAACTTTTCCTGCCCCTATCCGAAAAACTCATACGAAAACCACCGTCTGACGAATGCGAGATTTTTAAATATCTATAAGCCTCTCTTAAAGGACGGTGCGCCGATTTGTCAGAAGACGGATAATATGCACTTTTTTGAGTATTCAATAGAGAGCTTTTCAAAAGCGGGCTATATAATTTCCGACGTTTCCCTTGATTTGCACGGCAGCGATTTCGAGGGCAATATCGAAACAGAGTACGAAAAAAAGTTTTCCTCTCAGGGCTTCCCTATCTACCGCCTTGAGGCAAGATTAAAATAAAAAGCACCTCTTTCGAGGTGCATTTTTTATTTGTCGTTTCGTTTTAAAATATCCTTTGCTATATATATCGGCCTGTTTTTGACCTGCTGGTAAATCTTTGCTATATACTCGCCGATAATACCGAGAGTGAAGAGCAAAACTCCGCTGAAAAACGTTATCAGAATTACAAGCTGAGTAAAGCCGTCTACGTTTATATTCGACGTCAGCTTTCTTATTATAGTCACTATAAGATAAACTATTGAAAATACCGTAGCCGCCGAGCCGATATATCCCGCAAGCTTCAAGGGTGCGGTCGAAAACGATACTATACCCGAAAGCGCATATTTAAGAAGCTTGAAAAAGTCCCACTTGCTCTCGCCGTTTTCACGCTCGGACGCGGTGTATTCCATATAGTGAACGTTAAAGCCTACCCAGCTGAAAATGCCCTTTGAAAAGCGGTGATACTCCCCGAGAGAAAGCACGGCGTCCCTGACCTTTGAATTAAAGAGGCGGAAATCCGACGCACCGTTTTTAAACTCCGTTTCGGCAAGGGTGTTAATAATCTTATAAAAAGCGCCCTTGATTTTGCTCATACCCTTGCCCTCGGCACGCTCGTTCTGATATGCGCAAACGCAGTCGAGTTCGGGGTTCGTTACTATGAGTTTAAACATTTCAAGCGCAGTTTCGGGGCGCTGCTGCAAGTCGGCGTCTATAATGCACATATAGCTTCCGATGGCGTTTTGAAGGCCGGCGTAAATTGCCGCCTCCTTGCCGAAATTACGCGAAAAGCTGATTACGCTTATATTCTTTTCGGTGTAGGTGTTATAAAGATTTTTAAGCGCGGCGGCGGTACCGTCTTCGCTGCCGTCGTCGATAAAAACATATTCATATTTTACCGGACTTGAGGAGAAGACCTTTTCAGTCTCTTCAAAAAATCTTTCAACGCTTCCCTCCTCGTTATAGCAGGGAATAATAAGTGATAAATCCATATCAGATATCCTTTTCAAATGTTATAAAGTAATGATAGCATATACAAATATTTTTTTCAACTTTTATTGTATTTGTTTTATTAATATTATATAATGTATTTATCTTATTATATAGAAAAGAGATTATATGAGAATCTTAACTGTCGGGGACGTGGTTTCAAAGCAGGGCTGCGAATACCTCAGAGAAAATCTTTTTAAGCTTAAAAGAGAATACCGCGCGGACATAGTAATCGCAAACGGTGAAAACTCCGCCGTCGGTAACGGCATACTCCCGCAAAGCGCAAATTATCTTTTTGAATCGGGCGTTGACGTAATCACCCTCGGGAATCACGCGCTTCGCCGCCCCGAGATTTCGGATTATCTTGACGAAAACGAGTTTATTATCCGCCCCGCAAACTACCATCCCTCCGCCCCCGGCAAGGGCATAGTCTACCTTGATAAGGGCAGCGTAAAGCTCGCCGTAATCAACCTTCAGGGCACGGTTTATCTTGATAATATTTATAACCCCTTCGAGTGTATAGACGAGTTTCTTGAAGATGCAAAAGAAGAGGGCGCAAACATCGTTATAATTGACTTTCACGCCGAGGCAAGCAGCGAGAAAAAGGCCCTGGGCTTTTACGTTGACGGGCGCGCTTCGGCTCTTTTCGGAACGCACACCCACGTCCAGACCTCGGACGAGCAGATTCTCCCGAACGGCACGGGCTACATTACCGATATAGGTATGACGGGGCCTTACTATTCCGTCCTCGGGGTAGAACCCGAAAGGGCGATACAGAAAATGAAAACAAACCTCCCCGTGCGCTTTTTAAATCCCGACGGCCCCTGCACGCTTGAGGGCTGCCTTTTCGAAATTGATAATATAACAGGTAAAACCGTTCATATAGAAAGGTTCAGAAAATGATTAAAAGATATATTGCGTTGCTTCTTTCGGCGGCGCTGATTACGGCTGTTTTTTCGGGCTGCTCGGGCAAGATAAACACTCCCGTAATAAAAAAACAGAAGGTTGAAACAACCGCTCAGTCAAAGGTTGACACCTCGAGTTTCCGCCTAAGTTATTCAATGGCGGACTCGCTTGACCCGTATGAAACCGAGACTCTTAACAACCAGGTTATCCAGACTCTCGTTTACGACTCTCTGTTCATACTCGACGAAAACTATGAGGCTGTTCCTTCCGTTGCGGAAAGCTATGTCTATACCTCCCCTGAAAAGCTTGTTGTTAAGCTTAAAACGGGGCTTAAATTCTCAGACGGTTCAAATATTGCCGCCGAGAATATTGAATACTCTTTTATTAAAGCAAAGGAGTCGCCCCACTGGGCTTCAACCCTTTCGATTTTCAGCAGAATTGAGGTTGAAAGCGCCTATGAGGTAACCTTCCATTTGAACAGCCCCGACCCCGAGGCTCATAAGCTTCTCACCTTTGCTATAGCGAGGATGAAGCCGAATAAGCAGGGCTTTAAAATCGGCTCGGGCAGATATAAGTTCACCGAGGCTGAGGGAAGCGTTGCGCTTGTTAAAAACGAATACTATTCCGATTTTAATCCGAAATTTGCTAAAATCAATTTAGTAAATATAACCTCAAACGAATCAATTGAAAACGCAATTAATATCGGCAATATAAGTTACGCATACCTCGATTTATCCGAGGGCAGCAAAACGAAAATCCTTTCCGCCTCAAAGACGGTTAACCTTAATAACCTCGTTTATATCGGCATTTACTGTAAAAACGGTATAACCGAAAATAAGAATATCCGCCGTGCGATTAATCTCGCCGTAAACCGCGACGCCCTTGTAAAAAGCGCGTACCGCGGCTATGCGACCCCCGCGAAATCAATTTTCAACCCCGTAACGAGCCTTTCAAAAAAGACTCAGATTTTCGAAACGACCTCTGATTTAAACGCGGCAAAACAGGCGATTGAGGCAAGCGGATACTCGCGCGACAGGCTGAAACTCACCCTGCTCACGGATAAGAGCGAGGGCAAAAAAGCCACGGCAAACCTTGTAAAGCAGCAGCTTGAAGCGGCGGGCTTTACGGTTAATCTGAGAGTAATGAGTTCCGCGGGATATAAGGAATACGTGCGCGACGGCTATTACGATATTTATATCGGCGAAACTAAGCTCAAAGGCGATATGAGCCTTTACGGTTTCTTCTCCTCCGACGGCGCAACCCACCACGGAATTGATACCGATTCAAAAACCGCAAAATCTTACCGCGCTTATATGAGAGGCAAAAAGGAAATCGGAAGCTTTATACTTAAATTTACTCAGGAAATGCCCTTCGTTCCCCTTCTTTACAGACAGGGTATGATTTGCTATACAAAGTCGCTTCAGGGCGATATGCAGGGTTATGACGGAAACTATTTTTCAAATATTGAGGACTGGTACTACAACTGATGAACGAACTCAAAGGCTTTGACGTAAAGTACATAAAAGGCGTAGGCGAAAAAAGAGCTCAGCTTTTCAACAAGCTGGGCGTGTTCTCGCTTGACGATTTAGTGCATTACTACCCGAGGAAGTATCAGGACTGGAGCAAAACCTCAACCGTAGCGACCTCCAACAACGGCGATACGGTAACTATCAAAGCCACTATGATTACCCCCGTTAAGGAATCGCTAATAAGAAAGGGTCTCACCCTTTATAAATGCAATTTCTCCGACGGTGAAAACGTGATTCACGTAACTATTTTCAATAATAAATACCTCGCCAAGGCGCTTCGCACCTTTGACGAATACATACTTTACGGCAAGCTTGAAAAGAATTTTACAAGCGCGTCAATGAACTCGCCCCAGATTGAAAAGGACGAGGGCGCAGTAGGTATCCACCCGATTTACCCCTCAACCGAACGTCTCAATTCAAAGGCGATAGCAAAGGTTGTTAAAGCCGCGCTTGAAAAGGTCGAACATTTTGAGGATACCCTCGACGACGAAATAAAACAGCGCTACGATTTGTGCTCGCTCGACTTTGCGATTAGGCAGATTCACTTCCCCTCGGAGAGAAAGAATATTGAAATAGCGAGAAAAAGACTGATTTTTGAGGAGCTTTTAACCTTACAGCTGGGTCTGTTAAAGCTAAAAGTCAAAAAACATTCCGAAAACGGATTTATAATTGATAAAGACTTTACAAACGAATTCTATCCGCTTCTCCCCTTTGAGCCTACGGGTGCGCAAAAGCGAGCAATCAGCGACTGCATAAACGATATGAAGGGCGAATCAACAATGAACCGCCTTATTCAGGGCGACGTCGGCTCGGGCAAGACCGCGGTTGCCGCCGCGCTTATGCACACGGTAATTAAAAACGGCTATCAGGCGGCTTTTATGGCGCCGACCGAAATTCTTGCCTTCCAGCATTTTGAGTCGCTGACTAAGCTTTTTGAGGGCACGGATATAAGTGTCGCCCTGCTCACCGGCTCAATGAAGCCTAAGGAAAAGAAAGAAATAAAAACCGCCCTTATGGACGGCGAAATAGATTTGATTATCGGAACTCACGCGCTTATTCAAAACGACGTCGAATTCAAGGACCTTGCCCTCGTCGTAACCGACGAGCAGCACCGCTTCGGCGTTGAGCAGAGGGCCACTCTCGCCATGAAGAGCAGCAATCCCCACCTTCTTGTAATGAGCGCAACTCCTATCCCGAGAACGCTCGGCCTCATCATTTACGGCGACCTTGATATTTCGGTTATAGACGAACTCCCCGCGGGGCGTCAGCCCATAAGAACCGATGTTGTCGACTCCTCGTATCATGAGAGGATTTACAGCTTTATCCGCAAAAACGTTGACGCGGGCGCGCAGGCGTACATAGTCTGCTCCCTTGTTGACGAGGGCGAAAGCGATTTGATTTCCGCCAAGGAATACGCAGAGCAGCTTTCAAATACCGCCTTTGAGGGCTACAACCTCGGGCTTATTCACGGTAAGATGAAAGCAAAAGAAAAGGATAACGTGATGAACGCCTTTTCGCGCGGCGATGTTCAGATTCTTGTTGCAACAACGGTAATCGAGGTCGGCGTCGATATCCCGAACGCGACTATTATGCTCATTGAAAACGCGGACCGATTCGGCCTTTCGCAGCTTCATCAGCTGAGGGGAAGAGTCGGAAGAGGCAGCGATAAATCCTACTGTATTCTTGTGTCCGACAACAAGAGCAAGACCTCACAGGAGCGCCTTGCCGTTATGAAGGACACCAACAACGGCTTTAAAATCGCCGACTACGACCTTAAAGCGCGAGGCCCCGGCGACTTCTTCGGCAAAAGACAGCACGGCCTCCCGAACCTCGTTATTGCGGATATGCTCGAGGATATGGAAACCGTAAGAATCTGCCAGTCCTGCGCGCAGGAAATGCTTAAAGAGGATATAGATTTAAAGAAGTATCCCCTGTTAAAAGAACAGATTAACGATATGTTCAGGAAAGTGAATAACTAAAATAAAAGCCCCGGCTATCCGGGGCTTCCTTTTTTATTTAACTGTAAAGCTTTCAATTTCTCCGCTCTCGCTGAGTACGGCGTAGAGATAATCGTCAATGTAGGTGCAGCGGCGGATCTCGTCCTCCTTGCCGCAGTCGAGCTCGCTGAACTCAATTTTACCGTTATTTACCCTGATAATTCCGACGGACGCGTGATGAATGTCATATTCGTCATCGTCATTATAAGTGTAATACGGAACGGCGAAGTAACCCTTGTCGCGGTTAATGCAAAGCGCCTTGTGGTCCTCCTGAACGGGGCTGTCGCAATCAACCATGGTTTTTTCGGAAAGCACCTTCGGGCAGTTCTTGTCGCTTATATCGAAGACTACGAATTTAAGTCCGTTGGTCTGGATTCCGCCGAACTCGTTTTCCTTGGTGGAATAGCCGATACCGAGAAGCGTATTCTCGTCAACGGGGGTAAGGCTTGACGAAAATCCGTCAATTTTAACCTCGCCGGTGATTTCGGGTTCCTTCGGGTTGCTCAGGTCGATAATAAACAGCGGGTCAGTCTGCTGGAAGGTGATAACGTAAGCCGTGTCGCCTATATACCTTACCGCCTCAATATGCTCTCCCCTTGCAAAGCCCGTAACCTCGCCTATCTTTTCAAGGTTCTTATCAAGCACGAAAAGATAGTTCTTATCCTTGCCGTCGTTATAGTTCGTAACGGTTGTGGCGATACGGAGGTTTCCGTCCTTTTCGTCAAGTGAAAACTGGTCGTTTACCCTGCCCTTAACCGCTGCGCTCGCCTTGAGTTTAACGTCGGTTTTATCAAAGGAATACTTGATTATCTGAGTTTTTTCATTTTCGGCTGAAAAGCTCTCGTAAGAATAATCCGTTCCCGCAAGATAGAGATTTTTCTCGTTGCAGTAAACGTTATCCGATACGCCGAGGATAGCCTTCGTGTTCTGCTTCGTGCTCTTTCCGTTAAGGCTTACGGCACCTATTACCGCGTAGCCCGTGCGCTTGCTGTCCACAACGCCGCAGATGTTTTCAATCGGAATTTCCTCCGCGCCTTTTCCGTTGTAATCAACGCAGGGGACGAAACCCTTTTTGAACTGGAACTTATAGTAATTTGAAATAATGTATACGCAGCCGTCATAGAGCCTTGAGGTTGAATATGAGCCCGACTGTGCATACTCGGTTTCAAGCTCGGGATTCTTCCTGTCCTTAATATCATAGATATTTACGAAGGTGTTCTGCTCATAGTCGTAGTAAGCCTTGCCTTCTTTCGTATAGGTTCCGATTACTATAAGCTTGTCGCCGTTTATATACATCTCGCTGAAATAGCGGTTTTTATCGGAAGGGGTTTTTATTGAAGATACAAGTTCGGTTTTTCCGTTATCAGCCGAATATATCTTAATTTCATTACCCTCATATTCGCAAAGATAATAGATATATTTGCCGTCGGTCTTGATAATATCCGCCTCGTCAACCGCCTCAACCTGGGTGTTCGTCTTGCCGAAGCTTTTGCCCGTCGCGCCTATAGTATTTGCGCTTGAACTCTCGGCAGCGTCCTCGGTTACGGCGTAACTGCCTTTTGAAAACTCGTTACGGAAAATGCCGAGCCCTTTTTCAACTATGTTGTCCTCTTCGGGCATAAGGTCTTCAAGCGTCTTGTTAAGCTCGTCATAACTTTCAAAATACTTAATTCCCTCAAGCTTTGCCTGCGTTATATGGCCTATGGGAGAATCCGGTTCAACGGGAGTTCTGAAATACTTACCCCCGATTGCAACGCTTGTAATAACGAGCGCAACGCACGCCGCAACCGCGACGAATGACTTTATACCGCGCTTGTTCTTATTTAGTTTTACAATATTTGATACGTCTTTTTTATCAAAATTCTCTATCACGTTTTCGGCGTTCAGGCTTTCCGGCGCCTTAACGTTTTCCTCTTCAAATTTTGAAGAGATAAAATCAAAATCATTATTCTTTTTCATTACTATCCCTCCAGAAAGTTTCTCATTTTTGAAAGACTGCGCGACAGTTTTGAACGAACCGAGCCCGAGGTCATATCACAGATTTTACCTATCTCTTTACTGTTAAGCCCCGATATAACCGAAAGAAGAACAATCTCCCTCTCGTCGGGTTTAAGGATAGAAAGCGCCTGGGAAAGCTCCGTTTTATTGACCGTATTTTCCATATCGTATGAGAGCTTTTCGGTCATATCGTTTATATCCTTGAGTTTTCGCCTTTCGGCGCGCGATTTAATAATCTCGGCGCACGAGCAGTAAAGAATCCTGAATATCCACGCGGAAAACGACTCGGGCTTTTTGAGCTGTCCTATCTGGTAAAAAGCCGAATAAACCGCGTCGGATACTGCGTCCTCTGCGTCGTCCTGATTTTCAAGACGGTAGAGCGCGTAGCGGTAGAGTTTATCCTTATAAAGCGTATAAAGCTGAGCAAAGGCGTCCTTATCTCCGCTTTGCGATAAGAGTACTAACTCCCTTTCGTTCATTTTGTCACCTCCCGAAAGCTTTCGTTTATATAGTAAGAAAAAGTTGTAAAAGTGTTGCAAAAAAGGACGGAAATATTTTCCGCCCTTTATATTAAACTGAATCAGTTGTTATTCGCAGGCTGGGTAGTCGTGGTAGTCGTCGTCTGTACCTCGCCGTAAACCTGAAGAATAATTTCCTCGCCTACCGCTACCGTTTCCCCTTTTGCGGGAGCCGTACCGTAAGACGATTTTACCGTATTAGCTGCATGCGAGCCGTCGTTGTAAACCTCAACGGTTGAAACCTTAAAGCCGAGGTCCTCAAGCGCTTTTTTCGCCTCGTCAACGGGCTTATTTGAAAGGTCAGGCACCTCCGCCGTCTGGATACCCTTGCTGACGGTAAGAATAAGTTCCGTTCCCTGATTGACCTTTTCGCCCGCCTTAATGCTCTGCTTAAAGATTATTCCCTTTTCAGCGTCCTTTGAATAATCCTCCGCAAAGGTAATCGTAAACTGCTGGTTCCATGCGCCGTTATTCTGAACGTCGCTCTGGGTATAGCCGTTATTTGCGATATTCGGCACCTCAAAAGTCTGCGCAACGGTTGTTGTCGTAGTGGTTTCAGCCGGTTTTAATATATCTGTAAACTTAACTACATATATTCCCGCGCCTATTGCAAGGATAATTAGAACGGCAAGAACTGCAATAGCAATTCTTGAGCGCTTATTCTGAGCCTCTTCAAGCTTTGAATAATCGATATATGTGCTCTTGTCTATATCCTCGTGATAGGTGTCCTCAGTGCTCTGCGCTCTCGCCTGAACCGACGGAGCGGCGTCAAGCAGTTCCCTGAATTCGGATACGGATTTAATTCTCTTTTCGGGATAAATCTGAAGTCCGCTTCCGAGCGCCTTAATAACGTGCATCGGGATTTTCTCGGCAATAGAGTTCGGAATCATCAGCTTGTCGTTAGCCTCTCTTGAAAGGCTGTCCGGCGGGTTGGTTCCTACCAGCGCGCGGTAAATACAGGCGGAAAACGCATAAATATCAGTCGCGGGACAGATTGCGTGAGTATTGTCATACTGCTCAATCGCGGTATAGCCCGGGTTTTCAACAAATTCAAGAGAGGTGTTCGTATCGGTGCACTCCTGAATACAAAACGGGCTGAGCCTTACCTTACCGTCACGGCTTATCGTAACGCCCTTCCATACTGCCCTGTGATCCCTGTTCTCCGACAGGTAATCCATAACCTCGGGCAAAAGCTCCTTCTTATGCTTCTTCTCGAATTCTTCCCATTCAAGATTAACGTAATCATTTGCAAGTTCGAGCGTATCCTGGATATCATCCTCGTTTGCTCCGTCAAATACCGGCGTTGCCACGTTGAAACCAAGAGCC
>CAJOER010000019.1 GCA_905233805.1 uncultured Eubacterium sp. | reverse complement strand
AACGAGCTTTCCGCCGTGGTCGATTACGACTACCTGGCCGTACATATTATCCGTGTAAACGTCAAGCACAATTCCATCGTTGACTGCAACAACCTCGTCGCCGCCGTCCCCTTTAAAGTCAACCGCCGCGTGCGCGCGGTAGTCGCCCATAGTTGAATCGAAAACAAGCTCCTCGCTGCATCCCTTCAAAACCGCCTCGCTCAGCGGATATTTATAAAAGCTCTTATACGGCGTGTTGTTCTTGCCCCGTGGCATAGTCGTCTTTTCGGTCGTTTTTTCTTTTTTCGCTTTCTTAACCGTGCGTGCCGTTGTCTTTTCCTTCGGCTTCGTAGTGTCCTCAAGCGTTACCGCCCTCTGAACCTCGGTAGTTATTTCAAGCGTCTGATTCTCATTTACGGGGTTGTTTTTCTGCGCCGTTTTCGGTGCCGCGGAGTAATAAACTATCAGCCCGATTGCGATTATACAAAGACAAAGCGCGGAAAAAAGCCCCTTTACGTTTTTATTTCCTTTATTTCGGTAATCTGTATTTGACATAAAATAACACCTCGGGATTATTATGTACCGAGGCGTTTCATTTTATACCCAAAGAGTTTTTATTTTCTCCGTCATTTCTTTTTCCGTCGTGCGGAAATCGTATTCAACGATTTTTATATTCATTTCCTCCGCGCGGTTTCTCAGCGACTGCGCGTGGGTCGTATTGCCGAAGGCGTAGGATATAAGAACCGCTTTTGCTTTTTCCCCGCCGAACCTTTCTGCAACAACGCTTAGCTTATACAGCTCATTTGAATCAACCGCGCCGCTTTTGCAGGAAACGAAAACGGGCACGTCCTTATGTATCATTATCGCGTCAATCTCGTTTCTGACGTCGGTTGCCGAATTAAGGATTTCGCCGTCCCAGTCGATTACAACGCCGGTCATAACGTCGTCGTAAACCTTTTCGCCGTTATCTTCCGCACTGTGGGCAAAAAGATATACCGCCATTTCCAGCACCTGGCCCGATTTTGTAAGGCAGCGCTTAATCTGTTCGTTTTTAAACGTGATATAAAGCGTGCCGCCCCTTTCCTCACACCTTGTGAGAAGGCCGCTTTTTATAAGCGGTTTAATTATCCTTCTCCTTTTGAAAATATATCCGTTTTTTATTCTTTCAATTTCCGCCCTGACGCTCAGTGCGCCCCTGTCGCAGGCAGACGCCGCCCTTGCAAATACGGCTGTCTGGCTGTTCCAGTCCTCGTGAGCCTTGTTTGAAAGTTCCCACAAAGTACGGATATCGTTTTCAAACTCCTCGTCAAAATTCCACCTTACGGTCCCGACGAAGCCCTCGCCCTCGTAGGCAATATCGCCGCCGCGGCTGTTAATGAGCTGTTCTATTTTGGATGTTGCTGCGTTTGTCATTTTTCTTCCTCTTTTACTGCCGACTGAAGTATCTCCAGCGTGGTTTTTACTATATCTATCGGATTTTCGCCGAGAGTTTTAATTGAAATATACGGCCTTTTTACCGACTTGAAAGTCGCCCTGCTCCTCATTTTTTCGTTGAGCGCAACAAGGTATTCCACCTTAACGTCGTTAATATAGAAGTTTACCGCTCCCGCGCTCTGCTTAATCTCGTTAAATCCGAGGGAAAGCGCCGTGTTCCTGAGCAGTGCAATATCAACAAGCCCGTAAACCTGCCTCGGCGGCGCGCCGAAACGGTCCGTGAGTTCGTCGTATACGTCCTCGGCGTCCGCCTCGCTTTTAATGTTCGCAATCGCCTTATACATAGCAAGCCGCGCCTGGGTTGAAGAGATATAACTTTCGGGGATAGCCGCGTCGACGGGAAGGTCGATAAGGCACTCCGCGTCCTTCTTTTCGGGAATTCTTTCGCCCTTCTCCTCCTGCACCGCCTCTTCAAGCAGTTTAAGATACATATCGTAGCCGACGGATTCCATATGCCCGTGCTGTCTGTTGCCGAGGAGCGAACCCGCGCCCCTTATCTGCAAGTCGCGCATAGCGATTTTAAATCCCGAGCCGAACTCGGTATATTCCCTTATCGCCTCAAGCCTCTTCGCCGCAACCTCGGAAAGCGCCGTCCCGCGCTTAAACGTAAAATACGCGTGTCCTCGCCTTGAAGAACGCCCTACGCGCCCTCTTATCTGGTGAAGCTGGGCAAGCCCCATTCTGTCCGAATTTTCAATAATGAGAGTGTTCACGTTCGGAACGTCTACTCCCGTTTCTATTATAGTCGTACAAACGAGAATATCAATCTCGCCTTTAAGAAGTCCGTCCCACACGTCGCTGAGCTGTTCCTCGCTCATGCGCCCGTGGGCTATGCCTATCCTCGCGTCGGGGATTGCCTTTTTAATCTGCATTGCCGTAAGGTCAATCGAGTCAATGTTGTTGTGAAGATAATAGCACTGACCCCCGCGGGAAAGCTCCCTCTCCATCGCCTCTACGAGTATGCCGAAATCGTATTCGATAACGTAGGTCTGAACGGGGTAGCGGTCGCTCGGCGCCTCTTCAAGAAGGGACATGTCCCTGATTCCGCTCATTGCCATATTGAGCGTTCTCGGAATAGGCGTTGCCGAAAGGGTGAGCACGTCGACCCTTGGGAACTTCTCCTTGATTTTCTCTTTTTGTGCAACGCCGAAGCGCTGCTCCTCGTCAACTATAAGAAGCCCGAGGTCGGCAAAGCGGATATCCTTGCTTATTATCCTGTGCGTGCCGATGAGAAGGTCAACCCGTCCCTGCGCAAGGTCGCGCAGGATTTCCTTCTGCTTTGCCGGGGAAACGAAACGCGAAAGCATTTCAATTCTTACGGGGTACGCTTCAAGGCGCATTTTCGCCGTGCGGAAATGCTGCATTGCGAGAACCGTGGTCGGAACAAGTATGGCGCACTGCTTGCTGTCGCCTATACACTTGAACGCCGCCCTGAGCGCAACCTCGGTCTTGCCGAAGCCGACGTCGCCGCAGAGAAGTCTGTCCATGGGCGAGGGCTTTTCCATATCGCCCTTGATTTCCTCGGCGCAGCGTATCTGGTCCTCGGTTTCCTCGTATTCAAACCTGAGTTCAAAATCGCGCTGTAAGTCCGTATCCTCGGAAAACTGATATCCCTTGGTGCTGAGTCTTTTTGCGTAAAGGGCTATAAGCTCCTTTGCCATATCCTGAACGCTCGCCTTGACCTTGCTCTTCGTCCTCGCCCAGTCGCCCGAACCGAGGCGGTTGATTTTCACTCTCGAGTTTTCCTCGTCGGGGCCGATGTATTTTGACACCAAATCAAGCTGGGTTACGGGCACGTAAAGCAGGTCGCCCTTGGCGTATTCGATTTTTATATAGTCCTTTCTCACGTCCTGAATTTCAAGCGGATGTATACCCTTGAAAACGCCGATACCGTGAGTCGCGTGAACGATGTAGTCGCCGACGGTAAGCTCGTCAAGCGAGTGGAGCGCGTCTTTTGAGGAAAAGCGCTTTTGCTTCTTTTTGCTCTGCGCGCCGTGTCCCTGCGTAATTACCGCAATCTTCGTTCCCGCGTCCTTAAAGCCCGCGCTGAGCGAGCCTGAAATTACGCTGACGTAGCCCTGCGCAAGTTCCGACGGGAGCTTTTCAAAAAACGCCGCGTTTATTGAGCTGTCCTTCAAATCGTTTGCAAGCGCCCTGCCCGCCCTCGACGTTCCCGCGGTTACGATTACCGCGTAGTTCGTTTTTATCAGCGGAAACAGTTCGTCTTTGAGCTGCGAAAGCGTGCCCGAAAACGGCGAAGTTTCGTACATTTTAAACGTGGACAGGTGCTTTACGGGCGTGTCAAAGCTGCCCCTCGGGAAGGAGTCAAGATATACCGCGCCGTGCCCCGAATAAACCTCGCAGACCTCGTCGAAATTCAGCATAAATTTATCAAGACCTTTGCAAAGCGCGCCCTCGTCGAGCATCCATTTAAGCTCCTCGTTCATAAGCTTGTTCGCGTTTTCGCATTTTTCCTTGACGCTTCCCGTCTCGCAGACTATGAGAAGCCCGTCAAGATAGTCGAAAAGCCCGCCCGATTCATATGCCAGCGGAAGATACTTGTCGCTGCACCTGAGCGCCGTGCCCTCCTTGAGTCTGTCGCTATCCTTATAGAGCTTTTCCCTCGCCTTGACCGCCTTGCCTTTAAGCGTTGCGGCGAGCGCGTCAATCCGCTTTGCCTGCTCCTCCTTCGAGGAAAAAAGCACCTCGGTTGACGGGATAATCTTTACCTCTTTAACCGCGCCGGTCCTGCGCTGGGTGGCGATATCAAAGCGCGCAATCGAGTCAACCGTGTCGCCCCAGAGCTCAATTCTTACGGGCTCGTCCGTATCGGGAGGATAGAAATCAATTATATCGCCTCTGACTGAGAACTGACCTGCGCCGTCTACTAAATCTGAGCGCACATATCCTGCGTTCACAAGAACGCCCGTTTTTATAGTAAACGTCCTTTCAATCAGCGCCTCGGGCGGCATTGTAAACTGAATTGCCGCGCCTATCGATGCAACAACCGCCGTGTAATTATCGGCTATAATATTAGCAAGAACGCCGAGCCTTAGCTGCTCGTATTCGCGGCTTATACCCTCCACCTCGAGGAAGGTGAATTCTCTTTTCGGGTATAGCAAAACCCCGCTCTGAAATGCAGAGAGGTTTTCGTACAGCCTTACCGCGCTCGCGTCGTCGGGAGTTATGATAAATGCTTTTTTATTCAGTTTTTCGCTCAGCGCGTGAGCAAGGACGGCTTTTGCAGGCGCAGGCACGCCCGTTGCCCCAACAGGCGCACCCCGGGGGGTTGCTCTGCTGAGGCTGATAAATTCCTCGCTCTTTTCAAACGCTCTTGAAAAACAGCTCATATTCACTTTCCTTTATACTATGAATTATATAAATTCATCGCTTCGTCAATTTTTCCGTTTACAAGAAGCTTAATCGCTTCAACCGAGTTTTCAAGCGCCGCTTCAAGTTCTTTTTCGCTGTCCTTCGGGAAGTCGGAAAGAACCCAGTCCTTCATGTCCCACTCGGCGTTCGGCTTCTTGCCGACTCCTATTTTGACTCTCGGGAACTCCTCGCCGATAACGGAAATAATGCTCTTTATTCCGTTGTGTCCGCCCGCGCTTCCCTTACGTCTTATGCGCGTTTTTCCTATGTCAAGGCTTACGTCGTCGAAGATAACAAGCACGTTTTCGTCGGGGATATTATAGTATTCCGCCGCCTCAAAAATCGCGTCGCCGGAAAGGTTCATCATAGTCTGCGGCTTCATAACAAGACAGCGCACCCCCGCGATAACCTCGTCCGCAATAAGCGCCTTGAACTTCAGCTTTTTAAATTCAAAGCCCTCTTTTTTTGCAAGAAGGTCAACGGCCTTAAAGCCCGCGTTGTGCCTCGTGTTCTCATAGCGCGAGCCGGGATTGCCGAGCCCCGCTACGATATATTCGATTTTTCCTCTTTTACCGAAACCGAAAAATCCCATTACAAAACCTCTTTATATTATTCCTCAAATCATTGTATATTTTATCATATTGCAATTAATAATGCAAATATAAAAAGGAGCGGGGCTTTGCCCCGCTTCCCGTCCTTTTACTGTTTCGTTATTCGGTTTTTTCGAATTCTTTGAATTCGCGCTCTTCGTCGGGCTTTTCGTAGTTATACATATTCTCGTCTTTAACGTGTTTTGCAAGATATTCGTCCCTGTCGAAAAGCTCGTCTGCCTTAACCTTCCACGCCTTCGCCGCTTCGACCGTCTTGTCAAAGAGGGCGTTTGCGCTTTCGGGGTGCTCCATCTCGGTTGAATATGCGCCCGTATCGGCTACCATCTTTGAGATAGCGCCGGGGTTATCAAGCACGGGGCAGGGGCGCAGCATATTGTTCGAGAACGGCTGGTTCTTCTTGTACGCCATAAACAGCGGGCTCTTAAGCGCGTCAAGAACCGAGCACTCTTTAATGTTAACGTTTGAATAGTGAACGAAAGCGCACGGCTCGCAGTCGCCGTTTGAGTTGATATGGAAGTAATGTCTTCCGCCCGCGATACAACCCTGAACGTACTCGCCGTCGTTCCAGAAGTCAAGCGCAAAGATTGCCTTCGTCTCTCTCCACTCATGCATTTTCTTATACATAAGCGCTCTCTGCTCGGGCGATACCATAAGCTCGGTCAGCGCACCGTTGCCGGTCGGCATATATGTAAAGAACCACGCGAACATAACGCCCTGGTCAATAAGCCAGTCCATATATTCGTCGGAGGCGAGAAGCTCGGTGTTCTTGCTCGTGTAGCAGAGCGATGCGCCGAAGGGGACGCCTCTGTCTTTAAGGCGCTTCATGGCCGCCGTACATTTTTCGAACGTACCCTCGCCGCGGCGGAAGTCGTTTTCTTCCTCGTAGCCCTCGATTGAGAAAGCGGGATAGAAGTTGCCGACTTCGGCAATTTCGTCCGCGAACGAATCGTCAATAAGCGTACCGTTTGTGAAGCTCAGGAATGCGCAGTCGGAATTCTCTCTGCAAAGGCGCATAAGGTCCTCTCTTCTCATGGTCGGCTCGCCGCCCGTGTAAAGGAACATATAGGTTCCGAGTTCCTTCGCCTGAGAAATAATTCTCGCAAGGTCGTCGTACGAAAGCGACGAATTGTGGCCGTATTCCGCAGCCCAGCAACCCTTACATTTAAGGTTGCATGCCGCCGTCGGGTCCATAAGAATAGCCCACGGCACGTTACATCCGTACTTTTCAATAGCCGCCATACGTACGTCATAACTGTTAATTGCAACGTTAATTGCTACGGGTATAAACTTGTTAAGCACGTCCTCGTTTGTGTCGCAGATAAGACGGCGGACGAACTGCATCCAGTTGTTGTCCGGGTCGTCCATAACGGCGTGAAGACCTGCGTAAGCGGTTCTGTTAACCTTTTTTCTGTCAGCCTTTTCAACAAGGTTGAGAATTTTCGGCGCGTTCTTGTTAAAATCCTTTCTCGCATACTTTACGGCGGATTTTATCGCAATATTCAGCGCAGTTTCTTTAAGAGACATATTCTTTACCTCTCTTTATCAATGTTAATTGCTTGTTGCTAAATATAATACTATTGTCTATAAAAGTCAAGCATTATTTTATTAAGAAAATCTAAAATCTTATCTGGAATTTAAGGCGGTAGGTTTTGTCCGTCTTGTTTTTATATTTTTCGTTGGTGTGGGCGCCCCAGCTGTCGTATCCGCCGACGCCCTGCTGGCGCGCGATACAGCGGATTACCGTCTTTTCAATTTCGGGTAACTCCTTGTTGTGCCAGGTGTTTTCAACCTCCTTCGGAAGCCAGTGGCACGCGTTGAGTTCCATTACCGGCTCGGCAACGAGGGTGAACGCCTTTTTGTCGCCGATTAAAGTCGCGTACCTTACGCCCGTTCTGTTTCCGCATTCCTGCGGCTTGAGATACGGGGTCCACATATCGCTGACCGTCGTAGTGTAAAGTCCTACCGTCGCGGCGTTAGCCCTGTCGATATAGTTCTCTTCGGGGCCGCGGCCGAGGTAAACGAGCTTTTCAAAATCCTTCGGCAGTTCAAAGAGAACGCTGACCTCGGGAATTTCGGGAAGCGAGTTTGCGGGGTCGAATTCAAGGTCGAATTCAATGCCCTTTGAGGTAATCGTGTATATAACTATCGCCTTTGATTCGGGCTGGGTCTGAACCCTCGCGGTGCTTGTAACTACAACCTTTTTGCCCTCGTCGAGAATGTGATAATTCTCGATGTTCCACATCGTATTGTTATAAATTCCGGGGGTGTCTCCCGCGTCACGCCAGCAGCCGAGGCGCGAGCCGGCGCGGTTTCCTCTGTCGTTATCGGTAAGCGCGCGCCAGAAGTTCAGGCGGACAGGCTCTTTTAAAAGCTCCTCGCCGTCGAGCTTAATCGACATAAGCTGACCTCTTTCGCGCCTTTCAAAGCGTATATCAAGGTTCTCGCCGATAATATGAAGCTCGCCGTAAGTGTCCGAAACAAGAAGGGTTTCGTCCTCCTGAAGCTCGTCGTACGTGTTTTCAAATTCATTTACTATAAACTGCTCGTAGGCAACCGTTCTGCCTTCCTCGCCCCTCTCTCTGAGCGCAAGATTGAGGTAGGTTTCGTCGCCCGAAACCTTGCCGAGTTCAAGGTCAACGACGATTTTCTCGCCCGGCTCGGCGCTTATGTATTCGCTGCCGTTTCTGAAAACGCCCTTGTCGCCCGCCTGCTCCCAGCAAAGTTCAAACTCGTTAAGATTAGTAAATAAATATTTGTTTTTAATCTCGATTATTCCTCTTTCGGCGTCAATCGCCTTGAAATCAACGTTCTGATAAAGCTTGTTGATTTCCGCAAGCTTCGGCGTTACCGTCCTGTCGCCGAAAAGAAGTCCGTTGCCGCAGAAATGTCCGTCGTGCGGCGTTTCGCCGAAATCTCCGCCGTAGGCAAGATATTCGGTTCCGTTTTCGTCGGTAGTCAGTATGCTCTGGTCAACCCAGTCCCAGACGAAGCCGCCCTGCAGGCAGGGATATTTGTCCCAGAGCTTGGTATATTCGTCCGTCGAGCCGCAGGAATTACCCATGGCGTGAGTGTATTCGCAGAGAATGAACGGCCTCGGGTCTCTTCCCGTAACCGCGTATTCTTCAAGATAATCGGGCTTTGCGTACATCTGTGACATAACGTCGGAAAGCTCTCTTTCGTTCGGGTCGCCCGAAAGCTCAAAGTGTACGAAACGGCTCTTGTCGTTTGCTTTGAGCCAGTTATACATTTTCTTGACGTTTTCGCCGCCGTGGGACTCGTTACCCATGGACCAGCAGACTACGCAGGAGTGGTTTTTATCCCTGTGATAAAGCGCCTTTATGCGCTCCATGCACGCCTTTTCCCACTCGGGACGCGAGCCGGGAAGCGCGGGGCAGCCCACTATATTGGACCAGTAGGTGCCGTGGGTTTCCATATTGTTTTCGTCAATAACGTAAAGACCGTACTCGTCGCAAAGCTCGTACCAGCGCGGCGCGTTGGGATAATGCGAGGTTCTTACGGCGTTGATATTGTTCGCCTTCATAATCTCGATGTCTTTGCGCATTGTTTCTTCGCTTACGTAGTGGCCCGTGCGGCAGTCGAATTCATGGCGGTTAGTGCCCTTGAACACCACTCTTTTGCCGTTTATGCGTATAACGCCTTCTCTGATTTCAACTTTTCTGAAGCCGACTCTCTGAGAAATATATTCAATCGGATTTCCGTTGTTTTTAAGAGTGAGAACAACGGTGTAAAGATTCGGTTTTTCGGCGCTCCACGGCTTAACGCTCGTAACAATTGCCTTTAATTTTGTAATGTGCTCTTCGCTCGCGTACTGAGAGTCAAGCGCAACAACCGCGCCGTCCTCATCAATTACGTTCATCTCGATGCTCAGCCCCTCGTAAGCGCCGTTAGTCTTGACCTCAACGTCAAGATATCCGTCGTGAAGAAGCTCGTCGGGTTCTGCGTGGATTTCAAAATCCCTTATGTATTCCTTTTCGGTCGTATAAATATATACGTCGCGGAAAATTCCGCTCAACCGCCACATGTCCTGACACTCGAGCCAGCTGCCCGTGCACCAGCGGTAAACCTCAACGCCTATGACGTTTGAGCCTTCAACAAGATAGCGGGTAATATCAAATTCAGCCCTGTTGAACGAGGACTCGCTGTAACCGATTTTCTCCCCGTTAACATAGAGATAAAACGCCGATTCAACGCCCTCAAAACAGAGCACTACTCTCTTTTCAAGAACGGATTTATTAACGTGAAAGCGCTTTAAATAGCAGCCCACGGGGTTGTGCTTTGTCGGCGCGTTAGGCGGGCAGATATCCTCGTGCCCCTCCCAGGGATAACGCACGTTGCAGTACATATTTTGGTCATATCCCTGCATCTGCCACGAACAGGGGACAATAACGCTGTCCCAGTTGTGCGCGTCATAGAGCGGCTGAGCAAAATCCGAGGGTCTGTACGCGTAATTCTTATACAGTTTAAAACGCCATTTTCCGTTTAAAAGCTTGCAGTAAGACGAGCCGTAGCGCTCCGCTTTGAGCGCCTCCTCGTAGCTTGCGTACGGCATAAGCGTCGCGTGCTGCGGCAGCTGCCCTACCGATACGATTTCGGGATTTGACTGCCATTCCGTATATCCGTCAATAAAATTTCTTTCCATACGTTAATCTCCAAAAAATAATATTATGCCGATTCTCCAATGTCTAGTGACTAGTGACTAGTGACCGGTGACTATCTCCGCCTGTGGACCATACCCTCGTGGAAGCCCTCGCGGGTAACAACCGTCTTAACCGAACGGAACATAATCTCCAGGTCGAATTTTATGCTCCAGTTGTCGCAGTATTCCTTGTCGAGCTTCATCTTTTTCATAAGTGAAATATCGTCGCGTCCGTTAATCTGCGCCCAGCCCGTAAGCCCCGGCCTGAAGCGGTAAACGCCGTATTCAAGCCTCAGCCTGTGCGCCCTCATTTCGCTTGAAATAAGCGGGCGCGGACCTACGAAACTCATATCGCCTTTAAAGATGTTCCAGAGCTGCGGAAGCTCGTCAAGGCTCGTCTTTCTTAAAAATCTTCCGGGCTTTGTAATATACTGCTCGGGGTTTTCAAGCTCGCACGTAGCGCAGTTCGGCGTACTGTTTCTCATAGTCTGGAATTTATAAATTTTAAACGGCTGTCCCTTCCTGCCCCTTCTCTCGTGGCTGAAAAAGACCTTGCTGTCCGGGGTGAAGAAAAGAATTAAACATATAACAATAAAAACGGGCAGCAGCAAAACAAGCGCAATCGCCGAAAGCACTATGTCAAAAAGCCGTTTCCACTTTGTCGGTCCGAATAAATATCTAAAAAAAGCGTTCATTTTCGCCCTCTTCTTTAAGGTTAATAAGACGGAATAATCCAATATAATGTATTCTGTCTTCACGCATTATACCATATAGGAGAAAAAAATGCAATTTTTTTAATAAATTTAATATTTTTATTGCAAAAGTAACTGATATTATATATAATTAAAAAGATGACGTCCCGATTCGGAAAGCGGGATAATAAACCATCAGGTGAACAGTATATGCAGTATAATCTTAAAAAAGGCATCTGCCTTATACTCGCCTTCGCGATGACTCTCACTCTTTCCGCCTGCTCGGGCGAAAAGTCGATGAGCGAAGAGAATATTATCCAGACCGTCGCAAAGGTTGAAAAAGCTTTAATGGATTTTGACAGGGCAACCCTTCAGAATTATGTTAAAAGCTCTACTCTGAAAACTATACTTGACCTTTCAAAAAATCATTCGCAGTTTTCCGCTCTCGGAAAAGTTATGTTTGAAAAGCTTGAAATCGAGGTCAAGTCGGTTGATAAAAAGAATAAGACCGTAACTCTCCTTGTAAAAAACCGCGATATGTCAAAAATCGCCGAGGAATTTACAAAGGATTTAACCAAGGGAAAAAGCGTAATTCAGCTTATGGCGCTGCTCAATAACGACTCTTTCCTCGACACCTCGCTGAGTAAGCTCACCGCCGAAATTTCCGAGGCAACCGTTCCCGACAATCCCACCGAGATTACGGTTTCGGTTGAAAAGGGTAAGGACAACCTTGTTCTTAACTTTGACGAAGCGGCTGAGGACGCCGTTTCAGGCGGTATTCTTACCGCAATAAAAAATACGGTTTCTTATTAATAATTCTAATTGACTTTACACCGTATTTATGATATTATCTTTTTTACGAATTTTCTATGAGGTGAAAATATATGGCTAATAAATTTGTAACAGCAATTTTCGGAGATTACTCTAAGAAAGAGGTTAAAAAGCTCCGTAAAAACGTCGACAAGATTAACGACCTTGCCGGCAAATATGCTGAGATGGACGACAAAGAGCTCTCCTCTCAGACTCAGATTCTTAAAGACAGACTTGCCGACGGCGAAACTCTTGACGACATTCTCCCCGACGCATTTGCAGTCTGCCGTGAGGCGGCTGACCGTGTAATCGGCCTTCGTCACTTTGACGTACAGCTTATCGGCGGTATGGTTCTCCACCAGGGAAGAATTGCCGAGATGAAAACCGGTGAAGGTAAAACCCTTGTTGCTACCCTTCCCGCATATCTTAACGCTCTTACAGGCGACGGCGTTCATATCGTAACGGTTAACGACTATCTTGCAAAGCGTGACTCCGAGTGGATGGGTAAGGTTTACCGTTTCCTCGGTCTCTCCGTAGGTCTTATCATTCACGAAAAGAGTAACGCCGAAAGACAGGAAGCTTATAACTGCGATATTACATACGGTACGAATAACGAAATGGGGTTCGACTACCTTCGTGACAATATGGTTCAGTATAAAGAGCAGAAGGTACAGAGAGGCCACATCTTCGGTATCGTCGACGAGGTCGACTCAATCCTTATCGACGAGGCGCGTACTCCCCTTATCATCAGCGGTAAGGGCGAGCAGTCAACCGACCTCTACCGTCAGGCTGACGTTTTCGCAAGAACCCTTACAATGGTTAAGGTTGCCAAGACCGACGACAAGCAGGACACCGAAGAGAATTACGACGGCGACTATGTAGTTGACGAGAAGGCAAAGACCGCTACTCTCCTTAAGAGCGGTGTTGAAAAGGCTGAGGAGTTCTTCAATATCGAAAACATTATGGATATTGAGCACACCACTCTCCGCCACCATATTGACCAGGCTATCAAGGCTCACGGCGTTATGACAAGAGATATCGACTACGTTGTTAAAGACAATCAGGTTAAAATCGTAGACGAGTTCACCGGCCGTATTATGGAGGGAAGACGTTATAACGAGGGTCTTCACCAGGCACTCGAAGCTAAGGAAGGCGTTAAGGTTGAGCACGAGAGCAAAACCCTTGCTACCATTACCTTCCAGAACTACTTCCGTCTTTATAAAAAGCTCTCCGGTATGACGGGTACCGCCGCTACCGAAGCAAGAGAATTTGACGAAATCTATAAGCTCGACGTTGTAGAAATCCCGACTAACAGACCGCTTATCCGTGAGGACAAGCCCGACGTTATCTTCCAGACCGAAAAGGGTAAGTTCAACAACGTTATCAAGCAGATTAAGGAATGCCACGAAAAGGGCCAGCCCGTACTCGTAGGTACAATCAGTATCGAAAAGTCCGAGCACCTTTCAAAGCTCCTTAAAAAAGAGGGTATTCCTCACAACGTACTTAACGCAAAGAACCACGAAAAGGAAGCCGAAATCGTTGCACAGGCAGGTAAACTCGGACAGGTTACCATCTCAACGAACATGGCAGGACGTGGTACCGATATCATGCTCGGCGGTAACGCTGAGTTCCTCGCAAAGGCCCAGATGAAGAAGATGAAGTTCACAAACTTCCAGATTCGTGAAGCTACGGGCTTCGGAGAGACCGACGACGAGGAAATCCTCAACGCAAGAAAGACCTTTATCGAGCTTGAAGCTCAGTATAAAGAGGAAATCAAGGAAGAAGCCGAGAAGGTTAAAGAGGCGGGCGGTCTCTTCATCCTCGGTACCGAAAGACACGACGCAAGACGTATCGACAACCAGCTCCGCGGACGTTCCGGACGTCAGGGCGACCCCGGTATGTCTCAGTTCTTCCTCTCCTGTGAAGACGACCTTATGCGTCTCTTCGGCGGTGACAGAATGCAGCTCATGATGGCTAAGCTCACCGACGACGAGGATATGCCTATCGAGTCCAAGTTCATCTCAAGAACCGTTGAATCTTCACAGAAGAAGGTTGAAGGAAGAAACTTCGAAATCAGAAAGAACACCCTTCAGTACGACGACGTTATGAACCGCCAGAGAGAGCTTATTTACTCTCAGCGTGACCAGGTTCTCGAAGGTCTTGACATCACCGAAACCATCGGCAGAATGATTGACCAGAACATCAAGGAAACCGTTTCAAATTACTTCGCGGGCGAAAGCAAGGAAGACTGGAACGTTGAAGGCCTCCGTGAAAAGTACAAAGAGTGGCTTATCTGCGACGACGAAGACTTCCGTGACCGCGACTCCCTTGAGGTTGAAGATACAATCGAACTCTTACAGGACAGAGCGCACAAGATTGTAGAGCAGAAGAGACAGCTCCTCGACGAGGATATGTTCCAGGAATTCGAAAGAATGATTCTTCTCAGAAACGTAGATACCTACTGGATGGACCATATCGACGCTATGGACGACTTAAAGAAGGGTATCCACCTTCGCTCCTACGCTCAGCGTGACCCGGTAGTTGCTTACCGTATGGAATCCTACGATATGTTCGACGAAATGACCGCTATGATTCGCGAGGATACGGCAAAGATGATGCTCACCCTCATGCCGCGTCATAAGGCGGACGTTCAGAGAAGAGCAGTCGCAAGAGTTACCTCAACGTCTTCAAGCGAAACCGACTCCAACGCAAAACAGGTTACCGTAAGACGCGCAAAGAAAATCGGTCCCAACGACCCGTGTCCCTGCGGTTCCGGCTTAAAGTATAAGAAGTGCCACGGCGCTCCCGGAAGAAGACTCGACGAACTCGAAGAGGAAGAGGAAAAGAAGTCCAAGAAGGACAAGAAATAAGAAATAAAAAGCGTTACGGAAATCCGTAACGCTTTTTTAATAAGTTAAGATATTATTAATTTTTATCCCGCTCTGTTGAATTTTCTTTTAAAAATGTTATATTAATATAAAACCATTTTATTCAGGTGATGCTATGCTTACACTTAATAATATTCATAAGAAATACTATACAAACGAATCGAGCGTCGAGGCGCTGAAAGGAATTTCAATTTCCTTCAGAAAAAGCGAGTTCGTATCCGTTCTCGGTCCTTCGGGCGGCGGTAAAACGACCCTGCTCAACATCATAGGCGGCCTTGACCACTACACCGAGGGCGACCTTATTATCGACGGACGCTCAACCCACGCCTACGGCGACAGAGACTGGGACACCTACCGCAACCATAAAATCGGCTTCGTTTTTCAGTCTTATAACTTAATCCCCCACCAGACGGTGCTTTCAAACGTCGAGCTTGCCCTCACCCTCTCGGGAGTCGGCAAAGCCGAAAGACGGGAAAGAGCAATCAAGGCGCTTGAAGACGTCGGACTCGGCGACCAGCTTAAGAAAAAGCCCGCCGAAATGTCGGGCGGCCAGATGCAGCGCGTCGCGATTGCCCGCGCCCTTGTTAACGACCCCGACATCCTTCTTGCCGACGAGCCGACGGGCGCCCTCGATACCCAGACCTCAATTCAGGTGCTCGACCTTCTTAAAGAAATCGCGAAGGACCGCCTTGTAATTATGGTAACCCATAACCCCGAGCTTGCCGAAAGGTATTCAACGCGTATAGTTAAACTGCGCGACGGCGAGATTACGGATGATTCAAACCCCTTTAACCCCGAAGAGGAGGAAGCGAAGAGCGAGACGGTAAAACACCGTTCAATGAGCTTTTTCACCGCTCTCTCCCTCTCGTTCAACAACCTTCTTACCAAGAAAACGAGAACGATTTTAACCGCCTTTGCGGGTTCGATAGGAATTATCGGTATTGCGCTTATTCTCTCGCTTTCAACGGGTATTAACAACTATATCGACGACATCCAGCGCGACGCTATGGATTCCTTCCCCCTCACCGTTGACAAGCAGGCCTTTGACCTCTCCTCGCTTATGTCGAGTATGCCGACTCAGACCTCTGCCAAAAAGGGCGAAAACCGCAAAGAGGGGCGCGTTTATTCAAATACTGCAATGGTTCAGCAGGCGAGCGCCATGAGCGGCAGCATGAAACAGAACAGCGTAGAAAGCTTTAAAAAATATCTTGATAACCCCTCGTCCGACATCCGTCAGTATCTCGGAAAAAGCGGAGTTGTATATACCTATAAGGCGGGCTTTGACATCTTCGCCTACGATAAGGACGGCGTTCTTCTGAACACCGACGGCACAACGTTTATCAACGACAACGCCGCGGCTAAGCTTATGATGAATAACGATTTGTTCAGCCTTGAAGATATGACCGACGTCGTATATTCCTCGGGCAGTATGGCAAACTACGTAAGCTGCTTTATTCAGCTTGCCTCAAAACCCGACGGAACCGGAATTTCGGACTCTGTTACAACCCAGTACGGCCTCGTTTACGGCGAGTGGCCGAAGGAGTATAACGAGGTTGTTCTTCTCCCCGCCTCTCAGTATAACGAGATTGTTAAAAAAGTTCAGGCGGGCGAAACCGTAACCGAAAAGGTTGAAAGCTGGACTTATGAGGATATCTGCAGAAAAGAGTTTTACCTCGTTCCCGTCTGCGACCAGTATAAAAAGAACGCCGACGGCTATTACGATTACCTCGGCTCAAGCGAGACGGATATGAAAAAGCTTACCAAAAAGGGTATAAAACTTAAGATTTCCGGCATTATTCAGATTAAAGACGATAACGTTTCAATCCCGACTATCCCCGCCATGGGCTATACCAAGGCGCTGTCCGACTACGTTATCGACTATACCTCAAAAAGCAAAATAGTTGCCGAACAGATGAAGAATACCGAAACCGATATTCTCACCGGCAAGGAGTTCTCAAAGGAACAGGGCAACCTTCTTGCAAAGCTTGTTCCCGCTATGGCGGCGCTTCTTCCCGAAAAAAGCCTCGAGGGCAATCTTAAAAAACTCGGCGTGGTTGACGAAGGCTCCCCGACGTCTATCGCAATTTATGCCGATTCCTTTGAAGATAAAGAAAACATTATCAAGTGTATTGACAAATACAACGAAGGTGTTGACGATAAGGATAAAATCACCTATACCGACTATGTCGGAATGATAATGTCCTCGGTTTCAAGCATTATAAAGGCAGTGTCCTACGTGCTTATGGGCTTCGTCGGCGTATCCCTCGTCGTATCGTCCATAATGATAGGAATTATCACCTATATCTCAGTGCTTGAAAGAAGAAAAGAAATCGGTATTCTCCGCGCAATCGGCGCCTCAAAGCACGATATTTCAAGCGTTTTCAACGCCGAAACCTTTATCGTCGGTCTTGTCGCGGGGCTCCTCGGCGTAGGAGTTACAGGCGCGCTGCTGATTCCTATAAACGCAATCCTGCACTATAAGCTCGAATCGGTAATTGTAAGCGCCGCCTTCCCGACAAAGGGCGCGGTAATACTCGTAATTCTGAGCGTAGCGCTGACGCTTCTCGCAGGTCTCGTGCCCGCAAAAATCGCCTCGCGCAAAGACCCCGTTGAGGCACTCAGAAGCGAATAGCCCGAAAGGATAAAAAATTATGAGCGAATTTAAAGTAATTGAAATCAAAAAAAGTGTATATGAAAATAACGACCGCGAGGCGGAGCGCCTTCGCGCAAAGTTAAAGGAAAATAAAACCTTCCTTTTAAACCTTATGTCCTCCCCGGGCAGCGGAAAAACTACCACGCTTAAACAGACGCTTGCAAGACTTAAAGACGAGTACAAAATCGGCGTTATGGAAGCGGATATCGACTCCGACGTCGACGCAAAGGCGATAAGCGAAACGGGCGCAAAGGCAATCCAGCTCCACACGGGCGGTATGTGCCACCTCGACGCGGGTATGACCGAGCAGGGGCTTGAGAATATCGACGCCTCAAGCTTTGATTTTATCGTGCTTGAAAACGTCGGCAACCTTGTCTGCCCCGCCGAATTTGACACGGGCGCAAGCAAAAACGCGATGATTCTCTCCGTCCCCGAGGGCGACGACAAGCCGCTTAAATATCCTCTTATGTTCACGATAAGCGACTGCGTTCTGATTAATAAAATCGACACTAAAAGCGTATTCGATTTCGACGACGAGGCGGTTGTTGAGCGCATAAAAAAGCTCAACCCGAAGGCTGAGATATTCTTTATCTCCGCCAAAACGGGCGAGGGCATAGACGCCTGGTGCGACTGGCTCCGCGCCCAAATCAACGAGTGGAATAAATAAAACAAAAGCTGTTCACGGTTGTGAACAGCTTTTTATTTTTACAGTGCTTTGAATTTGATTTTGTTTTTCTTCGCAAATGCCTGTGCTTTTGAGCCTTTCGGCGCCCTTATTGTAAGGTCCTTTTTTATGACGTAATTGTCTGTATTTTCGTCATATTCAACGGGTATTGCGTATTCTTTTGCTGTAAGTGTTTTATTCATATATTTCTCTTTTCAGCGCGCCGATATACGGAAGGTTTCTGTACTTCTGGTCGTAGTCAAGACCGTAGCCGACTACGAACTCGTCCGGCACGTCGCAGCCAACGTATTCGGGAACGAGGTCAACGTCGGGCGCACGCCTTGCGGGCTTGTCAAGAAGGGTACAAACCGAAATTGAGTTCGCCTTCCTCGTTTTGAGCATATCGCTTACGTAGTCGAGCGTTCTGCCCGTGTCGAGAATATCCTCGATTAAAAGCACGTCGTAGCCTTCGATAGACTTGTCAAGGTCCTTTACAATCTTGACCTGGCCCGAGGTCCTCGTGCTGCTGCCGTAGCTTGAAACGCCCAGAAAGTCAATTTCAAGCGGAAGGTCAATGTTCCTCGTAAGGTCGGTCATAAAGTAAATCGAACCCTTGAGAATGCCCACTATAAAGAGCTTTTTGCCCTCAAAATCCTTTGTAATCTGCGCTCCGAGACGCTTATTTATCTCTCTGAGCTCCTCCTCGGTAACAAGAACCTCGGAAATATCATTTGCCAAGTTTGCCATAATAACACCTCGCCGGGGACGATGTCCGCATCGTCCCACTAATTCAGAATGGAAAATGTAGAATTCAGGGCGGGCTCTGCCCGCGCCCGTTATATAATTGCTGTCTGCAAGACCCACAATTCTCAATTCTCCATTCTCAATACTCTTTTATCTTTCCTCTCTGAAGTATGAAAGTCCGAGCGCCTCGGGCGGCTGATGTTCCTTCTTCTTTCTCGCCGAAACGATAATGAGAACAAGAATTGTTACAACGTAAGGAAGCATCTGAATAAGCGGAATATAGGTCATAGGTACGCTGATATAATTGAAAAGGATGTAAAGCGCGCCGAAAACATACGAGCCGATGATTGCAAGGTCTGCTTTCCAGATTGCAAAGATTACGATTGCAATAGCAAGCCATCCTCTGTCGCCGAAGCCGTTATTTGACCAGATTCCGTTACTGTAGTCCATAACGTAGTAAAGTCCGCCGAGACCTGCAATAACGCCGCCGATAGCGGTTGCAAAATACTTATAAGCGTTTACGTTGATACCTGCTGCGTCTGCCGTTGCAGGGCTTTCGCCGACCGCTCTGAGCTGAAGTCCGAGCCTCGTTTTGTTCATAATAACGCTTGTTATAATTGCAATAATTATTGCAAGATATACCATAAAGCCGTATGAGAAGAACATCTTTCCGAGGGAACCCATTTTCATTGCGAAGGGCAGGGTTTTCTTAAACGCGGTTGCGATTTCCGTTAATGCAAGATACGGAACGTCGCTCTTTAATACCTTGATTAAAGAACCGCCGAAGAAGTTACCGAAGCCAACGCCGAAGGTTGTAATTGCAAGACCGGTTACGTTCTGATTTGCGCGAAGCGTTACTGTAAGGAAGCAATAGATAAGCGTAACTATCAGCGAACCGAGAACGCTTGCAAGAAGCGGTATCAAAACAGCGAGGAACGTATTTACAACAGTTGTATTCTGCTGATAGAAGAACGCTCCTATAACGCCTGAAATAGCACCTACGTACATAATGCCGGGAATACCGAGGTTAAGGTTTCCTGATTTCTCGGTAATGATTTCACCTGTTGCGCCGTACAGAAGCGGCGTACCCTGCATTATTGAGCGGGAGATAAACTGAAACAAAAATCCCATTTTATTTATCCTCCTTCGCTGCTTTTTTGCTGTCTCTGAAATGGACTTTGTAATTAATGAAAAATTCGCATCCGATTATAAAGAACAGAATTATACCCGTTAATATCTGCGAAAAGTCGGCGTTGAGACCGAACTTTGACGAAACCTCGTCAGCGCCGCGGCTGAGAAACACAAGTAAAAGCGAGGTTAAAACCATATATACGGGGTTGAACTTTGCAAGCCAGCTTACCATAATTGCGGTAAAGCCACGTCCGCCTGCGATATTTGAGTCAATCGAGTGTGACGAGCCGCCTACTATGAGTAAGCCCGCAATACCGCAGATAACGCCCGAGAGCGCCATTGTACGGATAATAACCTTTTTAACGTTAAGTCCGATATAACGCGCGGTGTTTTCGCTTTCGCCTACTACAAGAAGCTCGTAGCCGTGCTTGCTCTGAGTAAGATAAACGTGAAGCACGACGGTAATAATTGCAACTATTAGGATATTAAGAAGGTAATCCGTATGGAATAGCTGCGGGAACCAGCCGTGTGACAAAAGGTTGGGACCTACTACGTTTGAGCCGCTCTTATCGGCAATTTTAAGGAAGTATTCAATAAGCTGAATAGCTACGTAGTTCATCATCAGCGTAAAGAGCGTTTCGTTAGTTCCCCAGTTCGCTTTGAAGAACGCGGGGATAACCGCCCAGATACAAGCCGTTGCGATTGCGCAAACCGTCATTATAACGATTAGAAGCGTGTCGTGTATTTTCCCGCCGAGATAAAACATACACATAGCGGTTGTAAGCGCGCCCATTAAAACCTGACCCTCGGCGCCGATATTCCAGAATCTCATTCTGAAGGCCGGAGTAACCGCAAGAGATACGCAAAGAAGAATTGCAATATCGTGAATGGTTACGAGCGTTCTTCCTTTACCGAAAGCGCCGTGAAGAATCGTTTTTAAAATTGAAACCGGGTCGTCGCTTGTAAACAACTTGGTAACGATACCGCAGACGATAAGCGCAAGAACTATTGCAATTGCTCTGACAATAATTCCCGATTTAACGGAAACGTCGGTGCGTTTAGTGATACGAATCAAAGGTTCATTCTTTTTCATTGTCTGCACCTCCGTTTGTTTTCGTCATCAGCAAACCGATTTCGTCTTTCTTTGCGCCGCGACCGTCAACAATTCCGGTAATTTCGCCGGAGTTGATAACCATAATTCTGTCGCAAAGGGCAATCAGTACGTCGAGGTCCTCGCCTACGAAGATTATTGATACACCCTCTTCCTTCTGCTTGTTGAGAAGGTTATAAATCATATATGAAGAGTTAATATCAAGACCTCTAACGGGATATGCTACCATAAGAACTCTCGGTTCAAGGGCAATTTCACGGCCTACAAGAACCTTCTGAACGTTACCGCCCGAAAGACGTCTTACGGGGGTGCTCGTTGACGGGGTTACAACCTCGAGCTCTTCAATGATTTCCTCGGCGAGCTTCTTGGGCTTCTTTCTGTCAAGGAATTCGGTTTTACCGCTCTTGTATGAACGGAGCATCATATTGTCGGTAATATCCATACTGCCGACAAGACCCATACCGAGTCTGTCCTCGGGAACGAAGCTCATGGCAACGCCGAGTTTTCTGATTTCTCTCGGTGTTTTGCCGACGAGCTGCTGCTCTACCTCGTCCGAGTCGGTATAAAGAATACTTGAACCTTTTTCACATCTCTGTAATCCCGCTATTGATTCAAGGAGTTCCTTCTGTCCCGAACCGGAAATTCCTGCGATTCCGAGGATTTCGCCGCTGTTAACGGTAAAATTAATATCAGTTAACGCATTACTGCCGTCATATTTCTTTACATTAAGCCGTTTAACCACTAAACGCGGTTCAGGGTTTTTAGGCTCGTTTCTCTCGATATTTAAGTCGATTTTTTCGCCTACCATCATTTCCGTAAGAATTGACTCGTTAGCGTCTTTTGTTAAGATATCACCAACGTTTTCGCCCTTTCTGAGGGTTACAACTCTGTCGGATATTTCAAGTACTTCGTGGAGTTTATGAGTAATGATTATAATTGACTTGTTATCCTCCTTCATACGGCGGATAATGTCAAACAATCTGCTTGTTTCCTGAGGGGTGAGTACGGCGGTAGGCTCGTCAAGAATAAGAATGTCCGCGCCCCTGTAAAGCACCTTTACAATTTCAACCGTCTGTTTTTCGGATACAGACATCTCATATATTTTTTTGTCAGGGTCAAGAACAAAGCCGTACTGGTCAACAATCTTTTTAATTTCCTGCTTTGCTTTTTTAAGGTTGTATTTCTGGCCGTCGTCAATACCGAGAACGATATTTTCAGCGGCAGAGAAAACGTCAATCAGCTTGAAGTGCTGATGAATCATACCGATTTTGAAATCAAATGCGTCTTTGGGCGACTTGATTACAACCTCGTTTCCGTCAACGAAAAGCTGTCCTTCATCCGGATAATAAATGCCCGCTACCATATTCATTAGCGTAGTTTTACCCGAACCGTTCTCACCGAGGATTGCAAGAATCTCTCCGTGCTTAACCTGAAGGTCAACGTTTTTGTTGGCAACAACCTTTGTTCCGAAGGCTTTTGTTATGCCCTTCATTTCGAGTGCATATGAGGCTTTTTCCATGTTCTACCTCCGCGTTTTGAACAAAATAAAAATCAAATTTCCGTGACAGTGTTTCCACTGCCACGGAGTCTTAAACCTAAGTTAAATCAATATTAACCGAAGTTTGTATTGATGTTTGTGATACCGTCGATGATGATATCGAAGTAAGGAGCTGACCTGTAGTCATTACCTGACTCGTCGAAGTAACCGTCATGAACAACGTTTGTGTCGCCCTTGAAGTCGCCGTCGATGTCAGCCATATACTTAACAAGGTGGCCGTCCTTGTCAACTTCTGCATTAGCGTTAACGCCGTTTGCCTTGTCAACAGTTACGGTAAATGTTGATGTATCATATACATGGAGGCTGCCAGCCTTGAACTGGTCAACAACCTTATTGAGCTCTGCAATTGTTGATTCGCCATCAACAACATCCTGGTTGATACCGGAGATAACTACAGAGTTTGTGGCGATAGTTCCGCACCAGTTTGCAGGAATCTCTTCGCCCTTAATAGTGCTTTCGATGATGAGCTTGAAGTAAGGAGCCCAGTTGATTGCAGAAGAAACGATGAAAGTGTTCTTGCCTGCAGAATAAGTTGAACCGTTGTAAGAAACGTTCGGAACACCTGCGAGTTCGCAAGCGGTAGGAGCACCGAGTGAGTCAGCGTGCTGAGAAATAAGAGCGCACTTATCTTTTTCAATAAGAGCTGTAGCAGCTTCCTGCTCTTTAGCCTGGTCATACCAAGAACCTGTGTAACGAACTTTCATTGTTGCGCTCGGGCAAACGCTTCTTGCGCCGAGATAGAAGGAAGTTAAACCTGAGATAACTTCAGCATATGTGAACGCGCCAACATAACCGATGATGGCCTGGTCTTCAGTAATCTTACCTTCTTTAATCATGTCGTTAAGCTTGATACCTGCAGCTACGCCGGCAATATATCTGCCCTCGTAAATAGCGGCAAATGCATTGTGGTAATTCTTGAGGCCTGCGCCCTTAGCTGCTGTACCTGTTGCGTGACAGAACTGAACGTCGGGGAATTCCTTTGCGGCTCTCATCATATGAGATTCATGACCGAAGGAATCAGCAAATACAACTTTACAGCCCTTGTTCTTTGCAAGGTCAACTGCTGTGTTGTAGCAAGATGCATCCTCGCCGATATTGGTAACAACGATAACCTGCTCGTCGGATAAGCCCATACCGGTTGCTGCAGCCTTTAAGCCGTCGATGAAGTTCTTGTCATAAGTTGAGTTTTCGTCATGAAGACAAATGAGACCGATTTTAAAGTCAGCGGGAACTTCTACGTCTGAAGTGATGTCTTCACGTGCAATGATTTCAGCGCTTTCGCCCTTAACTTCGTTTTCCGTGCCGCCCTTGCTGCATCCAACAAGCGCTGCTGCAACGATAAGAACTGCTGCGAGAACCAGAGCAATGATTTTCTTAGAAACTTTCATTTGGTTTCCCTCCATAAAAAATTTTTATTATAAGGCCGTGTTGCCTTTATAACCTATCTAAAAATAATTTCGCCGGTTTCGTGGTTCATACTTTCAACTATCGCAAGGGATTCAACCTTGATTCCCTCTGCTCTCAGCTTGTCGCCGCCGTGCTGATAGCCCTTTTCAATAACCGTACCGCAGCCCGCAAGCTCGGCGCCGCTGTCTTTAACAAGCTGAATAAGCCCTCTCAGCGTGCCGAGGAATCTCTTTGAAACCATGATATCGTAGGTCTTACCGTGGGTGAAGCTTTCAACCTCCGTTGTATAAACGTCGCCCGCGATATTCTTCGTTTTTGTTTTTTTTGCAAAAATTAAAGGGCACTCAAATTCCTGCGCGACAAACGCACCGATAGCAATGCCCGATGCCTCTATTGTCAGGATTTTGTTAACGCCCTCATCCTTGAACAACCTATGAAATTCTTTTCCGACTTCGTGTAAAAATACGCAGTCAATCTGGTGGTTAAGAAAGCAGTCTACCTTTAAGATGTTGCCTTCGTATACTTCGCCCTCATTAAGAATTTTCTTTTTGAGAAGGTCCAATTGTTTCACCACCGAACATAATTTTAAATTACATAAATATAATAATAAAAAAGCCGTTGAATTTCAACAATATTTTTAAATTGATACCGTTTTTTAATCATTTTCAGTTTTACACATAAAAACCGACGAAAATATCGTCGGTTAGTTGTTTATTTTGCTATATTATGCGCCGCCGGTGCGCGTTTTTATTTCTTAACCTTTACGGTTTTAACCTTGCTGTATTTGGAATAATTCGCCTTTTTTCCAACCGTGGTATAAGCCCTGACTCTTACGTAGTATTTTCCTGCTTTTACCTTTTTAACCGTGGCGCTGAGCTTCTTTACGCTTTTTACGTTTACAACGGTTTTCTTTTTGAAATCCTTGCTTTTTGAATACTCTATTTTATAGCCGTTTGCGGTGGGAACCTTTGTCCAGCTTGCTTTAAACGCCTTCTTTTTTCCGCTTGCGCTTTTGAGAGTAATGTCCTTTTTAGTCAGCTTATACTTGAAATCCTGCCAGTCGGGGTTCGTTTTCAGCTCGGGTGATTTGCCCGTAAACGCCTTTGCCGCATAGGTGCTGCCGCTCATCTGATAGTCAAACCACGCAAGCATATACGGGTGCATCGTTTCAAAACTGCCTGCGTGTTCAACGTCGGTCATTCTCGCCATATACACGTCGCTTTTAATGCTCTTGAAGTTTACGATAAGGCTTGAATCAAGCGGACATATTGCCATACTGTCCGTAAATCCCGTGCCCGCAACAAGACAGGTGGGAACCTTAACCTTTTTCGGGTTGTAAGGACAGTTCTGCAGCGGCGATTCCGCAAGGTCCTTGTTCGGAAGCGAAGCCGCGTAAATCGCCTTGTAATACTTTGAATTCTCATACTTGTCGGGATTGGAAAGGTTCATCGTGCACGTCGCGCCCTGCGAGTGCCCCGCAAGCCCTACCTTGTTTAAATTTACCTTTTTATAAAGCGCGCTTGTGCTGTCCCTGTTAAGCGCAATTATCTTCGTCATACCCGCGTCCATGCTCGCGCCGGTGCCCGTGTTTTCGTCAGTGTTACAAAGGCAGATATAGCCGTAAGACGCCGCCTTTTCCAGTATTTCGGAGGTTCTGTTTTCCTTGGTATAATTCGAGCCTGTGCCGTTACAGTAAAGTATAACGGGGCGCTTGCTCATGCTGCCTATATCCTTCGGATACCAGACCTTATATGTAAATTCGTTTTCCGCAAGCGTAAACTCAAAACTGCTCACCTTGTGGCTGCCTTTTTTTGAGTAATGCTCAAACACATCCCTGCCGTCGGCAAACGCGCAGAAGCTTACGCTGACGCTCAAAAGCAGCATTACCGCCGCAAGGAATAATGAAACGGCTCTCTTTTTCATATTAAGCCCTCCTTTACATTTCGATTATATTGTACAACATTCCCGCAGCAAAAGCAATATAAAAAAACGCCCGTCCTTGCGGACGGCAGTTTCCGGCGCCCACGGGGGGCGTTTCTCATCCCTCCGTTAATAAAAAACCGCAATCCGACAAAATGGGCGGAACGCGGTCTTGGCACCCACGGGGGGATTCGAACCTCTGGCCTGCCGCTTAGGAGGCGGCCGCTCTATCCTGCTGAGCTACGTGGGCGTATATGTTTTTCATTTTCCGTCAATAATTATATATGCTCGCCCTCAATTTGTCAATCAAAAACGGACATACTTCTTTTATATATATAATATACATCTATATATAAAGTATATCGTTTTCGAAAGGGCAAAATTATTTCGCAAAACTTTTTTCTACATCTTGAATTCATTTTCAAAGCAAAGGGTATTCTTCCCAATATATTGCGTATTTTTTAAAAATCGTTACATATAGGTTACAAGTTTTTAACAACTGTTTTACTGTTTTCTTTCATTTTAAACAAAAATCTTTTTTCACGCTTTACATTGCTAAATTGCAAAACCACAACATTTTGTGTTATCGGGCCTTCTCTCCCCTATTAAAAAAGTTAAATTTGTAGGTTTTGCACAGTTTCTTATGTTTTTTTGAATTGACAACTTGGATACTTGTGCTATAATGCCAACGGCTTTGAGAAAAGCAGATAATGTTTATAAAAGATAGTAAAATATCTGTTAAATATTAAGGAGAATTAAGATGACTAACGAATCAAGGATTGCACGCAAGCGTTCATTTAAAGCCGTGCTTGCAATCGTAATTGCACTCGCTGTTATCATCACGGTGTTCACTTCAACCGCATTTGCGGACAACACCGCAAGATACACTGTTACCATCGTTGACTCGGGCGAAGAACGTGCAGTTACAACAACTGAGACGGAACCTATCGAAATCCTCAAATCGGCCGGTATTACAGTTGACTCCGGCGACAAGCTTAACCTCACCGAATTTGTCGGCGGCGAGGGCGGAAAAATCACAATCAGCAGAAAGAACACTATCAATGTTGATTATGACGACGACATTCAGACTTACAGCGTCTACAGCACCACGGTCGGTGATGCTCTTGACGAGATAGGTGCCGAAATAGGTAAAAAGGATAAGATTAATTATTCTTATGACGACAGCATTAAAGACGGTATGGTACTCCAGATTAAAACCGCGTTTACCGTATCCGTTAAGGCTGACGGAAAGAAAAAGAAGATTGCTCTTGCAGAGGGTACGGTTAAAGACGCGCTCTCAATGGCAGGCGTAAAGCTCGGTAAGCATGACTACACCGAGCCCTCGCTCAACAGCGAACTCAGCGCAGGTACAAAAATCAGAGTATACCGCGTAACTTATAAAAAGGATACAAAAACCGTAGCAGTTCCCTTCGAAACCAAGAAGGAAAACGACAAGACCCTTTACAAAGGAACCGAAAAGGTTGCAGTTGAAGGCGTTGAAGGCGAAAAGGTTATTACCTATAACGTAAGATATGTAGACGGTAAAGAGGAAAGCCGCGATAAAGAGAGCTCCGAAATTACAAAGCAGCCCGTAACAAAGGTTGTTAAAGTAGGTACTATGAAAAAGGCTCCCGGCGCTGACGCTACTCCCAACGGCGTTAAGTCCAAAAACGGCTACAAACTCGGACAGGTAATCAGCGGTAGATATACTCACTACTGCGCGTGCGCAAGATGTAACGGCAACGGCAGAGGCGTTACCTCAAGCGGCAGACGTATTTCAAACGGAATGCAGAACCCGTACTATATTGCCTGCAACTGGCTTCCCATGGGCAGCGTAATTAACGTTGACGGAACAAACTACACCGTAGTTGACCGCGGCGGAAGAGGCCTTTCAAGAAGAGGCAGAATCGATATCTTCACACCCGAAGGACATTCCGCGTGCTACAAACTCGGAACCGGTTACTGCACAATTAAAATCGTCCGTCTCGGATGGTAAAACAAAAAAACAAAAGCCCGTTTTCACGGGCTTTTTATTTTTTAATACGGGCTGCTTATTACAACCTTTTCGGATTTGCTCCACGCGGAGTAAATCCTTTTTTTATTCACCGTTTTAAAAGTTCGTACCCTGATATAATACGGAGTTTTCACATAAAGATTTTTAAAGGTCTTTTTTGTTTTGTCCTTTTTTAAAGTATAAACCTTTGTTTCGCTGTTTGAAAGGAACCTCTGATTTTTTGAAAACTGAATTTCGTAACCGGAAATATTCTTTTTAACCTTTTTCCATTTAGCGGTAAACTTTGCGCCGCCCGTTGTTATTCCGGCAAAAGCCGTAGCCTCTGGAATAATACTGAAATTAAGATTTATTGTTCCTTTAAAATCGCCTTTCAGTTTTACTTTAACCGTATATTCGTTTATCTTTTTTCTGCCCTTGGGGTAGGTAACGCTGTAATCCTTCTTTTCGGTTAAAAGATTGCCCGCCGGGTCATAAACTTTAACACCCGGTTTGCGAACCATGCCGTTATAGGTGTATTTCTTTTTACTGAGCTTTGCCGTGCAGACGTAAGCGCCCTGTTCCGTGCTTTCGTTATAGCCGTTTGTTTTCTTTGCCTTTTTAACCTTTTCCCATTCCGACTGACTGCCGAAATAATAAAGCGCTTTGCTTATATATCTTGTCAGTTTTTTGACGGTCTTCGGAAGCGTTACCGTCTGAAGCGCGGACGCGCTGAAATCGGAATAAATGTTCTTAACGCCCGCCGGAACCTTATAGTGTTTTCCCGCTCTTTTTGCAGGGTAATAAACAAGAACGGTTTTTGCTTTGTTAAAAAGCACGTTACCCGAGGCAGAATATGACTGATTATCTTTATCAACCGTTATCTTCTCAACGTCTGCGCCGTCAAATGCTGCAGCGTAAATCTTTTTAACGCTCGCCGGAATCTTTACGGTTTTCAGTTTTGATTTGGCGAACGCGTTTGCCTCGATTACTTCAAGTCCCGAAGGTAGTTTAACCGAAGTCATTCCCGTTTTCTCAAACGCGCCTTTTTTGATTGTTTTAACGCTGTCCCCGATATTAAGCTCCGTAAGTTTGCCGTTGCTGCAAAACGCCTCTTCGCCTATGTTCTCAACGCCGTTTTCTATCGTAACCTTTTCAAGTATACATCCGTAAAACGCCCTGTCTCCGATGATTTTTACGGACGAAGGAACATAAAGACTTTTAAACGAGTCCGAACCGAAAGTATAATACAGATTTTCGGGAACAAACCTTGTGCCCTCTCTTATAACAGCGTCTTCAACGCCGTTCTGACATTCGATTATACAGTTATCGATATAACAGAATCCGCCCTCGGACTGAATGATTTGTTTAAGGCCGTCGTTAAAGTTTGTACCTGCAATTCTTATTCCCGTCATCTTAACCGATTCGGGGATGTTTATCTGTTCAAGCTTTAACGAATCGAAGGCGTGGCCGCCTATGTATTCAAGACCCTCGTGAAGCGTAACCGTTTTTAGTTTGTTGCAGTTTGAAAACGCCGAACCCTCAATTCTTTTTACGTTTGACGGAATATCTATTTCTTCAAATCCGCAGCCCCTGAATGCCAGAGCGCCGATTGTTTTCACGGTTTCCGGAACGCTGAGCTCCGTCAGCTTATAAAAATTCATAAACACATATTTGCCGATTTCGGTAACGTTTCCCTTTAAAACGATATGTTCCGCCTCGCTGTTTATACCGTTTTCGTTCCACGGATAAGCCCTGTAAAGAAAAACCGGGCCTTCCATATACTCATAAACGTCTCTGTAAGGGAAATCAAGCGGTCCGTCGCAGTTTACGGTAAGGGTTTTTGTGTCCTTATCGTATTCCCACGTCATTTTATCCTCATAACTTCCGCTTGTTTCGGTAACCTCTGCAAATACATTAACAGGCGCGGCCGCCGAAATCAGCAATATACAAAGAAATATACTTATTAGCTTTTTCATAAGCGTCTCTCCTTTATCTAAATTTATTATATCAACATGCGCATTTGCTGTCAAACAAAAAACGCCCCGGGGGCGCCTTTCATATGCAAAAATAATGGTTGCCTATTACTTTAATTACCGTTCTTGAGCGCATCCACGCGTTGGAGGTTTTCGCGGGGTTGTAATAATAAATTGCTCCTCCCGTCGGGTCCCAGCCGTTTATTGCGTCCTTTGCGGCTCTCTTCGCGCTTTCGGCGACCGGCTGATACCAGTTTGAATCGTTGACGCAGGAAAACGCGCCTTTCTGATAAACGACGCCGCTCAGCGTATCGGGGAAAGACGGGTGCGCAACCCTGTTCAGAACAACCGCGCCGACGGCGACCTGCCCCTCATAGCTTTCGCCCCTTGCCTCGGCGGAAATCACCTTTGCAAGAAGATTAATCTCGTCATTTGTGAAAGAGCCGCCCGAATTCGTCGAGCCGAGCCCGAGGTAAAGCAGCGTCTGCGGCCCTGCAATTCCGTCAACCGTAATTCCGCAGCTTTTCTGAAACGCCGTTACGGCGTTTTTTGTCTGCGTGCCGTAAATCCCGTCAACGGCGCCCTTGTAAAAGCCGAGCTCCTTAAGCTTTTTCTGAACCTTTGTAACCTCGCTGCCCGTCGAGCCGTAGCGGGAAAGCGCGTATTCGCTCTTCCCTTCAAAAAGAGTTTCATAAGCGGTATAACCGAGCGCTCCCGCCCCCGCAATTATTGCAGCCGTCATAATTATTATAATTGCCTTTTCAACTGTATTCTTCACATTTATCACCAAAAATATTTTGTCCCGTAATTATGCTATTATTCCCATTATAACCGTAAGCGCGGCGCCTGCGCCCGCTCCGAGGAAAATGCACGCCGCCGTCAGAAGCCTGTCCTTGGCGGTTTTTCTTGTTTTCGGCGGTTTTAACGCTTGTGCTGAAAACTTCTGCGCCTCGCTTTGCAAAACGCTGTCCTCCGCCTTTGCCCCCTCGGGTCGTACGAAGAAAACAATCTTTTCAAAATACGGCGATTCCGTGTTGGTAATTTCAAGAATCTGTTTATTAACTCCCTTAAGCATATACCCACTCCCAAATTAAAACTTTATACAGATAGTGTTATAAATCCGCCGGGATTTTATTCAAATCGGCAAGACAAAAATTTGTATAAATTTTTCTGAAATTTTTACTTGACAAATCTCTTTAATAACCCTTTGTAATAACGGCCTTTCAAAAAAATCCGTGGAAAAGTCGGTGGAAAATGTGAAAAACTTTGCCCAAAACCCTTAAAAACACGCGTTTTGCGGCTGTTGAAAACCGCAATCGCCCTGTGAGCGGTCATTGTTTTCAACATTTTACACATAGTTTTCAACATTGCAGAATTTGTTATAATTTTTGTGAATTTTGCCGATTTTCACTTTCCCTCTTGACAAAAAGATGATATAATTCAATTATTACAAGATGTGATATAATTTTCGTTTTCGGAGAAAAATATGAAAGTAACTGTCGAAAAAAATAATATACGGGTGAGCGGCGTCGACTGCCTTGACCTCGACCTCACTCTCGACTGCGGCCAGGCTTTCCGCTGGGAAAAGCAAAACGACGGCTCGTACAGCGGAGTCGCGGGCGGATATTTCCTTAACATAAAAAAAGAAAACGGCGACCTTATATTCAAAAACACCGACGAAAAAGCGTTTTCGTTCTGGAAAAACTATTTTGACCTTGAAAAGGACTATGCCGAAATCTGCTCCCGGCTTAAAGAGGACGCCCTGCTTTCCTCAACTATTGACGCCTACTACGGCATACGCATATTAAATCAGGAAAGCTGGGAGGCGCTTTGCTCATTTGTTATAAGCCAGCAGAATAATATTAAACGTATAAAACTTATTATCGGCCGTCTGTGCCGCGCTTACGGGGACGACCTCGGCAACGGATATTACACCTTCCCGAGCGCCGAAAGGCTCTCCGCCCTCTCGGTTTCCGATTTTGAAAAGCTCGGCTGCGGCTACCGCGCAAAATATCTTGAACGCCTTTCAAAGGACGTTGCCTGCGGTGCGGTTGATTTGGATAAAATTAAAACGCTCCCGCTTGAAGAGGCGCGCCGCGCTCTGCTTGAAATATACGGAGTCGGCATTAAGGTTGCAAACTGCGCCCTTCTTTTCGGCTTTGGCTTTTACAGCGCCTTCCCCGTCGACGTGTGGATGAAAAGGGTAATGGAATACTATCCCGACGGTCTTCCCGAATGTTTTGACGGAATTGAGGGCATAGCGCAGCAGTATCTCTTCCACTGGGCGCGCAACAACCTGTAATACGCGACTTGAATTTTACGGACAAATGTCTTATAATGTAAACAATAAATAAAAAAGAGGGATAATTATGTCATTTGTAAAGGATTATGTTGATTGCTACGGATATCTTTCCTTTAAGGATAAACCCTTCACCAAGGAAGATAACGTCGCTATGTGTATGAGCTTTTATATGCCGCTTGACAAGGTCGATATGTTCGAGCAGCGCGGAAACAAGCACACCCCCGTAGGCCTTGTACTCAAAAAGGATATAAGCATTCTTTTAATGGCTATGGCTGAGCAGAAGAGATACAGCGAGATGAAAGTTATCGCTTGTACGGATAATTTCTGCGACAAGCCCGCCGTTCAGTTCAACTCCTGTACCTTCCTTCTTCCCGACGGAAATATCGTAGTTCTTTTCAGAGGAACCGACGACACTCTCACCGGCTGGAAAGAGGACCTCGATATGCTCGCGTCAAAAGAGGGTATCCCCTCCGAGCACCTTTCGGTTGAATATCTCGGCGAGGTTGCAAAGCGCTTTGACGGAAACATTATCGTTTGCGGCCACTCGAAGGGCGGCTACGTTGCGCAGTATGCCGTTATGAACTCCCCGAAGGAAGTCCGCGACCGCGTTATAGCGCTTTACAATAATGACGGCCCGGGCTTTGCTACATACGATTATCTTAATTCAGACGTTTATAAAGAGCTTCTTCCGAGGTATCACCACCTTATCCCGCAGTCCTCGTTTATCGGTATGATGCTCCTTCACGACAGCGACTATACCGTAATCAAGAGCACGGGTATCGTAGGCGCGCTCCAGCACGACCTTCTCACCTGGGTATTCGACGGCGACAAGCTCGTTGAATGTAAGGATATCACAAGGAGAAGCAAGGTTTCCGACCTCGCGTTTTACGATATAGTAACGGGCGCCACCGAAGAGCAGCTTGACGCTACTGAAAGGACCGTCGGAACCCTCCTTGAAGGAATCGGCCAGAGAGGCCTCCTTGACGTCAAGGACAACGTAAAAGATTCCGCAAAGGGTGCGGTTGAAGCGTGGAAGAGCGTTGACAAGGATTCAAAAGATATTCTCAAAGGAACCGCAAAGGACGCAGTAAAGGCGGTAACCAAGGCGGTCAAGGCGGTAGCAAAAGACGAGGTAACCCCCGTCAGCGAACGCGCAAAATCCGAATAACAAATAATTGAACCGCCCTCGGGCGGTTCTTTTGTTGACACCGATGTTCCGTTCTGTTATACTGAAATTACAAAAAATATAAATTGTAAAAGGAGTATTTGAAATGAAAAAAATCACGTTTTCACTTATTATTGCGCTCTGTCTGCTCCTTACCCCTTTTGCAGCATTTGCAGACGCAGAGCCTAAAGAGTATACCGACGATACGGCGAACGTTACCTTTACCGTTCCTGCGGGCTGGTCGCGCGTTTCTCAGGCTGAAACCGACAGCATCCTCTACGCTTTCCAGAAGGACGGCGACGAAAAGCAGCAGTTTTTTGGCTATACCGTGGCCGACATTTACGACGGCAGCAGCGAAAGCTTTAAAAAGGAAAACGACCGCAGCTCGGTAAACAATTCAATTATGACAAAAGAAGAGTTTGAAGAGAAGATGATAGGAAAGGCTGAGGACTCGGGAATTCAGAACCCGAAGGTTGAAAGCGAAACCGTCGGCAAGTACGATTTCTTCAGGCTCACCTTCACCCAGAAGGTAAGCGAAGAGTCAACCGTAAACGTTGTTCTTTACGCTCATATCGTTAACGGCTACGGCGTTTACTTCCGTTTCCAGACTTATGACGGCGCTCCCGACGAAGAGGACATTAAAGCGGTAATTTCTTCGGTTAATTTCGCAGACGAAACGGGCGAAAACAAAATTGAACCAAAAACGGAAGCCGAAAAAACCACCGGCACGAACACCGAAAAGAAGAGTTCAAAGTCTGGCACATCAAAACGCGCATATCTCGGCGTAGGTCTTGCGCTTCTTGCAGCCATCCTCGGTTTTATCGGAAGAAAACTCAGAAAAAAATAAAAGCATAAGAAAAGACGCAGCCTTTGCTGCGTCTTTTTTATTCAAGATTATCCGTTAAAAGCATAATTGCCGTTACAGCCGCGACGGGCGCCGTCTGGGTTCTGAGGATTCTTTCGCCGAGCGTGGCGCAAACGCCGCCGCTCTTTACGATTTCATCAACCTCGTCCTTTTCAAATCCGCCCTCGGGGCCGATATAAACAGATACCGTTTCGGTGTCTTTTTTTATTATGCTTTTAAGCCCTTCGCCGCCGCCCTCGTAAAAGACGATTTTAAGGTCGCTTTTGTCCCGAGACAGCGCCTGCTTCAGGCTTACCATTTCGCCGACCTCGGGCACAACGCCCCTTCCGCTTTGCTGAGCGGCTTCAAGCGCAATCTTGCGGTATCTTTCGCTCTTTTTCTTCGCGCTTTTTTCGTCGGGACGGCTTATGCACCTTTTAGTAAGCGTCGGGACGAATTTTGCCGCGCCGAGCTCGGTGCATTTCTGAACGACGTCCTCAAACTTGCTCCCCTTGGGCACGCCCTGATAAACGGTAACCCTGCAGGTCGGCTCGCTGTCAGACGCCTGCTTGTAGCAGACTTTAAGCCGCACGGTATCTTTTGTAATCTCCTCAATCCGACATCCGAAGTCCTCGCCCTTTCCGTCGGTCACGGTGAGCATTTCGCCCGTTTTCATCCTGAGCGATTTTGCAATATGCCGCGCCTGCTCGCCCTCGAGCACGACCTCGTCTTCGGGAGTGTAGTCAATAAAAAGCTTTTGCATCGCTATTCCTCCACGTGCTCGATTGCGCTGTTAATTATAATCTTAACGTGCTCGTCGTCAAGCGAGTAAAATATATTCTTTCCCTCGCGTCTGCCCTTGACGAGGTGCGAGTTTTTAAGCGCCCTCAGCTGGTGGGAAACCGCGGTCTGCGTTGCGCCGACCTCGTTTACAATATCGCCGACGCTCCTCTCCCCGTCAAATAGCGAGAGAAGTATTTTCACCCTCGTCGAGTCCGCAAACGCCTTGAACAAATCGGCTATTTCATTAATCTCGGTAATATCCATAATACACCTCATATGTCTGCTGCGTTCATATGAACGGTTTTTGCAAGTGTATTATAGATTAATTACTCCGCGTTGTCAATGCCGTCCTTTTCAAAAACGTCGATTCTGCCCGATTCGGTCACCGTCGCAAGAAGTATGTTTTCAAGCCGTCTTCCGCGGGAGAGAAGAACCGTCATTACCTCTTTTTTGCCGATTTCCGTCTTTTCAAGCTCTTCTTCAAGGAACCTGCCGTTTTTTACTATCACAGCGGGAATTCCGTCGCGCACGGGCGCAAAGTTGAAATCCTTCGGCGTAAGCTGACGGTTCATCGGCTTCATCAAAAAGCTGATTTTTCCGCTCTCTTCAAGCACCGCTGTATCAATATCGCCGAGGTTGAATATTCCTTTTTCCCTCGCCGCGGAAAACAGCTCCTCTATGCTCAGCCCCGCTTTTTCAAGCGCCCCGCTAATAATCTCGCCGTCCCTCATAAGCACCGTCTTTTTCGCTCTTTTCGTTCTCGTCTGCGCAAGAACCGCGAGTAAAAGCGCAAGGTTTATTACCAGTAATACTACTTCTGCTGCGTCCATTGTCTCACCTAAAAAATATATTTCAGTATTATTATTTTTATTATTGTCAAAAATATACCGTTTGTGCTATAATGTAAAAAAACAAAAAGACGGTGACCGTTTGAAAAATGTCAGACTGAGCGCAGCTCTTACGGGGCTGCTGCTTAATTTCATTTTATTTCTTACAAAACTTTACATAGGCGTCAGCTCGGCTTCACTTACCGTTTACTGCGACGCCGTAAATAATCTGGGCGATACCTTCGCCTGCGCGGTGGCAATCTTCGGCTTCGTTATGATAAAGCGCCTCGGCGAAAAACAGTCCGACAGGGCGCAGAGTCTTTGCACCTTTGTAATAAGCCTGCTGATTGCCGCAACGGGAATATATTTCGTATATAACGGGCTTGAACGTATGATGTACCCCGTCCCCGTTCAGTATTCCGCGCTTTACCTCGCCGTAATTTCCGCAACGGTTTTAGTAAAACTGCTCATGGGAATTATGTATAAGGTGTTTGATAAAAAGGCACCGTCCACGGTGCTTAAAGCGCTTGTCCTCGATTCGTTTCTGGATTGCTTTATCACCCTTTCGGCGGTAATGTCCCTCGTTCTCGTAACGAAAATCAATTACGCCGTCGACGGTCTTTTTGCAATAATTACCGGAAGCGCAATCACCGTTTCGGCAATTAAAAACATAGTCAGTGAAACAAAATTTCTTATAAACAATTAGTGATAGGAGTGAATTTTATGGCAAAAAAAGAAAAGATTAAGAAAACCCCTAAGGAAAAGGCTAAAAAGGCGGGCAAAATCCTGCTTATTATCCTTCTCGTTATCGCGCTTATCGCCGCTGCGTTTGCGGTAGTTAACGCCGTTATCGTAAAAAGCGAACGAAGCTTTGTTGACAAGGTTAAGACGGTAAGCTACGAATCTCAGCTCGTCCCCGAAGCGGACGCTGACGGTAACTATACCTTCACTGCCGACAGGGATTTTAAAATCATTCAGCTTACCGACGTTCATATCGGTTCGGGCTTTATGAGCGGCAAAAAGGATACAATGGCGCTCAACGCCGTTGCCGCTATGGTTACTGCCGAAAAGCCCGACCTCGTAGTAGTTACGGGCGACGTTGCATATCCCGTTCCCTTCCAGTCGGGCACCTTCAACAACAAGCCCGGCGCGGTAACCTTTGCCGAACTTATGGAAAATCTCGGCGTTTACTGGTGCGTTGTTTTCGGTAACCACGATACCGAGGCTTATTCCTATTTCTCAAGAGAGGATATAGGCAAGCTCTATTCCGATAAGGAAAAATATCCTCACTGCCTGTTCTCAATGGGCGACGAGGCTGTTGACGGCGTCGGCAACTATATAATCAACGTAAAGACTTCCGCGGGCAAGATTACCCAGAGTCTCTTTATGTTTGACTCTCACTCTTATACCGATAACGACTATTTCGGCATTATGTGGAAATATGACGCAATTCATAAAAACCAGATTGAATGGTATAAGAAATCTCTTGAAAAGCTCACTGCCGAAAACAAGGGCGAAACTCCGAAGTCGCTTGCGTTCTTCCATATTCCGCCGCTTGAAATGCGCGACGCTTATTATGAATACAGAGACGCGGGCTTCAAGGACACCGAAAACGTTAAATATATCTACGGTAAAGCAAACGAGCCGGGCGACGTTGTCGTTTACTCAAGCGCAAAGAACAACGGCCTTATTGACGCCTTCCTTGAAAGCAAGTCAACCCAGGGCGTATTCTTCGGCCACGACCACGTTAACAATATCTCGCTCGATTACAAGGGCTTAAAGCTCACCTACGGATATTCGGTTGACTACCTCGCTTATTCGGGCATCTATAAATTCGGCCTTCAGCGCGGCTGCACGGTTATCAACACCAAGCCCGACGGAAGCGTTGAATACCACGGCGAAAACTATTATCAGGATAAGTACTCTCCCGTTCAGGAGAAAGAGTCCGTTGAACTTAAAACCGAATGGGGCGCTGATTCCGACGGTGCGTTAAATCCGTTTGCAAACGACGGTGAGGAACAGGAATAACATTTATGAACTTTAAAGACGATATATTTATGACCGTTCTGGCTCTTTGCGTCGTCGCCTTCGTTATCGCGCAGGCGGTATTCTTCCTCGTAAGAGCGGTAAAAAGAGCCAAAGAACTCGGTATAGAAAATTCAACTATTAAAAATACGGTTATGTCCTCGGCGCTCTTTACGATAGCGCCCGCAATAGGAATTGTTGCAACCGTTTTAACCCTCGCCTCCGCGCTCGGCTACGTCCTCCCGTGGATTAGGCTCTCGGTTATCGGCAACATTTCCTATGAGGTAACCGCAGCGACCAACGCTATCGAGGCTTACGGTCTTGCCGGCGGTATTTCGCAGGAGATAAAGGACCCGACCGTATTCGGAACTATCGCGTGGGTAATGACTCTCGGTTCAATGATGCCGCTCATTCTCACCCCGATTATGATTAAAAAGGTGCAAAACCGCGTAGGCAAAGCCGTTTCGGGAAACAAGGCGTGGGCTGACGTTATGAGCGCCGCCGCGTTCATCGGCCTTATCGCCGCCTTCGTTGCAAGAGCAATCGCCGGAAAGGGCGACCCCGACATTACGGGCGACGGCGCAGGCGTGCTGTCAATTTCCGCTCTTGTATTTTCGATTATTCTTATGCTTATTCTCTCGAAGGTCGCTGCGCTTCCGAAGATGAAATGGCTCGAAAGCTTCGCCATGCCGCTTTCAATGATAGGCGCAATGGTGCTCGTTGCCGTTCTGGCGCAGGTACTGCCTCACGGCGTTGCATTTATGGAATGGAGGGGTTAAGCTATGGGAAATAAATACATTGACCGCACTCATACATACGGAAGAATCTGGATGGTTGTAACCCTCCTCGTTTTCCTTTCGGTTCCGACTATGATTTGCGCCCACCTCGGCGTGCGCCCCGAGCTTGCGAAAATCGCAAAGGGCCTCGCAACGGTTGCCCTCGTGTTCTATCCCACG
>CAJOER010000018.1 GCA_905233805.1 uncultured Eubacterium sp. | reverse complement strand
AAGCGTCTGGGAGCAACTAATCGGTAAACTGTATTAATCATCTGTTTCTTCCTCCAAAAGTGACTTTGCTACACGAAGGTCATAAGGATAGGTAATCTTCATATTAAAATCTTCACCCTGAACAAGCGCGACCTTTTCGCCCTTCATAACGAAAATCTTTGCAGCGTCGGTAAGGATTGCTTTTTCCTCATCGGTAAGAGCGTTATACATATCCTTTAACTTGCGGGCATTAAACGACTGAGGAGTCTGGCCCTGATACATTTTTGACCTGTCGGGAATATCGCTGATAACTGTATTGTCAAGCGATTCAACGATAGTATCCGTTGCGGGGATAACCGTATCGCATGCGCCGTATTTCTTAGCAGCTGCAATATTTTCCTCAATAATTCTGTGAGTAACGAAAGGACGTACGCTGTCATGAGTAACGATTACGGTATCGTCTTTGAGATTACCTTCGTTTTCAATGAATTTAATTGCGTTCATAATAGTTTCGTTTCTCGTATCGCCGCCCTCGATAACGGCAACCTTGCCGGCTGCGGGGGCAATATGCTTTTCGATAAGGTTTTTGGTATGCTCAACCCACTGCTTCGGGCAGAGAACGATAACCTTCTCAAACTCGGGAGTTGAGAAAAACTTTTCAATAGTATAAACGATAATCGGCTTGTCCTTAACGTTAAGATACTGTTTCGGCTTATCGCCGCCCATACGCGAACCGATTCCGCCTGCTAAAATTACACCGTAAACCATAAAAATTTCTCCTTAATTAATCAAATGATTATATTGTTTTTTCCATTATAATACTTTTGTCATATTTAGTCAAATATACTTGCAAAATTAATGGAAAATTATTGACTGTTTTGTACACTTATATTATAATATATAGAGAATAATTACTAGGCAAGGGAAATAAAATGCTGAAAAGTGATGTTAAAATCGTATTTATTATAAGAGCAATAGGCAATCACAATAAGTATGTCAGAGTCTTATCTAGTATAATAAGACAGACAAACTGTAATTATGAAATTGTTACTATTACAAATAATAAAACGATAAGAAAGAATTACTCTAACGATTCAAAAATCGTCTTCATTAAAGATAAGAAGAACTTTTGCAAAGCACTCTTTAAAGAGATTAAACTTATTGACGATAATGATTACGTTATAGTTGTAAACAACAATGAAATAGTGGCTCCGAATACGGTACAATCTATAATTTACTCTAACAGTGATGTTGCTATTTTTAATATTTCAAAACTAAAAGGCTTAAAATTCGCACCGGTATTCTCACTCAATAAAGAATTAACTATCAGCAATTATGTAAAGAACGGCGCTCGTATCTGGAACAATGCAATAAAGGCTAAGTTAATAAAATCGAGTGCTTTCAAGATGGATAATTTAAGCTATACAGACCAACTGCTCTATCTGTTGTCTTGTTATTCTATTGCCGAAACTATAAACGTATCTAACAAGGTATTATTTTATACTGAAAAACTAAAAGGTATAAGGCCGATAAACTACACAACATTTTACGATAATAGAAAAGCTCTGGGGAAGATTCTAAAGACACTTAAGAATGGTAAAAGCGATGATTCCACATTCCTTTATGAATTTGCAATAAATGAATTTATTGTACCTCAGCTTGTCCAATTGTCTGCTGAAAAATCATTCATTAAACGATTGCGTATTAAAATAATAATCGGAAAACACATAGGAATACTATAAAGAGGAAAAACATGGATTACAAGTATAAAGTCAGCGTTATAATACCTGTATATAACACACAGCAATATCTTGAAGATTGTTTGAAATCTTTAATCAGTCAAACAATTGACAAGGATAGTATAGAGGTTTTACTTATAAATGACGGTTCAACCGATTCCAGCGGAGCTATATGCGAGAAATATAGTTCTGAATACCCATATTTCAAGTATTTTGAGCAAACAAACTCCGGCGTTTCGAAAACACGTAATTTCGGAATAAAAAATGCACAGGGAAAGTATATAATGTTCCTAGATTCTGACGACCAGCTTTCTCCAAGCAGCATTGAAAGTATATATTCATATTTTGAAAAAGTCTATAAAAAGACCGACCTCGTTACATATTTTATTCAGCCATATAAGAACGGAAGACCTGTTTCATATCACAATAGATATAAAAAAATACTAACTCACACTGCTGTTTATGACTTGGAAAAATACCCATATATTGTTCAAACGACTATGAATATATGTGTTAAAAATCTTGGCGAAAACAACTTCTATTTTAACGAAGAAATGAAAAACCAAGAAGACCAAGAGTATATTAATAGAGTTTTAGAAGAAAAATTAAAAATCGGTTACTGCGCACAAGCTTGTTATTTGTACAACCGTGATAACGAAACCTCTGCCGTTTCATCAAAATTTCACGCTTATTATCTATTTGAGCCTTCAATGAAGTATTTTGAAAGCCTGTTTTCAAAGTATAAGGATAGAGTTCCTTTATACTATCAGGCTATGTTCTTTCATGATTTGCGTTGGAAACTGACAAGTAAAATTCTTTTCCCTTTTCACTATGAGGGAAAAGAATTTGAAAATGCCATTAATCGTATAAAGAACCTTCTTTCCAGAGTTGACGTAGAGATTATTACTAAAAATCCATCTATAAGTAAAGAGCATATTCGCTTTTGGCTGTCGTTAAAGCCTAACGTATTTCCGCAACACTATGTTAGCAGCGACGGAATAGACATAGTCGCTGAAGGAAAGACTATTATTCATAATAAAATGTTTAACATTAAACTATTAAAGATTTCGGAGCTTGATGACGGCAAGTTCAGAATTTGGGCTACAACGGAATCGTCAGTTTATGATTATATTGACGATTTGCCGCAGATTTATGCTGTTGAAAATGGTGAAAAGAAAGAAATAATACCCGTTTATCGTTCGTGTTTCAGTTTTGTTCAAACGAACATGATGACTAATAAATTATACGGATTCACATATGATATAGACCCCGAAGCCGTAAATAAACTCTCTTTTAAAACAGTTATTGACTCATATGAAATGGACGTTCATATGACTTTTGTCGCAACCTCTGTTTTTCAGCACAAAAAACGCAGATATAAATACTGTAAGGGTAATTATTTTATCACGTATTTTAACGACAGTATTCTGTTCGAAAAGAAAAGCAGAGAGGAATTATATGAGTTTGAAAAGGGAAAAATTGAATACGGAAATGACGAACTGCTAATCAAAGAGTTAAAAGCAAATGCCATTGATTACCGTGCAAACCACCGAGTATGGCTATACTCTGATTTAAACACAGTATTAAAAGATAATGCTTATTATCAGTTTCGTAACGATTTTTCAAAAGACGATAACGTAGAGCGTTACTATGTTTATACGAAGCCGTATGAAGAGATAGAACATCTGTTCAATGAAGAACAGAAAGAATACTTAATCGAATTTGGTTCTTATAAGCATCAACTTCTCTATTTGGCAAGCGAATTGATAATATCTTCTTTCTTCGGAAGAAAGGCTATTTCACCTTTCATTACAGAGAACGAAGAAATCCGGTTTATGGATATATGCCATTTTAGAGTTATATATATGCAACATGGTATTCTTCACGCTTCTTATGTGAGGAAGTATTCTGCCGAAAGAGCAGCATGCGATAAGATAGTAGTTTCTTCGTATTTTGAAATCAAGAATCTTACGGAAAAGTATCACTATAAAGATGACCAGTTGATAAAATGCGGTATGCCGAGATACAGCAGAATCAATTGCCTTTCGCAGCCAAAAGGACGGATTCTTTTGGCACCGTCCTGGCGGAGTTATCTTACTACATCCGATTCTGATAATGAATATAACATTAATATAACCAGTTTTAAAGCGAGTGATTATTATAAAAAATTCTACGCATTTATCAACAGTAAAGAGCTTCAGAAAATGCTTGAGGAAAAAGATGTTGTTCTTGATATAAAAATGCACCCGATTATTAAGAATATCGTATCGTCTTTATTTAAAACTGAGTGTGACAGAATTAATATAGTAATGGATGATATAAACCTTGAAGATTATAATCTTTTCATTACGGACTTTTCTTCGTTTGTATTTGATTTTGCGTATCTAAACAGACCGATAATGTATTTTGTACCCGACTATATGCAATTCAAATCAGGTATGAATCTGTACAGAGACCTCGACTTACCTTTCGACGAGGCTTTCGGACCTCTTTCAACAGAAGTTGAAGATGCAATTAATGACATTATCAATATTGCTAATAATGACTTCCAACCTGAAGAAAAATATAAAAACCGTATGGAAAAGTTCTATCTTCCAATGGGCAACTGTGAAGAAGAGATATATAATTACATTACTGACACAATGTTCTAAGCAAAATTTTAAACAGCTGAAAAGCATAAAAGCTTTTCAGCTGTTTTGTATTTATGTTTACCTAAGTGTATTAACAAGTCTCTTAAAGCTCTTACCGTCGCATTTTTCAAGGTATTTTTCTTTAAGCTCGTCATACTTTGTGTAATTGTATTTATCAATATTTCTGATAATTGTGATAACGTCGTCGATATCGCTGCAAATCGGAGTCGGGCTGTTTTCCCTTATATCAATAAAGGTTTCGGTCTTAAGAATTGTCGGAACCGGGTCGCTGCAATAAATGATGACCGGTTTTTCCGTAAGCATAGCCGAATAAACGCACGACTCAAAGCCGCCTACAATAACATCCGAAATAGCCATAAGCTCATATTTATTGAAAAGAAGGCTTACGTCTATTATACAGTCTTTAGCATAGTTATCGGCAAGTCTTTCCTCATCAAAAAGTTTAAGGTCAATGCTGTCGTAATATTCAAGGAACGCGTAATCTCTTGAAAGATACTCATAAATCATTGAGTCTTTAAACATTTTATCGTGGTCCTTGCTGAAATAGCCGATAATCTTCTTACCCTCAATCTGGGGACAAGCTTCATAAAGTCTTGTGAGCAATTCGCCTTTAAGCGCATTTTTAAATAAAATATCGCTTTTAACGTTACCGATAACAATCGTTTCAACGTCTTCGCCGACGGCCTTTTTATAAAGCTCAGCCGTTGTATCCGAAGGACAGACGACAGCGTCAACGCTTGAATAAAGCGGCGCAAGTTCATACTGTTCACGCTTTAATCCCGAACGGTATTCCCTCGTCACTTTACCGAACGCGTTGAGCGGGAATGCTTCGGACGGCATAAGAACTACCTTGGTTTCTTCTCTTATATCAAGGCTGTCAATCAGCGGGTTAACCTGGTCGATAAGAATATAATTAGCCGCTGCTATTCTCTTAATTACTTCATCGAAATTATCGCCGATTTTAACAATTGAAATACGCGAATTATGAGCGTTTTCAATTACATATTCAACCTCGCCCGACTGAATGTCAAACGCGACGATACTTCCCTTATCAATCGGCTTATTAACGGCCTGGGCATAGATTTCCTGAGCGTATTCCTTTTCCTGCTTAATAAGTTTAAGCATTCTGTGATAAGGCATAGAGCTTGACTGAACTTTCGGAACGTCGGAATAGTGCTCAAAATTTTCACACGGAATTCTGTGCGCTTCAAGGTCGTCAAACATTCTGTCAAGAATTCTCTGCGTTGCGTTACCGTCGCAGGAACGCATAAACTTATACTTGAAGTCCTGAACGGCTTTCTTATCAAAGCGGGTATCGATATTTTTGATATAGTCTATCATCTCAAAATTCGTCTTGCATATCGGACCCGGGGCAAGTTCATTATAGTCATAATAGAATCCGCGCCAGTCAAAATAGCTGTCAAGGTCATACGCAAAGAATATGAGCGGTTTTTCAAAAATACTGTACTCGAAAACAAGCGAAGAATAGTCCGATATACAGAAATCCGAAGTGAAGATTAAATCCTCGATAGAAAGCGTATCCGTTACGTCAAATGCAAAATCCTGGAATTTTTCCGCAATTTTCGGGCGTTTTTTAACAATCGGATGATGCTTGAAAAGAAGAACGTAATCGTCTTTGAAAGCCTCATAAAACATATCTATATTAAGGCGGTTGGGCGTCTTTGCTCTCGCAACCCTTCCTCTGAAAGTCGGAGCATAAAGAATAATCTTCTTGCCCTTTGCCTGAGGAATTAGTGTATAGACATTGTCATACGCCTTTTGTTTATAGTCTTCTTTAAAGAATATATCCGTTCTTGACGAGCCGGTGGGTTGAACTATTTCGCTTTCCTCGGGAAGGTTCATAGCCTCTTTGTAAGCCCACACAACCTCGGGTGAACTGACTGTAACGAGCGAATAGTTTTTATTAAACGGGTGTTTAAGCTGTTCTTTTCTGGACGCGCCGAAAATAAGGTCGGCGGTTGAAAAGCCGAAGCGCTTGAACGCTCCGCAGCCGTGCCAGAGCTGAATAACCTTTGTTTCGGTTCTTATCGGAATTGCGGAAATAGCGTTGGAACCCTCGTTTAAAAATACGTATTTTGCCGTAGCGATATCCTCAACGGCGTTTAATACTCTCTTTGCATAATCCGCACGGATAGTATTGCTGTTAAGAAGAAAATGCGAGTGAAGGTTATAATCGTAATTATTTATAAGCTCATCAAACATTACCTCAAAGCTGTTGGTAATGCCGGGATGTCTTATCTCAACAAATACAATCTTTTTCTCGTCAACAGGTTCCTTGGCCGCGGCCTTATACACCTTGGGTATGCGTTTGTCGAGAAGTTTTTTTGTAAAACGCTTGTTTCCCGCACGCTTAATATGTCTGTTTATGGCCTTGGTGAGTTTCTGATAACTTTCAAGAATTCCCTTTTTGACCATAAAAGCGGCGGAAACATCTTCGGTCGTAACCTCGCCTCTGTATTCCCTGTAATAATTGTGATAATGCTTATCGCTCATACTTCACCTCTTACAACATCTATAATTTTCTGAGCAACACGCTCTGACGATTTTCCGTCCGTATTGTCAAAAAACTTGTTTTTAAAGTCTGTAATTTTATATTGTTCAAAATCGCCCGTCTTAATACATTCCAGAAGCTGATTTTGAGTTTCAACTATCTTTCCGGGAGCAAAACTTTCAAATTCGTAATAAAAGTCCCTGTCCCTGACGTATTCTTCCAAATCAAACACATAAAAGACCATAGGTATATTCAGAAGAGACGCCTCAAATACACAGCTTGAATAATCCGTAACGAGTAAATCCGTAACAAAGAGCAAATCGTTAAGCTCGTCAACGTCGGACAGGTCAATTATTGTATCCTCATACTCCTCCGCAACAATAAACCTTTCACGGCAGAACGGGTGAAGCTTTACAATTATTACCCACTCGTCGCCGAGCGTTTCTTTCAGCTCGTTAATATTCAGCTTTTCTATATCGTAATACGCCGTAACCTGACCGTTGCCGCGGAAGGTCGGAGCAAAAAGCAGAACCTTTTTATCCTTTATTACCGGATACTTTTCACAGAGTTCCGACCTAATACGCTTCTGATAATCGCTGTCGAAAAATATATCCGTCCTCGGGATACCCGTAGGAATAACGGCGGTGTCGCTTATGCCGAAGCCCTCGGCATAGTGCCTTGCTATCTCCTGCGAGCTGACTATTGCATAGTCATACATACGGTGGTTTTTATCAAACTGATGAGGTCCGCCCGGTTTTCCGAGTCTTGTATAACCGAAGGTTTTAAACGCGCCGCAGGCATGCCAAAGCTGGAAAATACGGGTGTCTTCCTGACGCTTGAACGTGTTAAGCAGACGGAAGAAATCGTCAACAACAATTACTCTTGACGTTGCATAAAGATAAAGGAATTTTCTCAAAACCTTTACCATTTTCATCATACTCGTCTGAGCGAAGAACATTGTTTTGAGTTCAATGTCTTTTTCGTCTTTAAGCTCGTTCCAGACGAACTCCATATTTCCGCCGAGTTCGGTACGCCGTCCGCTCATAAAGGTTACGCGGTTTTTCTTAACGGGGTGAAGCTTTTTATAAATACCGAAATACACTCCGAGCGCCCATACCATAGGCGTATAAACCACTCTTTTTACCGCGGAACGCAAATCGAGTTCAAATATATTTATATACGTTTTTTTCTTTGCGATTTTTTCCGACACGATAAGCGAGCAGCCGTCGGCGGTAATACCCTTCGGGAGCGCGGTTTCAGCCGTTACGCTTTCAACCTCTACGTTTTCGTCCCCGAGCCAAAGTTCGAAACTTACCTTGACGTCGCTTTTGTTTTTATAGTTAAAAAACAGCTTATCAAGAAGATATACGTGGCTGAACTCAATATATCCCTCGCCCTCTTCAAGCACGGGAATCGGGATTCGCCTCGTTCTCCCTTCACAGGAAAAGACCGCTTTCAATCTCGGTATATGTTCACCAAGTGAGTCGCACATTAACGAGCCGCTTAAAAACAGCTTGCCGCCTTTTGTTGCAACTCTGTCAAGTTTGATACTGCATACCGACATAAAAAACGCTCCGAAACCAAAAATATATCTGAAATATTATATCATAATATAATATATAAATCAAGATTATTGATATTTATTGACCGATATTGTATAATTGAGTTATAAAACATAAAGGAATGATGCCGTTGATTAAAAAATACTCATCAAACATAATTATTTACTACATTATTTTCGCGGCGTGTATGATAACCGCGCTCTTTGTAGACTTAAAGCTCGACATTTTTCTCAACGACCCCAAAAATCCGTTTTGCCTTTTTATAGAGGGTATGGGCGAAATGCCGGCAAGGCTTGTCTGCCCGATTGCGGGAACGCTGATATTCTATCTCTGCGACAAAACTCCGCTGAAAATTTTAGGATTTATAGTCAGCCTCGGCGGTTCCGCATATGCGGGATACCATATTTCCTACTACTTCTTTCCCGATAATCCGAACTGGTGGTTCGGCTGGGGAATGGGACTTTTCATCGGCTTAATCGTACTTTACATAGGTCAGTTCATAGCAGTTGAAGAGGATTTGAAAAAAGCGTTTATTATTCTTTCCTTCGCGGGAATAATAATTATGTTCGTTCACCTCGGATTCGTTGAAGTTATGAAGTCCCTCTGGGGCAGAGTCCGTTTCAGGGAACTTTTACAGCTCGGCTCGTACGAAGCCTTTACGCCCTGGTATAAGATTAACGGAATAACGGGCAGCCGTTCCTTCCCGTCGGGCCACACGGGAGGCGCTTCAATGAGCTATCTTATGATGCTCTTCCCCTTCGTTTCAAAAAAGTGGGATAAAAGAAAGAAACTCTGCTTCTTTATTCCTCTTGTTTATACGGGCATGGTAGCATTTACAAGGCTCGTAGTCGGCGCTCATTATTTAAGCGACGTAACCATGGGCGGAACAATCGGATTTACCGTTACCATTGTAGGAATTTATATCCTTGATAAAAAGTTTTTTAACACTTGCAATTTAAAAGACGATAATGTATAATAGCATAGTGTTTTGGAGAGTTGTCCGAGCTGGCCGAAGGAGCACGATTGGAAATCGTGTGTAGGGTTACAGCCTTACCGAGGGTTCGAATCCCTTGCTCTCCGCCAAATAAAAAACGCCCTTTGGGGTCTCCTACATAAATAGGGAGTACCCCAAGGGCGTCCTTGAATTAAGATTAATGGCATAACTACGGTTATGCTGTTTTTCTTTTTATGCGGTTTCTTGGATAAGCTCTGAGCCGAGCAGGTTGCCTTTTTGATAATTACGCTCAAGGTCATCTACGGTTGTTTTAATTACGCCGACATCGTTGTAATAAATTTCAATGTTTTGATAACGCTTGCCGTCAACATAGTATGCCTGCGATACAGTTATCTTGTCAATGAATTCATTTACAAGTTCCGGCGTTAACTTTCTTGGGCGTGTTATGCGTTTAACACGCTCAATGAATTTTTGAACGCTTTGCAGTTTATCCTTTTCGGTAGTAACTTCTTTCTCAAGAATAGGCAATTGTTCTTTCAACTCAGATTGCTCAGTTTCAAACGAGTTTGCCATAGCAGCATATCGTTCATCGGTTATCTTACCGCTTGCATTATCCTCATAAAGTTTCAGGATAAGATTATCAATTTCAGAAATACGCTTTTTGGATTTGTCAAGTTGCCTGCGTTTAGCAGCAAGCTCCTTTTTCCTGTTTTCTTCGCTGTCATTGATTTTCATTTTAGCGAATTCCTTTTCACGATAGGTTACGAGGTCAAATACTCGCCGCATATCTTCAAGAACAAGGCTGTATATAACCTTTTCACGAATATAGTGCATTGTGCAGGCTTCGGAATCTTTAGCATAACCGGAACAGAAAAAATTAGCGTTTTCTTTTTTATAGTTGTTGTATGAGCTGTAGTACATTTTAGCACCGCAGTCAGCACAAAACATTTTACCCGAAAACATACTGACAATTCCTGTTCGGTTTTGCCTTCTTCTGTTCTTGCGTAATTCTTGAACAAGGAAGAAATCTTCTTCGCTGATAATCGCAGGGTGAGTGTTCTTAAAGATTTTCCATTCACTCTTTGGATTTTCAACGCTCTTTTTGTTCTTAAAGGATTTACGTTTTGTTTTGAAGTTCACAGTATCGCCAATGTATTCCTGTTTGGATAACAGATAGGATACAGCGTCAGGCGACCAGTTAAAAGGTTTCTCCGGTAACTTGCCGCAGTTCCTGCCAATGCTGCTCCAATATTCTGTAGGTGTCATAACCTTATCGGCTCTTAACCTTTTAGCAATCTGCGAAGGACCAAGTCCCTGAATACACATTTTGAATATTCGCTTTACTACCTCTGCCGCAGGCTCGTCCACTATCCACTCGTTAGGATTATCTGGATTTTTCATATAACCGAATGGCGGATTAGTGGTTAAGGGCTTTCCTGAATTACCTTTGTTCCTGAAAACATTGCGTACCTTTTCGCTGGTGTTCTTTGCGTGCCATTCATTGAATAAATCCTTGAAGGCAACGGTATCATCGAGCCCCTTTGCCGTATCAATGTTATCCATAATAGCAATATACCGAACTCCAAGCTCGTCAAATGTTTCTTCAAGCATCTGTCCGACAAGCAAACGGTTTCTGCCTAAACGGGAATGGTCTTTTACGATTAAGGTTTCAACCTTTCCTTGCTCTGCAAGTTCCATGATTTCCATAAAGGCTGGGCGGTTGAAGTTGGTGCCAGTGTAGCCGTCATCAATGAACACTCTGCAATTAGTGAAGCCATTTTCTTTAGCGTATTTCTCTAATATATCCTGTTGATTTTTGATTGACCCAGACACACCATCTAATTCATCATCTCTTGAAAGACGGCAGTACAGGGCTGTTATTCGGTCTGTTTGTTTTGTCATAGTACTCCTTTCTACAGCCGAATATGTTTGATTGTAGGTTACAATTATCATAACATATCCAAGCTGCAAATTCAACACTTTAAAGCGTGATATTTAATTTATTTTTCCGTCTGTTCGATTAATCGTTCTATTCGGTCAAAGACAGAAGTTTTTGCTTGACTGTTAAAATGTGTGGTAACGCAATAAATGGTACCGTCAATTTCTTTTTCAAAGTTTATCGCCTTTCTGAAGAGTAGCTTGGTAAACCAGCGCTTGCGTTCCTCCTCTGTCATTCCGTCAAGCAATTCAATATATTCCTTGCGCACTTTACAGTACAGCTCATACTGCTCATTCGAAAGATGTATCTTTACTTTGTGTGTTCCCATAAACGATTCCTCCAATAGTATTTTTGTTTTCTCGGTTCTGTTACTCTTGCCAAGAGTAACGCAATGGCACTTTTGACACTAACGCATCAAAAGTGCATTGCGCTCGGCGAGGCAAGAC
>CAJOER010000017.1 GCA_905233805.1 uncultured Eubacterium sp. | reverse complement strand
GAAACGATGACCGAGCAGGAGATGAAAGACTTTGACGGCGCAAGCATGGCAAGGCATAAGGTCCCCCACTACGTTGATTTTGTAGACGCCTTCCCGATGAACGCGGCAGGTAAAATCTTAAAGTATCAGATGCGTGAGGACGCCGTTAAAAAACTCGGCCTCCAGAAAGCAGACGATATCGAAACAGCATAAAAAATAAAAGCGTTACGGACTCCGTAACGCTTTTTTCTTTTATAATTTAAGATACATTTTTATCAGGTCTTCTGAAAGATGCTCTCTTATGAACTCGCTGTTTCTTGCAACCTCGCGCGCCTCTTCAAAGTTTGCGGGAAGCTTTTCATACTGCGCAAGCGTCGCCGCGTCAGCCGTTTCAAAATCAAAGTTCGATACCGGCGGCGCTTCCATCTTATTCTTAATTCCGTCAAGCGACGAGTAAATAAGAAGCGCGAACGCAAGATAGGGATTTACCATAGAGTCGCAGGAGCGAACCTCGGCAAGCTTATAATTACCTACGGTTTCGGGAACTCTTATAAGGTGCTCCCTGTTTTCACTCGTCCATGATACGTAAATCGGCGCACCCGCTTTTCCGAGACGCTTATACGACTCCTCCTTAGGATTGAGGAACGCCGTCATCTCGCGGACTCTGTGAAGCATTCCAGCAACGGCGTAAGCAGAATTATTATCCCCGCCTACGGTTGACCTTACCGAAACGCCGATATGAAAGCCGTTACCCGGCATATCGGCAATAGGCTTCGGCGAAAAGTCCGCGTAAAGTCCCTGGTTCGCAGCTTCGTTTTTAATTATTGACTTCAGGGTAGTAACGTTATTCGCCGCCGTAAGCGGGTCGTTATAATTAAACTTAATCTTATTCTGCGCGGGACCTCTCTCGTGGTAAGTATTATTCGGGAACACGTCCATTTTCGCGAGCGCAAGACAGATGTTACGTCTTATTCTTTCGCACTTGTCCCTCGGCGGTATATCGTACATCCCCGCGTGGTCGTAAGGCTCTTTGGTCGGATTTCCGTCCTCGTCGCGTTTGAAAAGATAGAACTCAAGCGACGACGAGAAAAAGAATTCATACCCCGCTCTGTCCGCGTCCTCAAGCGCTTTTTTAAGAAGGCTTTTTGTGCCTCGGTCTGTAAACGGAGCTCCGTCAATATACGTCATTTCACAGAACATTCTTATCGCCCTGTCGTCGTCCTGCCTCCAGGGCATATCCGAAAATGTCTCATACTCGGGATGTAAAAGAAGATTTCTGTATATACCCTCGCCGAAATCCTTAATCTCGGAAGCGTTGAACACAACGCCGTCATCAAACACCGCACGAAGCTCCTCGGGCATAATTACAATATTCTTTTCCTTTCCGTAAATATCGCAAAAGGCAAGGTGAATAGTTTTTATGTTATTATCCTTTACAAACCTTAAAATTTCCTCTTTATTAAGCTTCATAAATATCACTCCTTAACTTAAATATATCTTAAATACAGTTGTAAGTCAAGAAAAACGGAGCGGAATAATTCCGCTCCGTAAAATGATTTATTAATAATCAAAGCCCGCCTTGATAGCCTTGAGGTTAACGTCGATGAGGTTCGCTTTTCTTGCGGAAACAACCTTCTTGAGCGCGTCTTCCATTCCTTCGAAGGAAACGACGCCCGTCTCCTTTATAACCTTTCCGAGCATAATCATATTAGCAAGAGTCGGAACTCCGAGCTCCTGAGCCATTTTTGTAGCAGGGATATAATACGCGTCTACGTCGTCTCTCTCAACCTTACGCGAGATAAGAGTCGAATCGACAAAAATCTTCGAGCCCTTCTTCGCCGCGTTTTCATACTTGTCAAGCGACGGAAGGTTCATAACGATAAGAACGTCGGGGTCGTCAACGATAGGTGAGCCGACCGGCTCATCGCTGATAATGACGTTACAGTTTGCAGTACCGCCTCTCATTTCGGGGCCGTAGGAGGGAAGCCAGCTGAGCTGCTTTTCCTCAACGAGTCCCTTATAAGCGAGTACCTTTCCCGCAAAGAGAATACCCTGTCCGCCGAAGCCGGCGATTAAAATTTTACTCGTCATTTTATTCGCCCTCCTTCGCTGTCTTATCCTTGTAAACGCCGAGCGGATAATAAGGAATCATATCGCTCTCAACCCAGTCGAGCGCCTGCTGAGGAGTCATACCCCAGTTAGTCGGGCAGGAGGATACAACCTCGATAAGCGAGAAGCCCTTACCCTCAACCTGATTTTCAAACGCCTTTTTGATTGCCTTCTTTGCGTTTCTTACGTTTTTAACGTTGTTTACCGCAACTCTCTGAACGTACGTGGGGCCGTCAAGCGCTGCAAGAAGCTCGCTAACCTTAATCGGGAAGCCCGCAGTCGCAACGTCACGTCCGTAAGGAGAGGTCTGCGTAACCTGTCCGGGGAGCGAGGTCGGAGCCATCTGACCGCCCGTCATACCGTAGATTGCGTTATTGATAAAGATAATTGTAATGTTTTCGTTTCTTGTAGCCGCGTGTACGGTTTCAGCCATACCGATTGATGCGAGGTCGCCGTCGCCCTGATAGGTAAATACTATATTATTCGGGTCGGCTCTTTTAATTCCCGTAGCAACTGCGGGAGCACGTCCGTGCGCCGCTTCAATCATATCGCAGTTAAAATAATCATATGCCATTACAGCGCAGCCGACGGGGGCAACGCCTATCGTTCTTCCCTCAATACCGAGCTCGTCAATTGCCTCTGCAACAAGACGGTGAACGATACCGTGAGTACAACCGGGGCAATAATGTAAGGGTATATTAGCGAGTGATTTCGGTTTTTCAAATACTACCATTATTCATTACCTCCTGCTGCTTTTTTAATAGAATCGAGAACCTGCTCGGGCGACGGAATCATACCGCCTGCACGGTTACAGAGAAGCACGGGGCACTTGCACTCGCTTGCGAGCTGAATGTCCTCAATCATCTGACCCATTGAAAGTTCAACGGATACGAACGCCTTGCAGTGCCCGGCTGCCTTTGCGACTGCCTTTTTCGGGAACGGCCAAAGCGTAATCGGTCTTAAAAGACCTGCCTTGATGCCCTGCTTTCTCGCTTCTACTACCGCGTTTTTGGAAACTCTCGCGGCAATACCGAAGGCCATAACGCAAACCTCGGCGTCGTCCATCATATATTCTTCAAACATAACCTCGTTTTCTTCAACCGCCTTATATCTCTCATAGCGCTCGAAGTTAGTCTTTTCAAGTTCTTCGGGCTTAAGATAAAGTGAGTTTACGATGTTATGCTCTCTTTGCATTTTTGTTCCCGTGAGCGCCCACGGCTTTTCAACCTTGACGTCGCTCTCCTCGGGGAGGAGTACGGGCTCCATCATCTGGCCCATAGTTCCGTCGGCAAGAAGCATAGCCGGCATACGGTACTTGTCGCCGAGCTCAAAGCATTTTGCCGTAAGGTCAGCCATTTCCTGAACCGAAGCGGGAGCAAGCACGATAAGATGATAATCTCCGTGTCCGCCGCCCTTTGTCGCCTGGAAATAGTCCGACTGAGAGGGCTGGATACCGCCGAGTCCGGGGCCGCCTCTCTGTACGTTTACGATAAGCGCAGGCAAATCGGCGCCCGCGATATATGATATACCCTCCTGCTTGAGCGAAACTCCGGGGCTTGAAGAAGAAGTCATAACTCTTTTACCCGTGCTTGATACGCCGTAAACCATATTGATTGCGGCGATTTCGCTTTCCGCCTGTAAGAAGCATCCGCCGATTTTCGGCATACGCTTAGCCATATATGCGGCAAGCTCGGTCTGGGGAGTAATCGGATAACCGAAGTAATGACGGCAGCCGGCTCTGATAGCAGCCTCGGCAATAGCCTCATTACCTTTCATTAATACCTTTTCAGCCATTTCGTTCACCTCATTTCTCAACCGTAATTACGCAGTCGGGGCACATAGTGGCGCAAAAAGCGCACGCAATACACTTAGACTGGTCGGTAATACCGGCAGGAGAATGTCCTTTCTTGTTAATAACGTCTTTTTTAATCTCGATTATCTGCTTGGGGCAGGCGTTAACGCAGAGTCCGCAGCCCTTGCATAAATCTTCGTCAAAAGTTACCTTTGGCATATTATATCTCCTTTTCCTAATAATTTACAGTTTTTTCTGCAAGACGAGGGGCAATATGTTTTCGCCCTCAAATTCGCCTGCAATATCCTCTTTGACGCTTGTAAACAGCACGGGCAGCCCCGTAAGTTCGGAAAGTTTTTTGATTTCGCTTTCGGTTTTTCTCACGTCCTCAGCCGTCGTTTCTTCGCCGAGGTTTGAGTTGTTTACAATCGCCGTAAACGGTATTCCTCCCGCCGCCTCAATTTCCTTCATTACTTCGATTGCCTCTTCGGCAGTTCTCGTAAGCGGGCGGTAGAAGTTTGCAACGAACACCGCTTCAAAGTCGTTTTCTTCAAGGATATACGGGCGGTAGCGTCCGAGCGCGAGCGCGCCCCTTTCGTCGCCGCCGATATCCATTATAGCATAAAAATCTTTATTTTGCACGAGGCCGTACAGCTCCTGCGGAAGCGCGGGCAAATCCACGTTTGAATTAGCGTATTCGGGCGAGATTAATTCTATGCCCGCCTTATCTAATTCCTTTGCGGAGTCCTTCGTCCTGAAATACGGGTTAACTATGTCAAGGTCGGCTATTTTTACGTTACAGCCTTGTGCTTTCATTTTAAGCGCATAGTTTACCGCGATATTCGTTTTTCCGCTGCCGTAATGGCCTGCAAAAAGCGTAATTCTTTTCATTTTACAACTGATTTCTCATAATCTTACCGCTGATAGTCTTTGGAAGCTCATCCCTGAATACAACTATTCTCGGATACTTGTAAGGCGCGGTATTCTTTTTAACGTAATTCTGAATTTCCTTTTTAAGCTCCTCGGTGCCCTCGGTACCCTTGACGAGTACAACGCTCGCCTTGACTACCTGCCCTCTGATTTCGTCGGGGGCAGCCGATACGCCGCATTCAAGCACGTAGGGAAGCTCCATAATAACGCTTTCAATCTCGAACGGTCCGATACGGTAGCCCGAGGATTTGATAACGTCGTCCTTACGGCTGACGTACCAGAAGTATCCGTCCTCGTCGCGCCACGCGGTATCGCCCGTATGATACATATTGTCATATACCGCCTCGTTTGTCTTTTCCTCGTCGCGGTAGTATTCCTTGAAGAGTCCGCAGGGCTTGCCGTTGTCGAGCCTTACGACGATTTCGCCGACCTCACCGGTTTCAACGCTGTTTCCGTTTTCGTCAACAAGGTCAATGTCAAACTGCGGATTCGGCTTGCCCATTGAGCCGACCTTCGTGCGTGAGCCGTAAAGGTTGCCGATAATAAGCGTCGTTTCCGTCTGGCCGAAGCCCTCCATAATCGAAAGCCCCGTCGCTTCCTCGAAGCGTCTGAATACCTCTGGGTTGAGCGCCTCGCCCGCCGTCGTCATATGGTGAACGGACGATAAATCGTATTTTGATAAATCCTCTTTAATGAAGAGTCTGAGCATTGTCGGCGGCGCGCAGAACGTCGTGATATTGTACTGCTTGAAAAGCGGCAGCAAATCGTCCGCGTGGAAGCGGTCGAAGTCATATACGAATACTGCGCCCTCGCACAGCCACTGTCCGTAAAGCTTGCCCCAGAGGGATTTTCCCCAGCCCGTGTCGGAAATTGTGAGATGAAGGCCGTCCCTCTCGCAGCAGTGCCAGTATTTTGCGGTTACAAAATGGCCGAGCGCGTAAAGATAGGAGTGAGCCGCCATCTTCGGATTTCCCGTAGTTCCCGAAGTGAAGAACATAACCATTGTTTCGTCGCCCGCGGGGGTATCGGCGGTTCTGTTGTAATGGGTTGAGAAGATTGAATACTCTCTGTCAAAATTGTGCCAGCCCTCGCGCTCCTTGCCGACGATAACCTTAGTTTCAACCGTCGGGCATTCGCTGAGCGCCTCTTCAACCGACTCGGGAATTCCGTCGTCTTCCATACATACTATCGCCTTTACGCCCGCCGCGTTAAAGCGGTAAACGAGGTCGTGCGCCTTGAGCTGATTTGTTGCGGGAATCGGAATCGCTCCGATTTTATGAAGCGCAACCATTGAGAACCAGAACTGATAACGCCTCTTTAAAATAAGCATTACCCTGTCTCCCTTTTTAATTCCGAGCGAGGTAAAATAGTTCGCCGCGCGGTTGGATTCCTGCTTGATATTCTTAAACGTAAATCTTGTTTCTTTCTTGTTCTTGTCAAGGTGAACCATAGCGAGCTTGTCGGGGTATTTGTCCGCGATAGCGTCAACGCAGTCAAAGCCGAAATTAAATCTTTCGGTGTTCTTGAACTTGATGTCGGTAAGCTTGCCCTTTTCGTTTTCAACGGTGTCGATGAATTCCTCGCAGATAAGTTTTTCGTCGGGACGGGTTGAAACGATGCTCTCCCTGATTTTTTCCTCTTTCGTCTCCTTGCCGGGAAGAACCACTGCAATAAAGGTGCAGTCCTCGCCGTCAACGGCTATCATACCGTGAGGAGTTGAAGAATTATAGTAAATCGAGTCGCCCTCGTGAAGTACGGCGGTGTTTGAGCCTACCTGTACTTTAAGCGTACCCTTGATTACAAGGTCGAATTCCTGGCCGCTGTGCTTGGTAAGGTGAATCGGCTTATCCTGTAATTCCTTTGAATACTCATACTTAACCCAGTACGGCTCTGCAATCTTGTGCTTGAATTCGTGCGCGAGGTTCTTAATCGTAATGCCGTCCTCTTTCGCCGTTTCTCTTCCCTCGCCGGCTCTCGTTACCGTGAAGGAGGAAAGGTGGGCGCCCTGTCCTTCAAGAAGCTCGGTAATTTCAATGCCGAACGCAAGGGCGCATTTGTGAATAAAGGTGAACGGAAGGTCAAGTTCACCGCTTTCGTATGCGCGGTACTGTTCCTCGTCAACCTCGGTCTTTTTTGCCATTTTCGCCGGCGACCATCCCATGATTTCTCTTGTGCCTTTAATTCTCGCCGCGACCTCGGAAAGCTGATTTAAAGTGTTGTTTTCACTCATTGGTCTTCTCCTTTTTCAATAATAATATTGATAGATTTCGGGAAGCTTCGGGAAAATAAAAACCCGTCCCAAAGTTTCCTTTGAGACGAGAGTTGAAATCATATTCAGCACCCGCGGTACCACTCAAATTGCGCTTTCGCGCCACTCAGGCTCTATCAAGCCGTATGCCTTAACGCGGCAGAACGGGAAACGTCTACTTGCCATCAGCTTTCGGATTTCCGGCTCGGAAGGGATAGGATGTTGAACACCTTACTTATCGGGCTTGCACCGTCCCCGACTCGCTTTGAAGCTTGGAATTCGTCCGTCTTCGTCACAGCTTTTAAAATTTTTACTTATTATATAACCTTAAAAATCATTTGTCAACACTTTTTTGTTTTTCTCTTTTCAAATTGACAAACATATGATATAATTATTATATCGGTAATGGTTTTTAAGTAATATGAAAAGGAGAATATTTATGAAAAAACAAATATCGCTTATTCTATCAATTTTGATTTTAATTGCAGCTCTTACCGCTCTGCCGTTCAATTCGTTGGCAGGCGATTTGCCGGCTTCCGGATCGCTGAGCGATGACGACAGCGTAACCTATACTTTTAACAGTGAAACGGGAGCGCTTACAATCAGCGGAACCGGAGCAACAAAAGATTATGATTCCAGTGCAAATCCTTCACCATTTTTATGGAATCGTGATATAACATCAGTTGTTTTTGAACCGGGGATAACAAAGGTGGGTTCTACTTTGCTCAAGGGATGCACTTCGCTTATCAGCATCAATTTCGGAAATACCGTTACCGAAATCGGAAATTATGCTTTTGAAAGTGATACTCAATTAACCGAAGTGAATCTTCCTGACAGTATTGTTACACTCGGTAATGGTGCATTCTATCAGTGCAGCAAACTGGAAACGGTAATCTATGGCAAGAACGTTGAAACTATCGGCGACTATTGCTTTTATAATAACGAAAAAATTACCGAATTCAATATCCCTGCATCAGTTAAAGTTATGCCCATCAGTGCAATATATACATGTAACGGTGTTGAAAACTTTGTCGTTGAAGAAGGTAACTCCGAGTTTTCTTCCAAAGACGGCGTACTTTACAGTGTTGACGGAAAAACGCTGATTAAGTATCCCAACGCTAAGAATACCAAAACCTTTACCGTCCCCGAAAACGTAACGGCTATAGGCTCAAGTTCTCTCGCCTATAACAAATATCTTGAAGAGATTAATATCGGAGATAATGTTACAGGTATCGGTTCATATGCTTTCAGAGCTAATACAAATCTTAAAAAAGTGAATATCGGAAAAAATGCAGCAGAAATAGGAAACTCGCCTTTCTTCGATTCTCTTGCTCTTGAAAGCATTACAGTTTCTAAAGGCAATTCACACTTTTATTCAACAGACGGCATTTTTTACAGTAAAGACAATAATAGTCTTATAGCTTATCCGCCCGCTAAAACGGGAGACAGTTTGGAAATACCTAAAAGCATAAAAGGTATTACAAAGAACGCATTCTATATGACTAAGTACCTGAAAAGCGTTACTTTTGAAAGCGGAACAGCTATTGAGGAAATCGGTGAAAATTCATTTTATCACGCTGAGTCTTTAGAGAGTATCATTTTACCCGCAACAGTTAAATCAATCGGCGATTACGCATTCTATTTTTGCAAAAAGCTAAAGACGTTTGTTATTCCCAATCCCGAGTGCGAAATCTACGGCTTGTCTTCTCTTAACAGAGTAAGCGGAGCGGTTCCGATTAATATATACTCGTACAATCTTTGTGACGGCAGCGACTCAAAGGTTAAAAAGTTCCTTGACACAAATGCGGAGACATTGTCGCTTATTTCCGAATACTCATATGAATCGCTCGGAACCGCAGAGCATTCTTATTCTCCCGGAACCGTAACGGCTAAGCCGACATGTACGAAAAACGGCGCTCAGATTATGGTGTGTTCAAAGTGTGCAAAACTTGAGAATGTTATAATACCGGCTCTCGGTCACACATGGAATGCAGGCACCGTTACAAAAAAAGCAACTGTAAAAGCTGCCGGCGTTAAAACATATACCTGTACCGTATGCAAGGCAACAAAGACCAAAGCTATTGCAAAAAATAACTTTACCGTTAAGGCAAAGAAAGCTACGGTTAAGTTTTCAAAGCTCAGCAAGAAAAATCAGACAGTTAAGCGTGCTAAGGCTGTTACCGTTAAAAACGCAAAGGGTAAGGTTAGCTATAAAATTGCAAAGAAGAATAAGAACTTTACCGTTGCCAAAAACGGTAATATTACCGTAAAGAAGGGCTTAAAAGCAGGTACTTACAAAGTTAAGATTAAGGTTACCGCAGCAGGCAACACCAACTACGCGAAGGCAACCAAAACAGTAACGGTTACGATTGTTATCAAATAGTATAAAGCTGAAAAAAGGGGGGAGCGCCGCTCTCCCTTTTTAATTTGTAAAAAAATATTGACTTTGATTTTTAATAATGCTAATATTCTTTATAATGTAAAACTTTATTGCGGCAAAGGAGAACATTATGAAAATTAGAGAAGAACAGGTTTTCGGTATAGCGAGAAAAATCAAGGCAAATATGACCGGCGAAAGCTGGGAGAGAATTACCCACAGCGTAGTTTCATACGAGGCCGACGTTACCGAGCTTATGCCTTTAATCAAGAAAATGAACGAGGGCGCAGACAAGGCGAGCAAAATCACCGTAAATTCTGTTATGCTCAAAATCATCACCGAGGGAATCAAGGTTATGCCCCTTATCAACTCCCACCTTGAATTTGACCGCAAGCTCGTAAGAGGTACTCTTAAAGTATATGATACCATTAATATTTCGGTCCCCATGGTTCTCCCCACGGGCGAAATGATGACGGTAAACCTCCGCGATATGGAAAGCAAGTCCATATCCGAAATGGACGAGGCTGTTAAGGAAACCGTCAAAAAAGCGAACAACAGCGATATCAACGAGGCGCTTTACAGCGTTTCGTTCAACGATACAATCGAAGGTCTTAAAAAGGGCAAGGTAATTCAGGCGGCAAGACGTCTTTACGGCGCAAAAATGCCCGGCAAGCACAGGGTTGAAACCTTAAAGGGCGACGCTAAAAAGAGTTACTACGCCGTTCCCGAAAGCGAAAGACTTTCCCAGAAGGATTTGGAACAGGGCACTATTACCGTATCAAACCTCGGCTCCGTTTACCGCGAGGGCACCCAGAGATGCTATATGCTCCAGATTGTTCCGCCCCAGACCTGCGTAATCGCACTTCTTTCAATCAGAAAAGAGCCTGTAGTAGTTACAGACGAAAACGGAAACGATACAATCGCTATCCGCCAGATTCTGCCTATGACTCTCGCCTTTGACCACAGAGCGTACGATTACCCCGACATCATCCCCTTCTTCCGCAGGCTCGACGAAATCTTCGCCGACCCCTCGGTAATTCAGGAGTGGAAATAAAAAACAAGCACAGTCTTTTACGACTGTGCTTTTTCAATAATCCGTCTCGCCTCAAAAAGGGATATATCCTTTTCGAGCGCGAGCTTTTTTATGTCCTCAAACTCGGTTTTTTCCTTGACAGAGCCGTAACCTTCGGAGCGTTTTATATGCACACCGCTTTCCTCAATAAGCTCTCTGTCGAGGGTGTATCTTGACGGGGTGTATTTTCTTATACCTATCGTCGGAGTGTGTTTGAAAATCAGTTTTGCAAAATCCTCCGACTGCTCCGCCTTGCAAAGCACGGTAAAAAGATATCCCGGCCTGCCCTTTTTCATAAATGCCGGCGTGATAAAGCAGTCGAGCGCGCCTTTTTCCATCATAATTTCAGCCGCAAACGCCGCCTCTTCGCCCGTCATATCGTCAATATTGCACGAGAGTTCGCAGATTCCGCCGTCCTCATAGCAAAACGCCCTCAGCACGTTCGCGTTCGGCAGTTCCTTCGTACCAGCGCCCGTACCCGTTTTTACTACGCTGCCGAAATTCGGCGCGTCGGTAAATTCTTCGGCGTAGTATTTTAATATCGCCGCGCCCGTCGGGGTGCAGAGTTCGGTCTGAATTTCGCTTTTATAGTACGGAATACCCTCAAGAATATTCGCCGTCGCGGGAGCCGGTACGGGAAGAATTCCGTGAGCGCATTTTACGTTCCCGTTGCCCACGTTTATCCTCGAAGCGGTTATCCTTTCGGGTGAAAGCTTATTGATAAGATATGCGCAGGAGGTTATATCCGCAATCGCGTCGAGCATACCGAGTTCGTGGAAATGCACCTCGCCGATTTCGGCATTATGCGCCTTAGCCTCAGCCGCCGCTACAATACTGTAAATATCCTTAGCGTCCGCCTTCACCTTGTCGTCGGCGCTGAGCGAATCAATTATTTCAAAAACCTCTTTCAGGTTTCTGTGTCCCTCGCCGTGATGATGGTGATGGTGAGAGTGCGCACCCTCCTTTTCTCCCGAAATTATCATTTCAAGATAAGACGCGCTGATACCGTTCACGCTTTTTTCGCTGTATTTTATTTCGGTATGCGGAAAACCTATCGCGTTAAGTTCCGCCGTAACCGCCTTTTTATCGTCAAACAAATCAACGAGCGCACCCGCGAGCATATCCCCCGCAGCGCCTGAATTACACTCTAAATATAAATTCATTTTTCCACCTGTATCTTGTTAATTTTACTCGCTATATAGCCCGCGCCGAAGCCGTTGTCAATGTTAACAACGCTGACTCCGCTCGCGCAGGAATTGAGCATAGCCAGAAGAGCCGAAAGTCCTTCAAAATTCGCCCCGTAGCCTACGCTCGTGGGCACTGCGATTACGGGGCAGTCAACCATACCGCCGACCACGCTTGCCAGCGCGCCTTCCATACCCGCAACGGCTATAACCACCCTCGCGTCTGCAAGAACCTTTGCGTTATCAATAAGCCGGTGAATGCCCGAAACGCCCACGTCGTAAAGCCTCGTAACCCTGTTTCCGTAGAATTCGGCGGTAACTGCCGCCTCCTCGGCTACGGGCATATCGCTTGTGCCGCCCGTTGCAATAACAATATTACCTACATCGTTTTTTTCGCTTTTTTCACCCGCTATACCTATCTTTGAAGTTTCGTCATAATACAGTTTTATTTTCTCTGAAACCTCCGCCGCCTTATCCGCGGAAAGGCGGGTAATCAAAACGCTTTTTTCGCCGTTTTCAAGCAGGCTCTCTGTAATCTTATATATTTGCTCAGCGGTCTTACCCTCGCCGTAGATAACCTCGCCTGCGCCCTGTCGCAAACCCCTTTGGGTATCCGTTTTTGCAAAGCCTAAGTCCTCATAGGGCTGCAACCTGATTTTCGTCAGCGCCTCCTCGGGAGAAAACGTTCCCTCTGCAACCGCTTCAAGCGTCTTTTTCAGTTCTCCCTTATTCATCTGCTCTCTCCTTTATTTCGGGGTAAATGCTGTCATAACAGCTCAGTATTACTGCGTTTGCCTCGGGCTTTATCTTTTCGT
>CAJOER010000016.1 GCA_905233805.1 uncultured Eubacterium sp. | reverse complement strand
CAACACACTTAAATCTTTTGACCGCTTTGACAGTTCAAACATCAACCTGTACAATGACTTTGCTTATAAAGTAGTCTGGGCAGATAAAGCCGTAGATCTGGGGTTATATGAGTGTAAACAGCTGAAAAATGGAAAAACACAAAAAGTAAAATCCAAGGCTACGCTCAAGCAAAAAGTAATCATAACCTTTTCAAGGAAGGGCTGTGAATTAAGCGAAAAGCTGAGCACAAAACTTATAATAAACACCGCGCAGGCAATTGAGGTAATAACCGCAATTATTGAAGAGAGCGCCTTTCTGGTTTCCGAAAGTCCCATACTACGCCACCTCCTCATAAATCACTACCGTGTAACCGGAGGCTAAACCGCCCTTGCCTTTTTGTCTGTAATAAACGGCGGCGTTCTTTTCGTTTCTCGGAGTTGTAAGGAAAACCTCCGTTTCGTTTTTCACGGTCTTTTCGCCGGTCTTTTTGTAACTGTGTTCGCCTGAAACTCCGCTTATTTTTAAACTGTCACCGAGGGCGGAAGCGTTTGAATTGATTATTTCAATATACGCCGTTCCCGTATCCCCGATAAGAGAACCTTTTTCGGAAAGGGAGGCGGCTGAATAAAGCCCCGAATAGTCGCACTCGTAAACCAAATCAAGCGTTTCTTTCCCTTTAAGTTCGCCCATGAGCGTTCCCGCTTTCGGGTTTTCGGGATTTGCAGTTTCTCTTTTTTCGGTTTTGAGATAATCGAAATTAAGCACCTGCGCACCCTCATAAAACGGCGACAAATCGGCAACGTTTGCACTGACAATGCAAAACGCAACTATTCCCGCCGCAAGCGCCGTAACAAGGGGAAAAACTATTCCTTTCCTCAAAAAATCATTATTCATCATATTCTCCTGAAACTGAGATAAATTACGGTTTTATCTGTTGTTATTCATCTCGCTTAACGCGTTGGTCGGGTTAAACGACCTTTTCTTCTTCGGCTTGTACGCCGGAGGATTTTTTAGTTTCTTGGTGTATCTGTTATTCTTCGCGGTAATCTTGTTAATCTCGTGAACGGGACCCGCCATATATTCGTTCATATACCTGTCCGCAACCGCCATCATTTCGGGGTCGTTTTTCATTTCGCCGAGAATTGTAACGCCGATTACGTCCTGAACCTCGTTGGTTCCGTCCTCAAACACCTCGCCGAGCATTTTGAAGAGTTTTTTCTGCTCCGCCTCGGTTCCGTTTTTGATAACGTCAAGAACCTTTTCGTTTCCGTATTCAAGGAAGAAGGTCTCGGGAAGGAACTCGCCGTAATCAACCACGTTCTGCTTAATCAGGTTTTTAAACTCGGGATAGAGCGAGCCGAAGCGGTTTGCAAGCGAGTCAACGTCGTAGCTGATAGTTCCGTTTTTCGCCTTCGTTCTTGAAACGCTCTTTGGCATTTTTACCTTGTCAAGGTCAACCTTTTTCTTAACCTTGAACATTCTTTCAACCTCGTCAAGCATCTCGTTTGATACCGACTTGGCCTCTTTTTCGTCGCAGTCGTTAAGGTCAAGAAGACTTCTTGCGATAGTATTATATTCCGTATCCGCGCCGTTATCCTCGTAAGCGCATTCAAAAGCGAGAATATTGTTTCCCCCGTCATACGCAATACGGTAAAGGCCGAGGTCGCCCGAATACGTAAGCGAAGTGTCGTCGCTTGACTTTTTCTTAAATCCGAGGCTCTCGTTAGTCTGGCTTAAATTTTTCTCAATTATGCTGAAAACCTGGGTTAATTCCATAACGTTTTTATTCCTTTCAAAATAATTCAGTTTAGTATTATATCATCTGAGCGGCATTTTGTCTATCTTTTAATAAAAAATTAATTTTTTATTTTTAAGTGCTTAATTAGTTGATATTACAGTTCATTTGTGTTAAAATACATATATTTTAAAATGGATTATTATAACTTTCACACGGGAATGATTAACTATGAATAAAAATCCTGTAGGCGTTTTTGACTCGGGTCTCGGCGGTCTTTCAACCGTCCGCGCAATAAAAAAACTCCTCCCCAACGAGGACATAATATATTTCGGCGACACGGGAAGAGTCCCCTACGGTACGCGTTCAAACGAAACTATTGAAAGCTATACCGCGCAGGATATCAAGTTCCTCCGCTCCTTCGACTGCAAGATGATAGCCGTAGCCTGCGGAACGGTATCGACCGTATCAAGAGAACTTATTAAAGGTCTTCCCCTCCCGTCAACGGGAATTCTGACCCCGTCGGCAAAGGCGGCGGCTCTTGCAACAAAAAACGGAAAAATCGGAATTATGGGAACAAGCGCGACGATTAACTCGGGCGCCTTTGATAAAGAGATTAAAAGTTATAACGAAAAGGCTGAAATTACCTCCGTTGCCTGCCCGCTCCTCGTTTCTCTCGTTGAGAGCAACTGGTGCGGCGTTGACGACGACGTAACGAACCCCGCGGTAAAGCGCTATTTAAAACCGATACTTGAAAACGGCTGCGATACGGTTATCCTCGGCTGCACTCATTTCCCCCACCTTATCCCGATTATCAGAAACATCGCGGGCGAGGGCGTAACGCTTATCGACTCGGGGCTTGAAGAGGCAAAGTATATCAAGCAGTATCTTGATGAAAATGATATGAGAAACGCACCCGACCATAAGGGCGAGGCAAAGTATTTCGTATCCGACAGGCCTCAGAATTTCTCCTCAGCCGCGGCAACCCTCCTCGGCGAAAGCATTGATAACGAGTGCTCTTTTATAGACATATTCAAGTATATTCAGGAAGATTTATGGACAGGAAAGCAATAATAAAAATCACGGGTACCCAGCGCCTCGGACGAGGAGCTGGAGCCTCCTCTCAGCCCGAACAACGTCCGCCTTTCAATCGGCAAGGACGAAAAACGGGTTGAAATGCTCCGCTCGGGCGGAGTCGGCTCGCTTCTCATTATAGAACGCTCAAAGCGGAACCTCTGCAACTATGCAACCGAGTTCGGCTCTCTGCTTATGGGCATTTACGGAAGAAATATCGAAAATGATTTCGACGGCGAAAAAGGTACCTTTACCTTCGGTTACGATATTGACGTTAACGGCGCGCTTACCTCTCAGAACGAGGTAACCGTCGAGCTTAAAATAAATTAGGAGGCACTATGTCCAAACTCGTATTTGAAACCCAGGCACAGTTAAAAGAAAAAATAATCTCCGCGGTAAACGCCGCCGTTTCAAAGGGAGAACTCCCCGCGGGTGAGCTTCCGGAGTTTATTATAGAAAAGCCCGCCGATAAGAAAAACGGCGACTTTTCCTCAAATATCGCCATGGCGGGCGCAAGAGTTTTCCGCATGGCGCCTAAAATGATTGCCGAAAAAATTGTATCAAACCTCGATTTGACGGGTACACTTTTTGAAAGAGCCGAGGTCGCAGGCGCGGGATTTATCAACTTCTATCTTTCGCAGAAGTACTATTCCGCGATTGTAAGCGACGTGCTCTCCTGCGGCGAAAACTACGGCCGCTCGGACTTTGGCGAGGGTAAAAGCATTCTCGTTGAATTCGTATCCGCAAACCCGACCGGTCCCATGCATATAGGTAACGCAAGAGGCGGCGCTATCGGCGACTGTCTTTCAAGCGTGCTTGACGCTGCGGGATACAAAGTTTCGCGCGAGTTTTACGTTAACGATGCGGGTAATCAGATTGAAAAATTCGCGACCTCGCTTGAAGTGAGATATTTACAGCTTTGCGGCAGCGATATCGAAATGCCCGAGGACGCGTACCACGGTGCGGACATCACCGCCCACGCGGAAAATTTCAAAAATATCCACGGCGATAAATAAGCTTCCTGCGACAGCGCCGAAAGAAGAAAAGCGCTCGTCGACTAAGTTTACGATAACTGGTTTAAGGAATCCACCGTTCACAATAACGGCGAGGTTGAAAAGGTTCTCGAAACGCTTAAAGAAAAGGGCGTCACCTATGAAAAGGACGGCGCGCTCTGGTTTAAAGCGAGCGAATACGGGAACGATAAGGATATAGTTATAGTGCGTTCAAACGGACTTCCCACCTATATCGTGCCCGACATCGCATACCATTACAACAAACTCGTAACCCGCGGTTTTGATAAGGCTATCGACATTCTCGGCGCGGACCATCACGGCTATGTTCCGCGTATGAAGGCGGCGCTGACAGCGCTCGGTCTTGACGCCGATAAGCTCGACATAGTTATTTATCAGATGGTACGTCTCGTGCGCGACGGCGAAACCATAAAACTCTCAAAGCGCTCGGGCAAGGCGATTACCCTTAACACGCTTTTAGAGGAAATCCCGATTGACGCGGCAAGATTTTTCTTCAATCTCCGCGAGCCGAATTCGCATTTTGACTTTGACCTCGGTCTCGCGGCGGAGCAGAGCAGCGAAAACCCCGTATATTACGTTCAGTACGCGCACGCGAGAATCTGCTCAATTCTCCGCAAGGCGGAAAGCGAGGGCGTTACCTTAACTACCCCCGCAGAAGGCGAGCTTGACCTCTTAACCTCCGACGAGGAAAGAGCGTTGATAACCCACCTCTCCGCCCTCACGGAAGAGATTATTTCAGCCGCGAAGAATTACGACCCCGCAAAGATTACTCACTATGTAGTGGAACTAGCAACTCTCTTTCATAAGTTCTATAACGCGCAGCGCGTTATGAACGACGACAAGGCGCTGATGAGCGCAAGACTTTATCTCTGTCTTGCGGTTAAGAATACCATTAAAAATATTCTTACCATGCTTAAAATTGAAGCGCCAGATTCAATGTAACAAACTATTTTTCAGGAGTTAAAAATGCCTAAAGTAAACCCTAAAATTCTACGTTTCTTCGGAAACGAGCTTTTGGATTATGCCTATAAGGACCCCGAGCGGAACCTGCTCAGGCTTATTAAGATTGCAAAAAAGGTAGTAGGCAATATGTACCCTCCCGCAACCTTTACAAAGCCGGTTGAAATCATAGGCGACAAAAGCAATATATGGAACGGTTATCTCTTCAACGGGCTTGAAGAGATTGACCGTAATCAGTTTAAAAATATCGCGCTCACCTTCGCGATTGACGTCGGATATATCGGAACGTCAACCCTTAGAAGAAAGCGCGAGGAGCTCGGCTGCAATATCCCGTGGGTTATTCTTCTTGACCCGACTAGCGCCTGCAACCTGAAGTGCAAGGGCTGCTGGGCTGCCGAGTACGGTCATAAATCAAATCTCACTCTTGACGAGATGAGAAAACTCATAAGCGAAGCCAAGGCGCTCGGAACGCATTTCTTTATGTTCACGGGCGGCGAACCGCTTGTAAGAAAGAACGACGTTTTAACCCTCGTAAGAGAAAACCGCGACTGTCTTTTCCTCTGTTTCACAAACGGAACTCTTATCGACGACAAGTTCTGCGAGGATATGAAGGAGGCGGGCAACCTTACTCTCGCACTTTCAATCGAAGGAAATAAGAAAACTACCGACGCGCGCCGAGGCGAGGGCACCTACGATAAAGTAATCGGAGCCATGCGCCTTTTAAAGGAGCATAAGTGCTTCTTCGGAACCTCGGTCTGCTACACGTCGGAAAACTATGAGGCGGTAACGAGCGACGAGTTCTACGATACGGAAATTGAAAACGGCGTAAAATTCGCGTGGTATTTCCATTATATGCCCGTCGGAAGCGACGCCGACACCTCCCTGCTTCTCACCCCCGAGCAGAGGGAATACGTATACCGCACTATCCGTGCAAAGCGCGACAGTAAAAACGGAAAGCCGATTTTCACCGTTGACTTCCAGAACGACGGCGAGTTCGTCGGCGGATGTATCGCAGCGGGAAGGAACTACTTCCACGTCAACTCCGAAGGCGACGTAGAACCCTGCGTATTCATCCATTATTCCGACTGCAATATCAGGGAAAAGAGCGTTTTTGAATGTCTTAACTCCCCCTTCTTTAAGGAGTATTTCAAGGGACAGCCGTTTAATGACAATATGCTGCGTCCCTGCCCGATGCTTGAAAATCCGCACGCCCTCGTTGACATAGTAAACAAAACGGGCGCAAAGAGCACTAACCTCAACTGCCCCGAAAGTGCCGAGGCGCTGTGCGCAAAATGCGAAAAATACGCCGAGCACTGGGCTCCCAAAGCAAAGAAAATCTGGGAGGAAAAAGAGCGTTTCAAACCCTTTACCCAATACTGGCGCGATACCCCCGAGGGTAAAAAAGAATTAAGTGAACAATAAAAAAAGACCGCGTTAAGCGGTCTTTTTTAATCTCTGTATCTCTGTTTTCTGACGTCGAGGTGCCTGATGTCGACGTAATCCGGCAGTCCGCCTCTGAACGGCGTTTGAACCGTTCCGCGTATAAGCGGTCTGAGATAGGTTACCATCTCTTCTGTAACGTCGTTGCCCTCCTCGCTTATCCAGCTTACGGGCACGGTGTTTTCTTTATTCGCGACCGTGCTGACGTCCTCAAATCCGTAAGCAACGCTGTAAGGCTTGTTTGACGTCCTCGTCAGCGTTGAAAATACGCCCGTAAGATTTTCCTCTACGGCAGCCCTCACCGCAACCGAACCGAGGTTGAACGCCTCGTTTACGTCGGTAAGAGAGGCGATATGCCCCGCGCTGCGCTGTAAAACGGAAGGCTCGAGCGCCCTGACCTTACAGCCTATTTCTTCTTCAATAACGCTTTTGAGGTACGCGCCCGCACCGCTCAGCCTTTCGTGCCCGAAAAGGTCGGCCTCCGTGCTCTGCGCTGCGGAAATATACCTGCCGTCTTTATCGCGTATTCCCTCGGATACAACTACGATAACCGAGTTGTATTCCTCGAGTTTTTTCTTAACGTCGCTGACAAACTGCTCAACCGAAAACGGAATTTCCGGAAGATATACGAGGTGAGGCGCGGGCATATTGTCCTGTCTTGCAAGAACGGAGGCGGCGGTAAGCCAGCCCGCATTACGTCCCATAGCCTCAATAATATGAACGCTCTTTATTGAATAAATACTCGTATCGTAAGCAACCTCGCGCACGCAGGTTGCTATATATTTTGCCGCCGAACCGAAGCCGGGCGAGTGGTCAATTCCGACAAGGTCGTTATCAATCGTCTTCGGAATTCCGACTACTCTCAAATCGTGCCCGATTTTTTCGGCGTACGCCGTCATCTTCTGAACCGTGTCCATTGAGTCGTTACCGCCGATATAAATGAAATATCCTATCTCATAATAATCAAGCAGTTCAAAAAGGCGTTTATATTCCTCTTCGTTGTCAGAGAGTTTATAGCGGCACGAGCCGAGAAACATAGCCGGCGAGTGTTTAAGCCGGTTGAGTTCGTGAGGCAGACTGCGGAACATAGCCGTAAGGCTTATGATGTTTTCCTCCATAAGCCCTTCTATTCCGTTTATCATACCGTAAACATTATCAACATTTTCGCTTTGCAGCGCGTATTCAATCGCGCCCGCAAGGCTTGAATTAATCACGGCCGTCGGTCCGCCCGACTGGCCGATTATCATATTTTTCTTCATTGTTCACCCGAACTGAGATTATTTCTGAGGTCCGTTATATCCCTTTTCTTCCTGGAAAGCAGCAATCTTTTCGATTACGCCGAGCACAACGTCAAAGCCGTTTCCGACTGTTTCAGCCTCAAAACGCTCGGGCATATCTCTCCACGTATGATAGTAATAAGTAAGCATCGGATTCTGCGCCGCGAAGGTAACGGATTTGATGCCCGCTCTCGTCATCGGAGTGGAATCGCAGCCGCCTACGGGGTTGTGGATGCAGTGGTTGGTCTTGCTCGGGATATCGAGTTCAAGGAAGGTGTCCTTAAACATCTGCTCCATATCCTTATCGAAGCGGCATCCCTGCCAGTCGTCCTTGATAACAACTTCAAAGTAATCCTTATCGGCAACAGAGTCGATATTGATGTTCCATGCGTTTTTGGTAAGCTCGTCGCCCTTGTGCTCCTGAGCAAAGTACATTGAACCTCTGAGTCCCGACTCTTCCGAACCTACGTTGAGGTCGATAATTCTGCAGTTCTTGGGCAACTTGTCGGGGTTTTCCTTGAAGTACTTAATAACTTCGTATGAAAGCGCGATACCCGTATAATTACAAACCAGCATCCGATAGCCGCAACGGCAGGTAAAAGATACATAATGGTCTTGAATACCTGATAGAACTTGGTCATAAGAAGCGCCTGCGCCCAGCTTGCGTCAAATACCTGACCTATAGCGATAACGCACATAAACATTGTCGCAATAGCCATAGCGAAGAAGCATACAGCACCGAAGCCTACCTTGCCGTAAGTAGCAATAATACCGATAATCGGCTTATCCTTATACTTGTAGGCGTGCTCGCTGTGACGCCAGCACCATGAAGTATCGGTATGACCCGAAAGAATAATGTTGTATTCAACGTTTCCGTCCTCGGGTTCAAGAATACCGTAGCTGTTCTGCGAAATCTTCTGCGGGAAGAACATATCAAACCATGTCTTGTAGAAGAAGCAGGCAAAAATAAGCCAGAATACCGCAAGAAAAGCGAATACGCCAAGCGGAATCCAGAGCTGCGGGATAGCAAGCGCAAGATATGCGCCGAGGCTGATTATAAAGCCTGCCCAGCCTGCGTAACCGAGTCCGCCGATACCCGAACGCGGAGAAACCGCAAATTCTTCCTTTACGGGGTTAATTCCTATAGCCTTGAGTTTTTCGCCCATATAATCGTGGAACTTGCTCTCTCCCTCGCTTCCGGGAAGACGCGAGCCGATTTTATGAGCGGCGTCGTTAACTATTTCGTAAGCCTCCTCGGCATACTTTCTGTTTTCTTCCTTCATAAGAAAACCTCCTCAATTATTATAACAAAATTATTTTAACACTTTAACGGATAAAAAACAATAATATTTTAAAATAATATATTAATACTTTGCCGACAGTCGAAAAAAATAAACCCCGAAGGCGTAAGCTTCCGGGGTTATTGTATTAACTTAAATGATGAACGAATATTCCGGACAACGGCTTGGGTTCAAACCAGGTCGACTTGGGCGGCATAATCTCGCCCGCGTCGGCAATACTCATTAAATCCTGAATCGTCGTCGGATGCATCGCAAACGCAAGCTCCATATCCGTCAGCGCCCTTCTTTCAAGCTCGGCAAGTCCTCTGATTCCGCCGATAAAATCAATTCTGTCGCTCGTTTTGGGATTGTCTATCCCGAGTACGGGCGCAAGAAGATTATTCTGAAGAATAGATACGTCAAGCTGGCCTACGGGGTCGTTTTCGTTAAAGGTGCCGCCCTTCGCCGTAAGCTTGTACCACTGTTTTTGATAAAACATCAGAAATTCGTGCTTGTTCTTCGGCGTGGCAGCCTTTTCCGCCTTTTCGACGGTGAAACATTTTTCAACGAGCTTTAAATACTCCTCAAAGCTGTGTCCGTTTAAGTCCTTAACAACTCTGTTGTAATCCATTATTTCAAGCTCCGAGTCGGGATAAGCAATCGCAAGGAAGAAGTTGAATTCCTCCTCTCCCGTATAATCGGGGTGCTTAGCCCTTCTCATCTCGGCAACTCTTACCGCCGACGCGCAGCGGTGGTGTCCGTCGGCAATATAAAGCGAGGTAACTTCATTAAAAGCCGCTTCAAGCGTTTTGATTATAGAATAGTCGTCGACTACCCATACGGTGTGATTAACGTTGCCCTGCTTAAAATCATATACGGGCATACGGCTTCTTATCCAGGAGTTCACCGTCGCGTTAATCTTATTGCTGTTTCTGTAAGTGAGGAAAATCGGTCCCGTATTTGCGTCGCACCTGTCAACGTGATTAATTCTGTCCTTCTCTTTTTTAGCCAGAGTGTGCTCGTGCTTTTTGATAACGTTGTTGATATAATCGTCAACCGAAGCGCAGCCGACTATTCCCGTCTGCGAGCGTCCTCCCATAACCTGGCGGTATATGTAAAGGCATTTCGTATCCTCTTCAATGAGCTTGCCGCTCTCTTCAAGGCTTAAAAGATTTTCCCTCGCCTTCTCGTAAACCTCGGGGGAATAAATGTCAACGTTAGGGCTTAAATCTATCTCCGCCCTGTCAACGTGAAGGAAGGAAAGAGGGTTACCCTCAACCATTTCTCTCGCCTCGGCGCTGCTCATTACATCATAGGGAAGCGCCGGGATTTTGTCGCCGCATTCCCTGCTCGGTCTGAACGCCTTAAACGCTTTAAATACAGCCATATTCTTTACCTCTTTTTCAATATAATCGAAAACAGAAAACTGTTACAAATCATAAATTATATAGATTATATTACTTTGCGTCCTTAAAGTAAAGAAAAATTTATCTGAAGGCGATATAAATATAGGTTATACCGTTTTCATTAAAGCTTCTGTACTCGTTTCCCGATACCGCAATAGGCGACTGAATAACCGTAATGGAGCTTCCGCTGAGCGTTACGCCCGCGGTTGAACCCCTCGTTGAAATCAACGCAAAATAGTTATAATGCGCCTCGTTTGAAAAGTCGCTAATTCCCGGCATTTTGTTTACGGGGAAGATTATTCCCCACTTCGGTTCAAATCCGCACCCAAGGTCAACCGTTCTTGACGAAGCGCCGTTTCCGGCGTAAGTGCCGATATAATACGGCGCATTCCACTTGGTCTTTTCGTAAATTGAAACGTGAATATCGTCATTGTTGCGGTGGGTGCTCACCGCGGTGTCAATAAGAATGTTATCCGTTACAAAATCCATCCTTTCGGGAATATCGCTTCCGAGCCATTTGTTGAGATGAAGGCCCTGCGTTCTTTCGGAACTACTCAAAAATATCACTCCTTATACTGTCTAAAAAATCGAATTTAAGCTTAAATTTATCAAAATCGTTAAACCGGTATCCGAGCGACTCCCTCATATCAAATGTAAGGCGTTCGCCCGTACCCGCATATTTCCAGTTGCTGAAGTACGGTGTATACGCGTGAAGGAACTTTGACGCCTCATATAAATCCTCAAGCCTGACTCCCTCAAGTTCAACCTCATATGTACTGAAAAGATAACTGCCGGAGGCAACGAGCGAAAACGCTTCATCCGCCTGCGAAAGCGAGCACTGCGCATATTTTGCCGAAAGCCGTTTTGCAATCTCCGCTTTGAGTTCGGAAAGGGTAAACCTTTCTCTGTCAATTTTCAGCATATCCGCATATCTTGCAAGCAATTCCGTATCGTCACAGTTCATAAAAACAATGCTTTCGGTTAAATCAAGGCTGTTTTTAATCAGTTCAAGCCCTCTGGAATACGCGTACAGCTCGGCGCAGGAGATTCCGCCCTCGTTAAAAGAAAGCCCCGTTTTTTCAAGAAGGCTTTTCATTCTTTCAAACGCGTTATTCATAGCAGTTTACCTCTATTTCATCGAAGGTGAGAAATGAATTCCGATTACAGACAATAACGCCGTCCGTTGCGTCTTCACTTATCACCTCGCAGAATTCAACGCCGTCAACGGAAAAAACTGCGTAAGACAGAGCGGAAAGAACAAGGTGCTCCCCGATAAGAAGAGAATCCGTAATTTCCTTAACCTTTCGTCTTACCTCGTCTTCAATTCTGCCGAATTCGCTCACACTGCACTTTACGCTGATTTTAAGCGAGCACTCCTGCCTTGAAGCGGCAATGATGTTTTTATTGAATTCAAATATATCCGCAATATAAAGCTTGTCCTCAATCTCATCGCTCAGCTCCTGACTGACCGTTCCGCTTGCCGTTTTCACCGCAACCGTAGCAGTGTTCGAGCTTTCATATACCTTACAGTCGAGCACCCCGTCAATTGAAAGGACCGTCTCTCTCAGAGAATCGTCGGAAAAGCCCGTGCTCGGAATACTGTAAGCCGAAAGAATTCTGTTTCTGAGTCTTGTATCGTTTTCCTCGTCATATCCGAAAATATGAGGCGCGTCGTTAACCACCTGCGCTACCGCAAGCGGAGGATTCACTATAACCGTAACCTCTCCGGCTTTTACGTTATATGAACTGCCCTTTTCGGCTGCCTCCGCCTCGGTGCTCACGCTTATTTCCCCGGAGGGAATTACCGCATCTTCAAGGGTAACAAACTGAATATACGGGTCGTTTTCCGAAGCGCAGACGCATCCCGCTTCAATTACGGTGTGCGTGTCACCCGCCTGTGAAAGGCTGAAAGTCAGCATTACCCTCGCCTTCGTTGCGCTTTTTCTCTTTGCGCCTCTGAGGTCAGCGTGAAAGTCAAGATATTCCCCGCTCGCCGTCTGGGGAAACGCCTGTTTCAATACAAAATCACAGTTACAAAAAAGCGAGTACATCTCGCTTGCAACCGCTTCAAAACGCGTACTTAGCTCGCTGTATTTTTCAACGTTTTCGCCGCATTTTTCAAAAAATGCGTTTTTCATTTCGCCGAGTATTTTATCATATGTCATTTTCAATGGGTAAAACCACCTCTCTGTCGTCGTTGTTAACGGTAAGGCTGACCTTAATCTCGTTTTCGTCTTTTTCAACGCCCTTTACAAACACTCCGTCAAGGTCGTAAAGCGCCTGTCTTATATAAGCCGCAGCGTATTCTTCAAACGGCTCTTTGTTTATGTCTTTGATACGGCTGCCGAAATTCTTGTCGGGATAAAACTTTCCTCTTTGCGTAGAGAGTATAAGAAAAACGTTTTGTAAAAGCGCTTCAATATATTCAATGCTTACAAGCTCTCCGCCTTCTTTTACATATTCGCCGTCTGTAATTTTATACACTTTCCGCTTCCCCCTCTCCGTTTATTACGTAATGTCCGTTAATAATAACTCTTCCGTCGTTTTTCAAAAGGATTTTCGCTCCGCCTTTTGACGAAATTTCTATTTCTCCCTGAGAGAGCGAAAAGGCGCTGTCCCGCGTTCCGAGTACCGCCTGCCCTTCGGCTGAGGGTACAAGAATTACCTCCTCGCCGACGGGTACGGCGCAGGAATATCCGTAGGGTGAATATGACTTCATACCCCTCATATTGACCGTCGCGCCCGCTTCAATTTCGCCGCCAAAGCTCATACTCACATATCCGCTTTCCGCCTTTTCGTTTTCATGATTTTTTGCAAGAACTCTGCTAATCCACATAAATTATCTCCTCCGTATCATGCTCTTTAACAAGCGTTACCACCGTTCTTTCGCCGTTTTTGTCAAGCACGCGCAAAACGGAAGAAGTATAGTAGCCTTCCGCGTTGCCGCCTTCAAAATCAATGCCGTCATACAGCTTAATTCCGTGCAGCCCCGTAAGAGAGATTTCCAGCTTTTCATACTCCTTAGCCGCCTCTTTGAGCATCCTTTTAAGTTCAACGGTTCTCTCGCGGTCAAACATTGCGGAAAGGTTTGCCTTTTTCGTTCTTTTAATTCCCTGACTCTCAAAATACCTGCTTTTAATATGGCGGCAGTAGGTCGAATCCGAAGCGGTTTTGTAGTCAATTTCGGAAAGTGGCGCCCCTCTGTTAATGATTTTTCTGCACGAAATCACATCGCCTGCGTCCGCTTTATAAACCGTATCCGTGACAGGCAGAGTGAGCCTTCCGTCGGGGGTTATTAAAACGTTCCTGCCGCTGACCGATGAAACAAGTCTGTTAATCGCGCTGTAACAGGAACAGCCCTTCATAACCGTATATTTCCCAGTGAAAGCTATATCCTCCATGGAAAACTTAAAGCCGTATTTTTCGGCATTGACTATGAAAAGCGACCTCGCCGTCGGTGCGTCATAGGTGCACGGCTCAGCCTCGTTATCGGTTAAAATACACGCCGAAGAACGCGCGTAAATAAAGCACTTTACGTCCTGCCCCGTATTTTCCTCGCGCTGAGTATCGCAAAGTCCGCTGAAAATGAGCGCCCCTTCGCAGTATGCCTCAACCCCCGTAATAACGGGCAGAGGCTCACTTGCGGTAAAATTCAGCCTCAGCCCGTCGCAGGGCGCAGATACCGATGAGGAAAGCTCATAGGAAACAATCTTTTCAACGAAAAAACTCTCCCCCGTTTCACAAATAAGCTTAATGCTCAGTTCAGCCATACTTTATCCCCCTCGCTTACCGAGAATAAATCTCTGCACCCGTTTGCTTCAACAATTTCCTCAATCTTAACTCCGCAGCGGTTTGCCACGTCGTAAAGATTTTCGTTCGGAAGGGCGAAAGTATAGCCGAAATCATAATGCCTGCGTTTGGAATTGACCTCTTCAACAAAGGTGAAGGTATAATCAATTCTGTTGCCGAGCGAATCCGCCGAAAGCTGCAAATCGCCGAAAAACATCCTCATAGGTGAAAAAAGCGGAGAGAAAAGATACGCCGCGCCCCTGCTCTGAAAAGCAGTCATGAGCATATGCGCTTTTTCGTTTGCGTTTTCGCCCGTAAAGCTTCCTCCTCCGCTGATAACCGTCGGATTAAAGCATATTTCCTGCGCCTTTGCGCTTCTTTTCGGTATCGGCAGCGTGCTGATATTTTTTGAAAAGCAGGCTTTTATACTGCTTACGTTTACGGGAAATTCAAATCCCTTATAACTCATTTTTATGCATTTCATACCGTTTCGCCTCCGCTGTAATCATATCGTCTTGAATCAAGAAAAATTCTGTCGCTGAGTTCTCTTATTTCCTCAGAAGTTAGCTCATTTAAACTGTCTGTGTTCTGCATTTAATCGTCCTCCGTGTTAAATAAATCGCTGAATGTCACCCTGCAATGCGAACAAAACGCTCCGAGCGAATCGCTCGCCTTAAAGCCGCCGAGTTCTATTTTTGACGGTTTAAGGGGAAGAAGCGCCGATACCACAAAGTCAAGCGCGCCGTTTTCGGCAGGGCTTCCCTGTTCCTGAGGAGTAAACACGTCTATGCCCACCGCGTATATCCCATAGGCGCTTTCTTCGCCGAGCGCCGTGTTTTCAAATACCGCCGTGTCGGGTGAAACCGTAATCACCGTATGAGCAAGCTTTGCCGGCTTTTTAGCAAAAGGAAAAGCCTTTATTATTACGCAGTTTTCAAGCCCCGAATATCCTCTCAGCGCCGAAAACACCTCATCCGTCAACTGCCGTAAATACATTTTCGTCGCCCTCCTCCGCTTTTTTGAGTATGCCTCTGTAATACTGAGTATATCCGCCAACATACACCTGCTCCTTCTGAACGAAATAGAACTTCTCTCCGAGTACGGTTACGTAGGCGTTATCGCTCAGCGCTTTAATATCCAAATCGTAAGGCCCGATATAGTTGTAATAGTCCTTGTAATACCTTCCGATTTTACTTGAACTCTCCTCAAAGCGCGACTTGTTGCGCTTCCACGTCTGCTCGATAACTGCCGTGGTTTTCTGCACTTCTTCTCCGTCGGTTACCGTAACGGGCTTGCCCGCAATTCTGAGCTGCGCTTTAATTATATTTGAATAGTTCACTAAACCCCTCCTGATGCCCTGCCTTTAAATAAAAGCAGGGCACAATTATTAATCAACCGTCCTGAAAACAAAATCTCCGCTTTTGACTAAATCCGCGCTCTCGGCAAGCGTGCTTTCGTAAAACGTTTTCGCGCTTTCCGAAAGGCTGCTTTTTCCCTTTGAAAAACTGACGTCGCCCGCTTTGAAGGAGGTTATTCCGTTCTCGTTTCCGTCAAGAAGCGCAATATAGTAATTCGCCCTTGCCGCCGCAAGAAGAATAACCCTGCTCTTGTCCTCTTCGGTATAGTCTTTCGTGATTTTTTCAACGTAGCATATCGCGTTTTCAATAAGCGTTCTTTTGCTTTCAAGTTCTTCGCTGTCTGCCTGCGTGATTGAGAGTAAACACGTTTTGACCTCTTCGTAGCTAATCATTTTTTAGCCTGCCATATATTTAACCGCGCTGTTAAATATGGGTGAAAAGCCTGAAATCTCGGTAACTGCCGCTCTTTCAAGCTGTCTGTCAATAAGCTTGTCAAAATCGGTTGTAACCTCTCCCGCCTGTACTTTTTCAAGCGCGTATCTGCTGTCAATACCAATCATCGTATCGCCGTTGTCAGAGCCGTCTACTCTTACAAGCTCAGCGCCGAGCGGTGTGATAAGAGAACCGGTCGCGTGGAAGTTGAGACCTGCGTTTGAATCTCTGAACTCAGACATAGAAAGAAGCTTTTTAAGAACGTCGCCCGAACAGATAAGAGTGTTCATATTATAGGGCGAAAAAGCGTTCCAGAGTTTAACTATATCCTCATAGGTAAGGTCGCTCGGGTCGTCCTTTGTTACAGTTTCGCCGCCGCAGGAATTAAGCGCGTTGCACGCGTCAATAAGCTGGTCGCGCGCGATGGAAGCGCCAATCTGCGAAAGCATAACGGTAAAGAGGTCAAGTCGCTGGAACTTGATAGCCTCATAAGAAGCGACGAGCATTCTTCCGCGCTTTGTAAGCTTCGTGAGATTTGATTTTGTCTTGATTACCGCCTCGGGGATAAACGCACCCTCGCCGACGTTTGCAAGACCGATTTCGTCGTCATTTGACTTAACCTCAATCGCTCTGTAATCAAGAGAGTCTATTTTAGTAGTAGTTGCAACAAGCTTTGAAAGCGCGTCGCTCTGCTCAATTCCCGTGCGTACCGCGCGCGATACGTATTCGGGGAAAAGAACCGAGGATGAAGTTGTTGCGAAAAACTTTTCAACCGTGTCGGAGTCGTGTCCCGTAACCTTGATATTAAATCTTTTAAGCTGACGCTGATATGCGTCAAGTCCCTCAAGCTCGGTGCCGACGTAATTCTCGCTCGGGTCAAGTTCCTCAAGCGATTTTGTAAAGCCCTTGCTCGTGGTATAAAGCCCTTTTTCGAGCTGAATATTATCAAATGCCATTATTCTTCCTCCTTAAAAAATAAATCCGACTAAACTGTTGTCCTCGTCGACTTTTACTACCTTTACGTATGCGGCAACGTCCGAATCATCGGCAATGGATACTCCTCCGTCGGAGTCGTATACAAATCTGTTTAAGCCGTATTCGGGAACGTCGCCCGAAAATTCGCTTTCATAATAGCCCTGAAGCTGAACCGTAGCGTAGCTGCCTCTTACAGTCGTGCAAAAGCCGAACAGCGCGTCACCGCTGCCGCCCTTTACGCATAAGCCGTCAGAGTTAAGGCTTACGGGGTTGCCCGTCTTTACGGCACCGCTGATTTTAAAGGTAGCGTAATTGTTGTTATATCCCTGAAATGATACTCTTTCCATACTTTCCTCCTAAATTCTGAAATGTGAATAGTTTTTATTATCCGCAGATTTCTTCTCGTTCAGAAGCTGCGGGGAAGGCGCCTTTTTGTTCTTTGAAAAATAGTCCTTAAAGCCTTTAAGTTCTTTAAAGGTCATCACCGCCGTAACAGAGGTTACAATCTCTCTGTCAATATCCGGCAGGCACCGAGAGTTTTGCATTTTCTTCAAGCCCCTCGATATACGAGGCAAGCTCTTTGACCTGGCTCTTTGAAAGTTCAATGTCCTTCTCGCAGCCCTTCACGGTATTGATTATTTCGCTCAAATTAATGTCCTCCTTATTTTTAAACGCTTTTGTAACCCCCGCTTCTCTCTGAGCGGGAACCGCAACAAAACTGAATTCATATGCGTCCTTTGCGCCCTCGAGCGTTTTGTAGCAGAGTTTACCGCCGTACATCCTGCCTGCAATATGGTTGCAGCGCTCAAGCTTGTTATCCTTATTGCAAATCGAGCATATGCTCCTCTCAACCGAGCAGGAAACGGAAACCTCTTTTTTAATTCCCGCCTCAATCTCGCCGATAAGCTCCGCGTTGCCCTCGCTTCTGAGCATATACGCCTTGGCTTTAAGGCGGTATAAATCGTCGCCGCACGCGGTCTTTTTACCCTCCTGCTTTTCAACGAAGGTGTGGTAAATTCTCGCCTTCTGGTCGCCGCTTTTCATAGAGTGGTCAAATATCCCCGTCTTCCCTCTGAAAAGCTCGCAAAGAGCGTTCAGCGTATCGAGCGAAAAGCGCTCAAAATCTCTGTCAACCTCATTATCGCAGAGTATGAGATTAAAGGTGTAAACCTCGTCTTCGCTCAGGTTTCTTCGCGTATAAAAATTAATTCTTTCAATATCGTTTTTATCGGTAAAATTCTTTTCGATTTTTCCCTTATTCATTTTCAGCCTCCCTTATAAGCCTGTCAGCCTCGGCGTTATAAAGCCGTGCCTCGGCAAGCTCGGTTTCGTCCTGAAGCGTAATTTCGTCCCAGATTATATCAACGCTCTCTCCTCTTGAACTCAGCATTAAATAGGTATTGCCTATCTTCTTTAAAACGGGGGTAAGAATACGGCGGTATGCTTCAAGCTCGGAAGTGAGAATATCCGTCTGCTGCTTTGCCATACGCTCGCTGGTTGACCAGTTAAGCCCGAACATATAGGGCATAAGCCCCGTCTTTGCGACTATCTGTTCAAGCAGCTGCCTTACGGGTATCTCACTTTCAAGTATCTGATTGTCCGCGCCTATAACGCTTACCTTAACGTCGCCGACCGCTACAAAATCCTTAATGCAGTCTTTTGAACTCATAGCGTCGCGCCACGCGGAGGCAATCTGGTTTGCGCGTTCCTTTGCGAAGCCGCCGCCCGTTTCATTCTGCGGATTATACGTTACCGCAAAGCGGAGGTTGCCCGCTCTCTCCCAGTTGTTGCCTATTGTGTTGAAAATTTTGAGAAGAATATCGCTGAAAAACGGGAGTCCTCTTAAAAGGCTCGTCCCCTCAAGCCTCGACGGCTCGGGGTTAAGCACGCTGAAAAGCAGCTTTTCGGGATTCTTTAAAAGAACGGGGGTGCCGCCCGACGTGTTGTAAAAGTCGATATCAAGGCTGTTTTCACGTCTTTTGACTTCAAGATTTTTAAGTTCTCCGTTATAAAGCGCGATAAAACCCGTATCGTCGTATATCATCTCGCCGACGGCGCTCCCGTAGGTCAGAAGCTGGTCGGTATATGTATCAACAAACGCGTTTATTCCCGTCTGATTTCCGCCGACGTTGATAAGCGAAAAAAACTCGTTGATTTCATCATCGAGCGCCTCGTTTCCCGTAACGAATTCGAAGCCGCCCATAAGCCTTACAATCTTATTAATCGCGCTGTCGATTATCGGTACGCCTTCCCTGAGCATTCTGTACGCCTCGGCGTTCCTTCCGGCAAGGGGCGAGTAGCCCGAAATTGCCGAAAACGGGTGCGAGCTTGCCGCGCCCGTCTGAACCGCCGCCGAGGGAGCGCCCCCTTCGTCCTTTTTTCTGCTCTTGTTAAAGATGCCCATATTAATTCTCCCTTTCTACCGCAACGGAAAACGCTCGGTCGCAGTCCCTTGTTAACACGGTTTGAACAAAATACCTCACGTCGTCCATTGCGTGGTCGTTTTCCTTTTTCGGCGCGTCGCGCTTCAAGTCGTCGTCCCAGCGGTAAACCGAAAACTCGCGGATAGTGTCCGTACACTCGGGGGAAAAGAATATCTCGCCGTTTCTGAGCGCCTCGCACACCCTGTTTATCCCGCGTAAAACGTCGTTATCCGCCTTGATAACGCTGAATTTTCCGTGCCGCCTTACCGTTTCAATAAACGAGGCTGCGGAAGGGTCGATGATAAGCGCATTAACGCTTATGTCCCCCGCAAGGGCGCAGAGTTTTTCATAGTATTCCTCGTCGGTAAGCTGCCGTCCGGTATCGCGCGAGGAGTGGTAGTATTCCCTGATACGGTACCACTTCTCCCCGCTTTTGCCCCACAGCCCGAGCGAAAACGGGTTCACCGTTCCGTAGTCGCACGAGAGATAATACTCGCTGAAATCCTTCGCCGTTTTTATGTGCCTGTCGACTGAAAACATAGGGTAAACAAGCCCATCGGGTACGGTCCATTTCCCCTCGATAAAGCGCTCGTAAAACGCGCCCGAATAAAGACTTTTGTAACGGCGTTTAACTGCCTTTGAAAGCGAGGGATTATCGTCCATGGTGAAATGAAGGTAAATCATATTTTTAATATCCGCCTTTTTAATCCACTCGTTATAAAACCAGTGGTAAGGGTGCTCGGGGTTGCAGTTAAACCAGTACTTCGAGTTTTCAAGCGAGCACCTTGCAAGCGCCTGCTCAACGAAGGAGCGCGGCATGAGCGCAACCTCGTCAAAAAGGACGCCGCCCAGGGTCATACCCTGAATAAGCGAAGCGGAACTTTCGTCCCGTCCGCCGAAAAGATAAAAATAATTCGTGACGTCGCCGATTCTGATTATGAGCATATTTTTGCTTACCTTGTCTTCAACCTCAAAGCCGAGCGAAATCAGATTCGGAATAAGAGGCGTGATTACATTCCGTCTCAGAGAGGTGACCGTCTTACCGCACAGGGCAAACGAGGCGTCACCGAAATAGTAGCACGCCCACGATACGAAGGAGAGCGACATACTCAGCGTCTTTCCGCTTCTTATCGCCCCGTCGCAGATTATTCCGTTTTTGTCTTTAAGAGAGCTTGCCCTGCACCACCAACTTAAAACCGTCATCTGTTTTTCTGAAAAAGTTCTGAACGTAGTCATATGTCGGATACACTCCCCGTGTTTTCAGCACTTTTTTCAAGCGCTTCAAAGAAGCTCAGATTATCACGTTTTTTCTCCGGAATCTGCTCTCTCAGCTTTTCGCACGCCTTAATTCTGTCGAAAAATTTAATCTCCATGCCTCCGCCCTTGGGGCGTTTGATTTCGCTGACGTTAAACAGATTCAAAGAGGGCAGCTTTTTAATTGCCTCCTCGTCGCTCATATAAAGAAGCGATACCGCGTCGCTGACCTCCCCGAACGCGAGAGTTAAAAGTCCCTTTTGTATCTGTTTTTCAAGCTTGGTTTTTCTCGGCATTTAATCTCCTCCTTTTTGCCGTTACAGGGGAGCAACTCAAAAAAGTCCTCCCACTATTAGCGGAAATCGGGGCGTTTTATTCACGATTTATGCATAATCGGACCGTAAAAATTGCAAAAAAATTTATTTTCGCCGAATTATTCACCTTTCACGCATACTCTCAGAAAACGTGAATAAAAAAACGGCACGGAAAATCCGTGCCGAAAAACTATTTTCAGTTTTGCTTTCTCACTATGCCGTATTCGTCAATATCGGGAGTGAAGTAGCGGCAGCTTTTACCCTGCCCGAGTTCCCCTAAAAGGCTCACATATTCGTCCTCGTCAAGCGAGAGGTCGCAGAAACACTCTCCGCTCTCCTCGTCAAAAACGTTGTAGCGGCATTTCTCACATAAATCCGCCATATCAGTTAAGCGGCGAATTCTCGTCAGCTTCGGGTTTATCCGAAACCTTGACGTTTTCCTTATCAATGTGAACGGGCGGGATAATAAGTCCCGGAACTCCGCTCATAGCGGTAGTCGAGTGAATAATCTGGCGAAGGAAGGGAAAAATCTGTTCAAAGCTGTCGGTGTGGATATCCTCTCTCTCGTCCTCCTCGCTGTATGAGAAAAGCGCCTCAATTTCAACTCTGATTGAAAACGGGCGGAGCTGCTCGTCGTTAACTCTGAAATCGAGCATACCGAGGCAGCGGTTTTCCTCGCCGAAATAGTTCACGTTATAGCTGAACTGTTTTGCGAGTTTAATCTCCGTTCCGTTGGGGACCTTGTTTTCAAAAGTTATGCTGTTTACCTTAAATGTTAAAAGTTCTACCATAATTATTACCTCACTAATCTAACGTTATCAAGTTTAATATCGTCAAGAGCTGCGTTTGCCGCCTTTCCCTCAAAGCGAATGAGTTCAAGGTTTTCAACCTCCGCCGCGTCAAGCGCGTGTTTATAGTTTTCGCAAAGTTCGCCCCACGCCGTTTTTGTTTTCATTATTCTTATATCCCTTGCGTGTCTGATAAAGAACGCCGAGTTATCAAGCTTTTCAACTCCGAAGTCAAGGCAGGGACGCAAATCATAAAGACCGCAGTTCCATTTTGACGTCTTGGTAAGCGTTACCGAGCAGTTTTCAAAGCTGACGTTTTCAATTTTGTTTTCCGCGTTGCCGTGAATAAGAACGCCGTTTTCACCCTTCGCGCTGATATTGAAGAAACGGATATTGCTGATTTTTCCGCTCTTCGTGTTTTCGTCGCGGTTAAAGGTTGTGAGAACTATCGGCTCCGCCGTTCCCCACCAGTCGGGACAGAAGCGCCTCGTTTCAATCATAATATTTGAAAAGCTGACATTTTCAACGTTGCCGCCGTCGCGTATCTGAATTGAAAGTCCTCTGTTGGAGCGCGAAATAATGCAGTTTGAAACGTTTATGTTCCTGAAGTCGTCAACTCCCTCGGTTCCTATTTTAATCGCCGCCGAGGTTGAAACAAGGGTGCACGAGTCAACAATAATATTCTCGCACGCGCCGTATTCGGCGTTGCCCTTCGTGGTTTTAAAGCATATGCAGTCGTCCGCGCACTCAATGTGACAGCCGAGTATTCTCACGTTAGAGCAGTGGTCGGGGTCAATTCCGTCCGAATTTGCAACGTCAAGACGGTTGAGAATTCTTATTCTGTCAATAAGCACGTCGTTGCAGCCCGCGGGGTGAAGGGTCCAGAACGGCGTATCAACAACCGTAAAATCCTTAAACGTTATGTGGTCGCTCTTTTCAACGTATATCGCCGTCGGGCGCGGATAAAACTCGCCCGTAACGTAATATCTGTCCTTGCGCTGAACGAAGGCGCGGCCGTTTGCGTCAATGGTACCCTCGCCGCTCACCGTGCAGCCGTCAGCCTCGTAAGCGTAGATAAATACAAAACTCGGCTTGCCCGTAACAGGGTTTCCTATGAGCGCGGTTTTCGGGTCGTTAATTAATTTGTTAGGTCTTATGTACCCGTCGATATTCGCGGTCGCTTTAAGAACGGCGCCTTTTTGAATGTGCAATTCAACATTTTTCTTCAGCTTGATTGAATCGCTGTAAAACACCTTACCGCTCTGAAGAACAACCCGTCCTCCGCCGCCTTTGGCGCAGTCGTCTATCGCGTGCTGAATTGCAAACGCGTCGTTTGCTCTTCCGTCGCCCTTCGCTCCGTACTGTAAAACGTTATACTCCTTCATATTTCACCTCACAAAGCTTGTTATTCTTAATATACCACATAAAATGCATATTTACAATACGCCAAAAATAGTATAATATAATAACTGATAAAAAAGGGGGGTGCAGAGCGTGAAAAAATCCGATAAAAAAAGAATAGAGCTTTTAGACGAGCTTCGCGGCTTTGCTATCCTCGCGATGATTGTTCATCATACCTTCCTCGATATCGGCTTCTTTTTAGGACTGCCCTGGGGGGAAGAGATATTCAATAAACTCTGCGTTTTGCAGCCCGTATTCTGGGCGATATTCATTATAATATCGGGAATCTGCTCCCGCCTTTCACGAAACACGGTAAAACGCGGCGTAATCGTCCTTGCCGCAGGACTGGGCGTAACGCTTGTAACGGCGGTAATTATGCCTCTCTTCGGCGTAACGGGGGCTGAAATTTACTTCGGTATTCTTCACTGCCTCGGCTCGTGTATGATTATTACGGGGCTGCTTATGCCATTAATCAAAAAGATAAATCCCATAGCGGGTATGATTATAAGCGCAGTGCTTTTCGCTGTCTTTTACTCAATCAGCTCCGGCTCGCTTCTCTTCGGGCTTATAAAGCTCCCCGAGGTTAAAACGAACCTGCTTGCGCCGCTGGGCTTATATTCCTCAACGTTTTTCAGCGCCGATTACTTTGCAATCCTGCCGTGGTTGTTTATGTTCCTCTTCGGCGCCTTCCTCGGAAAATACGCCGCAGACGGCGCCTTCCCCGAATGGACTTATAAAAAACGTTCAAAACCCCTTGCCTTCGTCGGACGGAATTCGCTATGGTTTTACCTCGGCCACCAGCCCGTCATTTACGCAATACTCTTTATAGTTTCACTGATAATAAAAAGCTGACGCGTTGCGTCAGCTTTTATTAATTATTTAATTTTAACTTTTGCTGTTGAAGACCATTTTCCGTAATAGGTCTTTTTATTTACGGTGTTATAGCCGCGAACTCTGAACTTGTGAGTTCCCTTCTTTAAATTCTTAACCGTAAACTTAACCTTCTTAACCTTCTTGACAGTCTTCCATTTTCCGTTCTTGTACTGCTGAATCTGGTATCCCTTTGCGCGCGCCGCCTTCTTCCAGGAGAGCTTCGCACTGCTCTTATCTGCTTTCGCTTTAAGAGATTTAACCTTAGCGGGAACAAGATTCTTTGTCTTTGCGGTAACCTTGTTTGCGGAAGCGGTAAGTCTTACCTTAGCCGAATTGGATTTGCTTGAAGCAACCTTGCCGTTTACGCTGATGCTGGTAATTGAGTAGCCCTTGTTCGGCTTAAGAGTAATCTTAACGTTTTCGCCGTAGTTGTAGCCCTTCTTGGCTCCGCTGATTTTTGCATTTTTAAGTCCGGACTTGTCAAGCTTTGCATAAGACGTGGTCATATTCTGCTTAAGTATGCTTGACTCTAAAACGCCGTCGTCTGCAGAATCATCTATGTCGCCTTCGTCTATTGCGGTTCCCTTGGCGGATTTCTTATAAATCGTGTTCTCTGTATCCTCTACATCATCTTCAACTGTAAAGCCGACAAAGCATCCGGGAAGAGTAGTTCCGATAACGCTGCTGTCTGTCAGGCTGTTCTTTGCGGAATAGCCAAAGTTTACAACCGCGTTCTTCGAGGGCTGATAGATAAAGCTGTCGCCTCTTCCGTAAACATATGAGCCGATACAGAATACGCCGCCGTTTCCGTATCCGAGGCTTCCCTCGTATACCTTAAGTTTCTTATCGCCGACGAAGGTGTATTCGCGGTAATCGTCGCTTGCAAAGGCGATATTTGAGCTGCTCCACTTGGAGCCGTCAAATCTGATAATGCCGGGCATTTTTCCGCTTTCAACCGCACCGTAAACGCCGATAAGTCTGTTTTCATACTGAATAAACTTTGTATACGCTCTTCCTTCGGGAAGGTTTGCAGCAGTTTTTTCAAACTTCTTACTTGATGTGTTGTATTTATAGAACGAATTTACAAGCTTGCCGTTGCTGAAACCGCCCGCAAGATAAATTGCTCCGTTATATGCGCCGAGCGTTCCGCCCATTACACATTCGTCGGGGATTTCGCAGAGCTTAACGGTTTTGTTTGTATTGAGGTCAAGATAACCGAACGCCGTATCAAAACCGATAACTGCGCCGTTTGTTGAAATAACGGCATACTGCTCAGTGAAATAGAGTTTGGACGCTGAATATACAACGCTTTCAACATTGCAGTATTCTTCAATATAGTCCTCTCCGAAAAGAGCCGCGTTATCAATATTGAGCATTCCCTCTTCATAGAGATATGAGCCCATTTCGCTCTCATAACTCAGTTTTCCGACATATCCTACCTGACTTACATAATATGCCTCGTCGTTAGCGGGAACCATAAAGCCGCCCGTTACCATTGAAGGCTCGCCCATAATATCGGTCGACGTGCTGTATGTCGGTTTGTTTGAAAGAAGTACGGTAAGCGAATCGCTTCCGATTGCGTTGGTAACCTTGATAATTGTCTTTTTAGTATTGTAATTGTCGTCGGCAATTACAATCTTTGAATTTGCTTTCGATTTGGGAGTAACCGCCTTGTCGTTAACTTCAACGCTTGTAATATTCCTGAACGAACCCTTTATTTCAATATTGCCGTCCTTGTTGTAGCCGGCTGAGAATAACATCGGCGGAATATTCTCGGGATTTTCAAGAGAGAGAACCTTTGAATTTTCGGTCTTGTCAGAAAGCGCGTCGCTGATACGTCCCGTGTTTTTAATCATATTTACTATATCGAAGGCATTAGCGTCGCTGTATGCGTTTCTTAAAAGTGCTACCGTGCCCGCAACGTAAGGAGTCGCCATTGAGGTTCCGTTGAAGTAATCGTATTTTTCAAAATCGTCCTCGTTAATATCCTGCTTGCTGATTGCAAGGTCGTCAAGATAAAGTGCGGAATCCTTTTCCTCCGCTAAAGCGATAATTAAGAGCTTACGGTTTTTACTCTGTTCGTAATCCTCGTTTTCGGGCTCGCCGTCCTCGTTAACGCCGTTTACCTTAAAGTAGTCGTGCGACCAGTAGTTGCAGACGTCCACGCCGAATATTGCGTCGTCAATTTCGATATCTACAGCGTCCTCGATGACATAATCCGCGGGAACGTCAAAGATATAGAATGCCGAAGTCTTTTCCGCACGCGACATTAAGCTTATCGTGTACGGCTTTGTTTCGTCCTCAACAGTGAACGGAATTTCAGCCGCATAAAGCTTCATTTTTCCCTTTTTAATCTCATCGTTTGTAACGAGCTTAATGCTCTTTCCCTCGGTTAAACCGAAGCCGCTGTCTTCAATCGAAACGCTCATATTATCCGAGTTGTCAAAACCGTCAAGCGCGGGCGAAACAACCTGCGGATAACCGAAATCGCCCGCGGAAACCGCGCCCTCGTAATCCTGCAAATCGCTGACGAGCGCCGCTTTCTGTTCGTCAGAATAAATCGACGGGTTAAAGCAGTTATGCGCTACGGTTGAAAGAATATCAGCGCCGGGAGCCGCAATGTCAACATATTCCGTTGAATAGTTTGAAAAGCTTGCAAGCTCATCCTTTTCATTTGAAGCCGCTACGGTCAGCGCATATTTGCTCTCCGTGCATGCGGGGGTAAAATAGATTTCTTCGTCGTCAAAGAAGAAACCGCCGCCGCTGCTGTGGTCGGAAAGGTTGCTTTCCTCGTTACCTGCCGCGATAAGCGAAATTGCGCCCTTTTCGCCGAGCTTGTCGAATACCTCGTCGAACATCATCTGCTCATCGTAGTAGCCCATACCGCCCCACGAGTTGTTTATAGCAACAACGTTTGCGCCGAGGTCGATAGCTCTGCTTATATAATCGTAAGAAGCAAGCACGTTTGCGTCATAACCTGAACCGCCGTCGTCAAGCCATTTCACGGGCATAATCTTAACGTTGCTCTGGTTAATACCGGCAACGCCCTTTTCGTTGTTCGCCGCCGCGGCGATAATGCCCGCGCAGTGCGTTCCGTGGTCGTTTCCGTCACGGGGAACGCCGTCGCTGTTTTCACCTGAAAAGTCATATCCGTGTTCACCCACGAGCTTGTTGCCGTAAGGATTGGTCCAGATAAGTCCCTCAAATTCGGGATGAGTAAAATCAAGTCCCGTGTCACAGATTGCAACAATCTGCTCCTTTTTGGAGTCCTTTGCCTTGTTCCAGAGTCCCTCGGCGTTAATGTCGTCATTTACCGTACCGCCGTTCTGGCCCGTGTTTTCGAGCGCCCACTGATACTTGCTGTACGGGTCGTTGGTGATGTCGGTAGCCTTCTTTTTAAAGTTCGGCACGGCATATTTAACGCCCGGAACGCTCTTTAATCTTTTAATCATTTCCTTTGTTGAAAGAGTGCTTGATTTGAGAACCGCGATATTGAGGTCGGGGCTCTTATTACTCTTAAAGGTATGAGATGCGCTGAGTTTGATGCCCTTTCCGTAACTTGATGTTCCGGCTAAAAGATAATTTTTCTTCGCGCCCTTTTCAAGTACGGCGATAACCTCGCCCTCTGCGTAGTTCTTTTCCTTATTTGATTCGGCAGCCGAAGCCGCAAGCGGAAATGCAGCAAAGGAAAAGGCCATAATGGCCGAAAGAAATACTGCAAGTGCTTTTTTGAAAATATTTTTCATTTTTTCACTCCTTGATTTAATGAGAGTTATCCCATTTCTGTTCATTTAAAATATAACACTTACTAATAGAAACTTCAATAGATATTAGTTGATTATAAATAAAATTTACAAAAAAATAACAGATTCGTAATTGATTACGAATCCGTTAATATTTCCCGTTACTGGCTTTTCGCGTCGCAGGTTATGCGTATGCCGATTTTCTTGAGCACCGAGGTGTCAACGTTTGAGAGCATAACCGTTGAGTGCATTTCGCAGTTTTTAAGTTCTTTAAGCTGGGCCATCGCCTTAGCCGCGTTTTCGTCCGTAACGGCTGAAATTGAAAGCGCAAGCAGGGTTTCGTCGGTGTGAAGGCGCGGGTTTTTGCTGCCGAGGTAACCAAGTTTCAGCTGCTGAACGGGCTTTATAACCTCGGGATTGATAAGAATAATATCGTCGTCAATTCCCGCAAGGTATTTCAGCGCGTTAAGAAGCGCCGAGGAGCAGCAGCCGAGGAGGTCGGAGGTCTTACCCGTAAGTACGGTTCCGTCCGCAAGTTCAATCGCCGCGGCGGGGCCTCCCGTCTTTTCGGCGCGCTCTCTTGCAGCTCCTACGGCGGCGCGGTCCTCTTCGCTGATTCCCGCCTGGTTCATAAGAAGTTCTATCTCATAGAACTCGTCGTATCTTCTGTCGTCCTTAGCGGCGGCAATCTTCGCGTCAAAATAGCGTCTTATAATCTCCTGCTTCGACGCCTCGCGGCACGCCTCGTCGTCAATAATACAGTTGCCCGCCATATTTACGCCCATATCGGTAGGCGACTTATACGGGCACTCGCCGTAAATCCTGTCAAATATCGCCTTTAATACAGGGAAAATCTCAACGTCGCGGTTGTAGTTTACCGTCGTCTTTCCGTACGCTTCAAGGTGCCACGGGTCAATCATATTTACGTCGTTAAGGTCGGCGGTCGCCGCCTCGTATGCGATATTAACGGGGTGTTTAAGCGGAATGTTCCAAATCGGGAAGGTTTCAAACTTCGCATATCCCGCCTTGATTCCCCTCTTGTGCTCGTGGTAGAGCTGTGAAAGGCAGGTCGCCATTTTTCCGCTTCCGGGACCGGGCGCGGTAACTACAACGAGTTTCCTTGAAGTTTCGATATAGTCGTTCTTGCCGTAGCCCGAATCGGATACGATTTTAGAAATATTTGCGGGATAACCGCTGATAACGTAGTGGTGGTAAACCTTGTAGCCCATTTTGTTGAGCCTGCTCTCGAACGCCTCAACCTTCGCGCTCGGCGCATACTTTGTAAGCACTACGCTGCCCACCATAAGCCCGATTTCCGTGAATTCGCCGATAAGACGTACCACGTCGTCGTCATATGTAATTCCGAGGTCGCCCCTGAGCTTCGCCTTTTCGATATCCTGAGCCGAAATTACGATTACAACCTCCGCCTCGTCCTTGAGCTTGACGAGCATCTGTAGCTTACTGTCGGGCTGAAATCCGGGAAGAACCCTCGACGCGTGAAAATCGTCGAACAGCTTTCCGCCGAATTCAAGATAAAGTTTTCCGCCGAATTCGTTTATCCTTTCGCGAATTCTTTCGGACTGCATTGATTTATATTTGTCGTTATCAAATCCGATTTTATACATAACTTTTCCTCCGCTGATAATAACAGAATATATTTTAACATTTTCGCTTCGATTTTTCAACGCCTATACAATAAAAAATTAGTATATTGACATAAAAAATTTTATGTGATACCATAGCCCTTAAGATATTTAAGGAGGCATAATATATGGAAATCACGAAAAACACCACAATGGGCGAAATGCTCAATTACGACAGAGGAATTGCGGCAATTCTCATGCAGTCGGGAATGCACTGCGTAGGCTGCCCCGCTTCTATCGGCGAAAGCCTTGAAGAGGCGTGCATGGTTCACGGAATCGACGCCGACGTTGTATTAAAGCAGATTCAGGATTACCTGAAAGAAAAAGAAGAAAACAACTGATTTCACGGGCGGACTTTGTTCGCCCCTGTGTTTATTAAGATATGAGTAATAAAAAAACAACAAGGAATTCCCTTATCCTCGTTCTTACCGCGTTCATCTGGGGCGTTGCCTTCGTGGCGCAGAGAGAGGGCGGGGGCGAAACGGGTCCATATACCTTTATATTTTTAAGGTACATTATAGGCGGAACCGTTCTTCTCCCCGTAATCAAACTTCTAGACAAGGCGGGAGTATCAAAAGAAACCGTCCCGCAAACGAAGGAGGATAAAAAGCTGCTGATAAAAGGCGGAATCTGCTGCGGCTGCTGCCTCGGCGTCGCCTCAATTTTCCAGCAGGTCGGAATGTATATGGGAACCCCCGCGGGCAAGGCGGGCTTCCTCACCGCGTGCTATATAGTCCTCGTCCCGATTCTCGGGCTTTTCTTAAAGAAAAAATGCGGGCTTAACGTCTGGCTCGCTGTGGGCATTACGGTTATAGGTCTTTACCTTCTGTGTATGAACGGCAGCCTTAAAATGCAGACGGGTGACATCCTCGTTTTGTGCTGCTCCCTCGTTTTCGCGATGCACATTCTGACGATTGACAATTTCATAAATAAAAACGTAAACGGCGTGAGGATGAGCTGTATTCAGTTCTATACCGCCTCGCTCTTCGGGCTTTTTCCGATGTTCTTCATTGAACTTCACGGCTCCTTTTCCGAGGTTCCCGCAATGCTCGCAACCGCGTTTACCGGCAAGGCGCTCATCTCGCTTCTGTACGCGGGCGTAATGTCCTCGGGAGTTGCCTATACCCTTCAGATTATAGGCCAGAAGGACGTCAACCCGACCGTCGCCTCGCTCATAATGAGCCTTGAATCCGTCTTTTCGGTGCTCGCAGGCTGGGCAATACTGCACGAATCACTAAGTTTAAAAGAGCTCTTCGGCTGCGCATTAATCTTCGCCGCCATCACCCTCGCCCAACTACCGCAAAAAAATAAGGCTGTCAGCTGACAGCCTTTTATTTTTTTATGTTTATGCCTTCTTTTTGCCGAGCGCTGCTTTGAGTACGAAGAGCGTTACGAGCATAAGCACGATTCCTACCGGAAGCGCAATCGCCGCACTCTGAACAAAGCCCGCGATAATATAGGTTACGACGGAAACTCCTGCAACCGTCATAGCGTAAGGAAGCTGAGTCGAAACGTGGTTAACGTGGTTACACTGTCCGCCT
>CAJOER010000015.1:16608-25345 GCA_905233805.1 uncultured Eubacterium sp. | reverse complement strand
CCTTCGCCCTGGCCCTTACCGTCCTGGACAAAGAGAAGGACGAGAAACACATCTTCGACCTGGCCTCGGGCGGTTTTTCCAGCACCGTGCGCCTGGCCAAATCCAACGCCGACATGTGGGTCCCCATCCTGAGTCAGAACCACGACAATGTCCTCCATGTGATGGACACTTATATTGATAAAATGCAGCAGTTCCGCGATGCCATCGCCACCTACGATGAAACCCGCATCCGCGAACTGATTGCAGAAGCCAACAAGATTAAAAAGATTCTTCGATGAGTCATGAACTTGATATAATTCCTGCAACCGAGTGGGGCTTTTTCACCCTGCCGCGGCCCATGTGCATTGCCGGTCCCTGCAGCGCGGAGACCGAAGAACAGGTGATGGAAACGGCCCGGGGACTGAATGCTTTCGGCATTCACGTCTTCCGTGCCGGCATCTGGAAACCGCGTACCCATCCGGGCTGCTTCGAGGGCGTGGGCGCCCCCGGCCTCAAGTGGCTCAAGAAGGTGCAGCAGACCTACGGCATGAAGGTGTGCACGGAAGTAGCCACGGAAAAACACGTGCTGGAATGCATCAAATACGGGGTGGACATGATTTGGATCGGCGCACGTACATCGGCCAATCCTTTCCTGATGCAGGAGATTGCCGATGCCCTGGAAGGCACCGATATCCCCGTGCTGGTGAAAAACCCCGTGAACCCGGACCTGGACCTGTGGATCGGCGCCCTGGAGCGCCTGAACCGGGCGGGTATCCGGAAACTGGGCGTAATTCACCGGGGCTTTTCCACATCGGCCCCCATCGCATACCGCAACGATCCCGGTTGGAAGATTGCCATTGAAATGCGTACCCGCTATCCGCAGATGACCTTCTTTGCCGATCCCTCCCACATGGCGGGGGACCGCAAATACTTGTTAGAACTGTCGCAACGGGCCATGGACCTGGGCCTGGACGGTCTCATGGTGGAAAGCCACTGCGACCCTTCGTGCGCTCTGTCAGATGCTAAGCAGCAGCTGACCCCGCGCGACCTCCAGACCCTGCTTGAAAGCCTGATCATCCGCGACAGCACCTCGGACGATACGGCCTATAAGGAGAGGATCGACACCCTGCGTGCCCGTATCGACGTAATTGACGAGAGCCTCCTGAAGATCCTGAAAGACCGTATGGACGTGAGCCGCAGCATAGGCCGATATAAGAAGGAGCACAACGTGGCCATCCTGCAGGCGGTCCGCTGGGAACAGGTGCTGGCGGAAACTGTAGCCCACGGTCAGGAGCTGGGTCTTTCGGAGGCTGTCATCAGTGCCATCATGACGGCCATCCACGAAGAATCCGTCCGGGTGCAGAATCAGATATTGGAAGAAGCGGAATAATTACTACGAGCACGGGAACTGCAAGCAGCGCGCCGATAGCTGCGCTGTAACCCTTTTTACCCTTTTTGGCGCCCGCTCTTATTCCGCCGAACACCGCGGGGAAGTTTTCAAACGGATGAATAAACGCGCCGAAAAACAAATCAAAGAGCATTTTGAAATTGCCGCGGCTGTGGGAATAGCTCCCGCTTATTCCGAGGCAGTAGAGCGTGAAAAGTCCGCCGATTAAAACGAACATTATCGCGTTCATAAAATAGTTTGCATAAAGCGTAAAGGTTACCGCGCCCGCAAGCGAAATAACTCCGCATATTACCGAAAACAAATCGACCTTGTTTTCTTTTTTATAAAGGTAAACAGTTGAAATAATGAAGATTATAAAATACGAAACCGTAAAGCCGAGCGCCATTGAATGAAACAGCGCAAAATCGACGAAAAGATACAGCGCCGCAAGGAATATAAATATAAATGAATTATCCTTTTTTGAAAGCGGCTCGTATGTACGGCGCCTGATACTGAGGCACGGGCGCCTGAGCGTTATTATTAATATTATTATCCATAATTATTCTCCTTTACTCTACGAATTCAAGAATGTCCGCGGGCTGGCAGTCAAGTTCCTTGCATATTGCATCAAGGGTTGAAAAGCGTATTGCCTTCGCCTTTCCCGTTTTCAGTATTGAAAGGTTCGCCTGGGTTATTCCTATTCTGTTAGCAAGCTCTAAGGAGCTCATCTTCCTTTTGGCAAGCATAACGTCAAGATTTACAATAATCATAATTACACCACCAAATCGTTTTCTTCTTTAATTTCTATCGCCTTTTTAAATACGTTTCTTACCGTCCTTACAACGAGCGCCATAAACGCCTCGCCGAAAGCGAGAAGAATCAGCGTTTCTATTGATTTATAATTCAATGCAATAATAACAAATGAAACTATTCCCACCGCGGCGGCGTAAAGGCAGCATACGGTTATTAGATTTAAAAGCTTAACGTTATTATTATCAAAAACTATATCCTTTTTAATATTGCCGAGAATTTTATCAAGGCAAATCAAAGCAATATACCCCGCGGGTACAACCGCATAAAACGGATATATTAAATATTTACCGTGAACGGCGAGCATAACGAAATAGTACCAGTCGCCCTCCTGCGCTTTCATTAGTACGGGAAACGCGATTACCGAAACGGCAAGCAGTATATAGCAGAGCCTTACGGCAAAATGGGTAAGCCCCGTTGATTTATCTTTGTATTTCATACTTTTTACCTCTATTTCCTAAAATTATATTTATAATAATGATTTACAAAGCTCTGTAAATCCTTTTCGTCATTGTTTTCACCGAAGCTGTCCTGGTCGCTGTTGCAAAAAGTCATAAAAGCTATTTTGTAATCCTTATCATTAAAACCAACCATTCTGAATATTTCAGGAACGAAGTAGTCGCAGTTATTATCTGTATTATCATTTAAAATATAAAAATGCCAGTTGTTAATATCAAATTCAAATGCACTTTTTTCATCAAGCTCATATTTAAAGAACGTATCATATTTTGTTGCAAATTGATAATGAGTCATAATATACTCTTTTTGCTTTTGATATTTTTCGGCGCTGTAATTTCCGACAAGCGTCATAGCTTCCGACTCAAATATCAGCTCAATTTTTCTGCGCACATTAAAATTATAACTATCGCACTCTCCGAGCTCGTTTATCATCCCTTCATACGTTTTTTCCAAATCCCCGCTATAAGTAGCAAACATATTATAGAATTTGTCCGCTCCTCTTTTGCCGTAATAGGTAACATCAAAAACCGTATAATTCAGAATGATTGAACAAGTAAAAAGGCAAGCAATAATTATCAAAAAGATTTTAAGTCCTTTTTTCATTGCATCAGCTCCTTTTCAGGTAATATATACCACTAAAATTATCGTTTGTCAATAATTTTTTATCATTTTTCAAAAATAATTAAAAAAGCCTTCCCCTTGAGGGGAAGGTGGATTGCCAAAGGCAAGACGAATGAGGTGGAACACTTATAGATGTTTTAATATATCCTCACATACTCCGTCATAGTTTTTATTAACATCTTCATTTGAATAACGCAATACGGCAATTCCTAAATCGGATAAATAGGAATCTCTTTTACTATCATATTTTAAACCTTGTTTTTCATAATGTTGTGAACCGTCAAGTTCAATAATAATTTTTGCAGCTGCACAATAGAAATCTACAATATAGTTTCCGATTACTTTTTGACGGTTGACCGTTACGGGAAGGTCTTTTAAAAAGTCATACCAAAGGTGTCGTTCTTCTTTGGTCATGTCTTTTCTTAACTCTTGGGCGTTGTGTTTCAGTTTAGGATTATTTGTTTTATTCATTTACACCTCATCCACCGCAAGCGGTCCCCCTTCCCCTCAAGGGGAAGGCTTTATTATTTTTCTCTTACTATAAGCGAATAGCGGTAGGGCTCTAAATATAGCGTTTTATTTACGGGGGTGTTTCCGAGGAGGGTATATGAGTTCTCCCACTCGTCCCCAAGCGGTACGGTTACCATTTCCTCGTCAAGATTTACCGCGACGATAACCTCGCTTTTATCGTTAAAGCGCTTGAAGGCGATAGTTTTATGATAACAGAAAAACGGAACAAAGCCGCCGTCCCTGAATACGTCCGTTCCCCGTCTTATTTCACCGAGGCGCTTATACCATTTAAGAAGCTCGCGGTTCTGTTTTTCCCATTCCATACACGCGCGGTTGAACGGGTCCTTCATACCCTGCATACCGACCTCGTCGCCGTAATAGATTGACGGAACGCCGGGAAGAGTAAACTGAATAAGCGACGCAAGTTTAAGCATTGATACGCCTTTAAGATAGTCGTAGTCGGAAAGCTTGTTGTGCTCGTGCTGCCACTGCCGTCCGTAGCCCTCGGAGTCAGGGCCTGCAAGGCGGGTAATTGCCCTTTCGGTATCGTGGGTTCCGATATGGTTCATAAGGACGTTTAATACCTGCGGCGGATAATGCTCAATAATACTCATAACCCCGTCAAAGAAGGCGTCGGCATTCTGAAAACGCACGAAATTCAGCACCGCGTCGCAAAACGGATAGTTCATAACCGAGTCGAGCTGCCTGCCGAGCAGGTAGCGCCGTCTTTCGCCGTAGGCGGTTTTATTAGTCGCGTCCTCCCAGACTTCGCCGATAATTAGCGCGTCCCCGTTTTCGGCTTTAACTGCTTCTCTAACGTCGTCGAGGAATACGTCGGGAAGCTCGTCGGCTACGTCAAGCCGCCAGCCCGAGGCGCCCGCTTTGAGCCACTTTCTTAAAATGCCGTTTTCGGCGCAGATATAATTTCTGTAATTCTCATTTTCCTCAATTAGCTCTGGCAGGAGTTTTATTCCCCACCAGGATTTATACTCGTCGGGATAATCGGTGAACTTATACCAGTCGAAATACGGGCTTTCCTTGCTGTTATACGCGCCGACTGAATCGTAGTTGCCGTACTTGTTAAAGTATTTTGAATCAACGCCGGTATGACTGAAAACGCCGTCGAGAATTATTTTAATTCCATACTGTTCAGCGCTTGAACAAAGGGACTTAAAATCCTCATACGTTCCGAGCAGCGGGTCGATTTTTTCATAGTCCGCAGTATCGTAGCGGTGGTTTGAATTCGCTTCAAATATCGGGTTTAAATATATGCAGTTTACAGAAAGCGAGGACAGATAGGGCAGCTTTTGCTCAATGCCTTTAAGGTCGCCGCAGAAATAATCGTTATTCCACTCGCCGTTCATCTGCTCCTCTTTCCAGTACGGTTCCTCGCGTTCTTTTTGCCGCCGAGGGAGTAGAACCTGTCAGGGAAAATCTGATAAATAATTCCGCCTTTGAGCCAGTCGGGAGTAGTGAATTCACCATCGTAAACCGTCTGCTGAAAGTCGGCTCCGTCGGGCGCAAAGTCGCCGATACCGTGGCCGACGTTTCTTATAAAACTCTTGCCCCAGTCAGTTTCAAGCTCAAAGTGGTAGAAATAAAGTCCGCTCGTGGTAGCCGAAAAATGAAGTTCCCAGTACTCGTGGTCGTCCCCGCACATACCTGCCCAGAACATTGAGTAATATGCGGGCAGTTCGCCCTCTTTGGTAATACAAAGTTCAGCCCCGTGACATGACATTGAGCGCGGAACGACAATACGCAGCTTAACCTTTTCGTCAGTTGCGATTGCGCGGATTTTATCCTTATATTCAGTTTTTCTCGAATCGAAAACTGTCAAATAAATCACCCTGTGAATATTTACGGGCGAACACAGTTCACCCGCAGTAAGTTATTATTTCTTTTTAGCCGTCTTTTTCTTAGCTTTTTCGGCTTTCTTTTCGGCCTTTTTCTCAGCCTTGGAGCCCATAGGCGCGCTCTTCTTTGCAGTCTTATGCTCGTGGGCGGTAAAATCAACGGGCTTCGTGTGCCAGATGTTATTTGCATAGTCCATAATCGAGCGGTCTGCGCTTTTGTAAACGCCTCAATATCGGCGTACGCCTTTGAGATTTTCTGCTGAGTAAGTCTGTAATCCGCAAAGTCCGCAAGCGCCATATACTGGTCAACGTTAGTGAGAGTAGAAACAACCTCGTCAAAACGCTTACCGTTAATTCCCTGACGGATAAACTCGATAGCGTTTCTGAGCGTTTCGTTATTATTATAGTATTCCATAGGATTGTAGCCGCTGTTCTGAAGGGATACAACCTCGGGAGTTTTCATACCGAAGATATAAATATTCTCATCGCCGACGGCGTCAAATATCTCTACGTTAGCGCCGTCCATTGTGCCGAGGGTTACCGCGCCGTTGAGCATAAGCTTCATATTACCCGTACCCGATGCCTCGGTTCCCGCAAGGGAAATCTGCTCCGAAATATCGGCGGCGGGCATAAGCATTTCAGCAACGGATACGTTATAATCCTCAACGAATACGACCTTGAGTTTATCTTTTACGTCCTCGTCGTTATTGATAACCTTTGAAAGCGCGTCGATAAGTTCAATAAGCTTTTTAGCCATAAAGTATCCGGGTGCCGCCTTTGAGGCGAAGATATAGGTCTTCGGATAATATTCGGCATTCGGATCAGCTTTGAGCATCTGATATTCCGCAATAATGTTGAGAATATTGAGCTGCTGCCTTTTATACTCGTGAAGGCGCTTTACCTGAACGTCGAAGATTGAATCGGGATTAATCTCAACGCCCTGCTTTTTCATTAAGTATTTTGCAAAGCGCACCTTATTGTCGTGCTTGATTTCGGCAAGCTTTTTAAGAACCGCCTTGTCGTTTTTATATTCACGGAGTTTTAAAAGCTCGTCGGACTTTGTAATAAAGCCGTCGCCGATAAGTTCGGTAATATACGCCGTGAGTTCGGGGTTAGCCTGACAAATCCAGCGCCTGAACGCGATACCGTTCGTTACGTTTGTAAACTTCTCGGGAGTGAGGGTATAAAAATCGTGGAATACGGTATCTTTAAGGATTTCGCTATGAAGGGCGGAAACGCCGTTTACACTGTGAGAGCCCGCTACGCAGAGGTTCGCCATACGGACTACGCCGCCCGATACAACCGCCATTCTTTCAACCTTATCAGCGTCGTTAGTGAGCGACCAGACGTAGGCTCTGAAACGGTTGTCAATTTCCTTTGTAATCTGATAGATACGGGGAAGAAGACGGGAGTAAAGCTCCTCGCTCCAGCACTCGAGCGCCTCTTTCATAACCGTATGGTTTGTATAGGCGATGGTTCTTGTAACGATTGACCACGCCTCGTCCCAACCGTAGCCGCACTCGTCGAGCATAATTCTCATAAGCTCGGGGATAGCCATAGTCGGGTGGGTATCGTTAATATGAATTGCTATCTTCTCGGGAAGGCTGTCAAGCGTTCCGTAACGGTTGAGATGACGCTGAATTATATCTTGAATTGAAGCGGAAACAAGGAAGTACTGCTGACGGAGCCTGAGGCTCTTTCCCTCGGGTGAATTATCCGCAGGGTAAAGGATTTTTGAAATTGCCTCAGCCATAGCGCTCTGCTCCATAGCTTTGATATATGAACCCTGATTAAACAGCGCCATATCAAGCTCGGGCTTCTTCGACGCCCAGAGTCTGAGACGGGACACGCCCCTGCCCTTACCCGATACGTACATATCGTAAGGAATAGCGATAACCGAGTTAGCGTCAACGTGGTTTACGTGGTGGTATTCCCCGTCCCAGCTGTCCTCTATATGTCCTTCAAATTTTACCTCAACCGCTCTTTCCTCACGCGGTACGAGCCATACGTCGCCGCCGGGGAGCCAGAAGTCGGGAAGCTCGGTCTGCCAGCCGTCAACGAGTTTCTGCTTGAATATACCCGCCTCGTAGCGGATTGAATAACCCATGGACTGAAAACCGTTTGTTGCAAGGCCGTCAAGGTAGCAAGCGGCAAGTCTTCCGAGACCGCCGTTGCCGAGGCCCGCGTCAGGCTCCTGGGAATAAAGCCTGTCGAGTTTGATATCCATAGAGGCGAGAGCCTCCTCGAATACGCTTGTAAGTCCTAAGTTATAAAGATTGTTTTTAAGAGAGCGTCCCATAAGGAATTCCATACAGAGATAGTATATTTCCTTGGAATCCTGTTTCTTGGCAGTATGCCTGAAATCGCTCGCCTGAGCGGAGAGCCTGTCTCTTACAATCATAGCTACGGATTTATAAAACTGCTCCTCGGTTGCCTCGGCGGGGGTTACGCCGAAAAAGTGGGAAAGCTTTTCCGTAATAAGTTTCTTTGTTTGTGCCACGGTAAGTGCTGATTTCATATATTTCCTCCAAAAAACCGTTTGGTTTTATTAATAATATTCATCTTTTTTGTATATTATATACGAAAACGGGATAATTTGCAAGTATAATATACAAATTAAGAGGCGTAGTTATACGCCTCCTTTTCAGCTTTTCTTCTTTTTTAAAAACTTATCAACAACAAGGTTGAAAAGTTCAAGCAGCTGCTTGTAGTTTATTGCTACCATAACAAGCAGCAGTAACGCCTCAAGCGCATACATTACTATTCCCGATTTCATTACAAGCATAACCGTGCTCTGCGTTGCAAGAATAAGAATTTCAAGCACCACGACAGGGGTATTGTAATTGATTTTAAGAAAACGTCTTGCGTCGAGTGCCCTTGCCGCAAATGCCACCAAAAACGATACCGCCGTAGCGATAGCAGCGCCGTTTGCGCCCATAATCGGGATAAGAATAAGATTGAGTATAACGTTGGTTGCAGCGCCCGCAAATGCGGTCACCATAGCCATAATATTCTTCTTTTCAGCCATATATACCGAGGCGAGGAAGTTTACGTGGCAGGAAATTGAGGTTCCCATAATAAGAATCGGAACATACTGCCACGACTCATAGTAGCTCGG
>CAJOER010000015.1:0-16517 GCA_905233805.1 uncultured Eubacterium sp. | reverse complement strand
TTCCCTCGTTGTCGTATTCGTCAACAGCGGAAAGCTGCCACGCGTCAATGAATATTGAGGAGAACATAATTACAAAATTCGGGATTTTTGATGCGGCGGTATAAAGGCCGTTCGCGCCCGAATTTATAAAGTAGGTTACCATATATCTGTCCGATACGTTTACTACCCACCAGAGAATAATAGAGGGCATCATCGGAATGGAGTATTTAAGCATATCAAAGGTAGTGGACTTGCGCACGCCTTTGAGTTTAACGAATTTCCACAGTTTGCACGATACCGTAAGGAAGAGAATCGAGCATAAATCCGACGCGATAATCGCGAGGATATAGCCGGTTACGCCCCAGTGGAACGGTCCGAGGAAAAGAAGATTGAAAACAAGCGTTGTAGCCGTCGCTATAATACCGTCTATCGCAAAGGTTTTAACATGGCCGCAGCCTCTTACAAACTGCTGGCAGAGCTGTCTGAAGCCCGAAACGAATACGAACGCATAAATCAGGTGGATATAATCCCCGAGCCTGAAATCGTTAATCGTAATAAGACTCATAGGATAAATAAGCAACAGGAAAACGACGAAGCCTCTCAGCGTCGTCCTTATTCCTACGGTAAATACCTCAGCCTTGTCGCCGTCTTTATCGAGGGCAAATCTCAGCGCAGCCGAATTTATCTGCAAAAATACTATGGGAATAAGCACATTTGCAGTCTGCTGGATTAAATCGGCGGTACCGTATTCCCCCGTTACCATCATACGCGTTACGTACGGCATAAGGAGGAAACTCAGCACCTTTGAGGAGAAAGTACCGATAGCAAATATTAAAGTGTTGGTTGCCAGTTTTTTGTATTTATCCAAGTTCTTTACCTCTTAGTAAGACCATTTTCCTTCTTTGAATTTCATTATATTTTCGCTTCCCGTATAGAAGCTTGAAGCATAGTAAACCTTGTCGCCGTCGGCATTTTTCTTACCGATAATAAAATCGTACTCTCCGCCGTGCTGGCAGATAAGAGTATTGTCAACGGTTGCCTTTTTTACGGAAAGCATGGTTTTAACAGCGTCGGAATTCATATTGAGTTCCATCATATTAAAGCGCTTGTCGTCAAGCTCACCGTAAAACAGCCTGTTTTTATACACGATAACCGGGTTAAGGCAGGTTACGTTTTTAATGAGAGTAACGGGCTTCTTCGCGCCGTATTTCTGACGGCAGAGGTTATAGGAATCGTCGCTCTGCTTTTCGAAGAAGTATAAAAATCCGTCCTCTAATACGGGTGCAACAAGCTCGTCCTTTTTAGTAGACTGTCTGAAATACTGTTCGCCCGTTTCGTTTTTATTATCAACGGTAATATACTCAACATTTCCGTTTGCATCGGTAACCGTGAAGAATACGGAATGAAGAGAAATTCCGATTAATTCAACGTCGTCAGCCGAAGAATAAAGAGTCTTTTCTTTAAGCTTATCCGCCTTCATGGTTTTAACGCAGTTATCGGTTGTAACAAAGTATATTCTGTTATCGTATACGTATGCTGTTCTTACGTCCTCGGCGAGTTTTTCCGCCTTCCCGCTTCCTTTTTGCATACGGTAAAGATTATCGTTATCATTATCTGTAAAATAGAGATAATCGCCCTTTAAGTTAAGGGAAGAAAGCTTGTGTTCGCTCTGGTATATTCTCGCATAGCTTTCGCTGTACGGCTCAAAGCGGTAAATACCGCGGCCGTCAACGATATGATAAACGTAAGATGCGTCGGTTCCAACCTTTCCGCCTGAGAGAATATTGCCCATATAGTTTCCCTTGGCTCCGTTATCGAGTTTGAATTCTTCAATGGGAAGATATTCGGCTTCGGTTTTTACGGGCGCCCGGGTTGTAGTGGTTGTTGTGAGCGTAGTCGTTTCGGTTGAAGGCTCGGTGGTGTTGCCCATAACCTTTTCGTCAACGTACTGCGATACGTTTTCGGGAATAAGCTGTTTGATTTTAAAATCAGGCTGAACGAGCTTTATTGTTACAAGAAATACCGCAATTGCAACAACAACAAAACCTATAACCGTAAGAATTAATCTTGCAGCCTGGTTCTTCTTTTTCTTTTCCGTTCTTTCGAGTCTGTCCTCGTCAGTATTCGGGTTGTCGTAATAGTTATCTTTCATTATCTGACCTGTCCGTTTCCGAAAATTAAATATTTGGTAGATGTAAGCTGAGCAAGCCCCATGGGTCCTCTCGCGTGAAGCTTCTGAGTCGATATACCGATTTCGGCGCCGAGGCCGAATTCATTTCCGTCCGTAAAGCGGGTTGAAGCGTTTACGTATACAGAGCTTGAATCTATGCACTGCATAAATTTATCGGCATTTTCTTTATTCTGCGTAATTATTGCTTCGCTGTGGTGGGTTGAGTGCTCGTTAATATGCTCAATAGCCTCGTCGAGCGAATCAACCGTTTTTACACTGATAATATAATCGAGATATTCGGTGTAGAAATCCTCCTCGGTTGCAGGAAGAATATCGGGGCAGACCGCCCTCGCTCTCTCGTCCCCTCTTATCTCGGTATTCTTTTCTTCAAGCCTTGCCTTGATCACCGGCAAAGCCTTTTCAATAATACCGCTGTGGATAACAAGGCTTTCACACGCGTTGCAGACGCTTATTCTCTGAGTCTTTGCGTTAAATATAATTTCCGCGGCCATATTGATGTCGGCGCTCTCGTCAACGAAGATATGGCAGTTACCCGAACCGGTTTCGATTACGGGCACGGTGGAATTTTCAACCACTGCCCTGATAAGTCCTTTACCGCCTCTCGGGATAAGGCAGTCGAGGTATTCGTTCATGGTCATCATATCGTTAGACGACTGACGCGAGGTATCCTCAACAAGCTGAATTACGTCCTTCGGGAAGCCCGCCGCTTCGACTGCGTTCCTCATAATCTCGGCAATGGCTTTATTTGAATTGATTGCCTCCTTGCCTCCTCTGAGTATAACCGCGTTTCCGCTTTTAAGACAGAGCGCCGCAGCGTCCGCAGTAACGTTCGGACGCGCCTCAAAGATTATTCCGATAACTCCGATGGGAACGGTAATCTTCTGAATTTTAAGTCCGTTTTCTTTTTCATATTCGTAAACAACCTTGCCGCAGGCGTCTTCAAGCGCCGCAACCTCGCGCACGCCGTCGGCTATGCCCTTAATTCTTTCTTCGTTGAGCATAAGACGGTCGAGCAGTCCCGCGCCGAGTCCGTTATTCTTTCCGTTTTCAAGGTCGGTTTCATTAGCCTTAATAATATCGTCAGAGTGTTTTTTAAGAGCGTCGGCAATTGAAAGCAGCGCCCTGTTTTTATCTTCTGTAGTAACAAGAGATAAAAACGTCTGTGTTTTTCTCGCGTTTTTTCCGAGTTCTTTAACTGTCATAATTTCACCTGTTACAAATAAATTTTGTTCCGACGTTCTTTCCCTCAAGAACCTTGTAAATTCCCGTCGGTTTTTCGCCGTTCATAACCACAGCGCATATTCCTTTTTCCGTTGCAATTTTTGCTGCGTTAATCTTAGTCATAAATCCGCCCGTACCGTTTTTGCCCGCACCGCCGGCGGCTTTTTCAATTTCGGGAGTGATTTTTTCAACAACTTCAATAAGCTTAGCGTTTTCGTTTTCCTCGGGGTTTGAATCGAAAAGCCCGTTCTTATCCGTAAGCATAATAAGAATATCGGCATTTGTAAGCACGGCAACCCTTGCCGAAAGGCAGTCGTTATCGCCGTTTAAAAGCTCGTCAACCGAAACGCTGTCGTTTTCGTTAACAATCGGGATTGAGCCGAAGGCAAGAAGCTGATTAAATGTATCAAGAAGATGCCCGCGGCTTGTTTTGTCGTCAAGTTCTTCAACTGTGAAGAGAAGCTGAGACACTACGACGCCGTATTCGGAAAACATTTTATCGTATAGGAACATAAGCTCGCCCTGGCCGATAGCTGCGGCGGCCTGAAGTTCTTTGGTTGCCGTCGGCCTTTTCTTTAAGCCGAGTTTTCCCGTGCCTACGCCAACGGCTCCCGAGGAAACGAGAATAACCTCGTGCCCCATATTATGCAAATCCGAGAGCACGGACGCAAGCTTTGCAACCCTTGCAATATTTGTTTTTCCGGTCTTGTGCGTAAGGGTTGAAGTGCCTACTTTTACGACAATTCTTTTCTTTTCAAAATCACTCATAATTCTATTACCCCATATTAAATCTTAAATATTATATCACAGTGCAGATACGTTTGCAATTATAAATTAATATTTTAAAAATTTTCGGACAAAATATGGTTGAACAAAAAACGGAGGTAATAAAATGAAACTAAGAGGTTATGTAAGAATTACATCATTTATGATACTTGCGCTGGCGATTCTTTTTGCAACGGCAATTGTAAACACGAAAAATATGAACAGCTATAAGCAGCAGCTCGAGGTCAGTTATCAGCATTCGCTGTCCGAACTTGCGGAGTGTATGAGCACGGTAAATACCGACCTTACGAAGAGTCTTTACTCTAATTCTTCTGCGGAACTAAGGCAGCTGAGCCGCGAGCTTTTCGCGAAATGTTCGGTTGCAAAAAACGCTGTAAGCCGTCTTCCCGTATCGCAGATGGAACTCGGCAACATCTACAAGTTTTTATCACAGGCAAGCGACTATGCGCAGTATATTGAAAACAAGCTTGAAAACGGCGGAAAAATAACCGAACAGGAACACAAAAACATTAAAGCGCTTCTTGAATATTCGGAAAAATTTGCTGCTTCCGCTTCGGAAATGATGAGGAGCGTATCTTCGGGCGCAAAAATAACCGACGGAGGTGTAAAAAGCAGAACTTCCGTCAGCGTTACTCCCCTTTCAAACAGCTTTTCGGAAAGCGCGAAAAGCTTTGAAAGTTTTCCCACGCTTATTTACGACGGTCCGTTTTCCGACAGGGTGCTGAACAAGAAGTCAAAGCTCGTTTCAAACGCGGAAATCAAAACCCGCGAAGAGTGTAAAACAATCGCCGCAAAAGCGCTTGATATCAACGAAAACAAGCTTTCTTTCGACGCGGACGAGCGCTCTTCTCTCCCCTGTTATTCCTTTAAGCACGGACGCTATACCGTATCGGTAACAAAGCAGGGCGGATATATTAAAAGTATTCTTTATTCGGGCGTAATCAGCACTTCGGATATAAGCGAGGAAAGCGCCGTTAAGCGGGCGGTAAAATATCTTAATAAACTCGGATATAAATATATGAAAGAATCATATTATTCAAGTTCCGATAACATCTGTACAATTAATTTTGCCTATGCAAAAAAAGGCGTTTACGTTTACAGCGATTTGATTAAGGTCGGAGTATCGCTTTCCGACGGAAAAATCGTTTCCCTTGACGCGTCGACTTATCTTACAAACCATATCGAAAGAGCTGTTTTCAGCAATAAGATTTCCGCAAAAAAGGCGAGGAAAAGCCTTTCCCCGTACCTTAAAGTCAACGGCGTAAAAAAATGCATTATACCGAAAGAAAACGGGAAAGAGGTACAGTGCTGGGAATTCTCCTGCACGAGCTACGACACGGGCGAGGACGCGCTTATCTATATCAACAGTAAAACGGGAAAAGAAGAAAACATCCTGATTCTGCTTTATACCGACGGCGGAACTCTGACCGAATAAATCTAAACAAACGTGAAATACTATTAAAAGTAATCTTATTACTGACGAAAGGACTAAAAATATGAAAAAAATAATTCTTATCGCTTTACCGATTATTCTCGCGGCGGCAGTATTTACGGGCTGCGCAGATAAAAACAGAGGCGAAACGCTTGACAGCACAACAAGAGAAAGCACGACGGTAAGCACAACTAACAAAGCCGAAGAGCTTGCAAGCGACGCGGGCAACGGCGTTTCAAGAGCGGGCGAAGAGGTCAAAGACCGTGCCGACAAAGTAGGCGACGACATCGGCGAGGGAGCCGACAAAGCTGCCGACGGCGCAGCAGGCGCATTTGACGAAGCCGGCGACGCAGTCTCCGACGCACTTGATTAAAAAAGGCTGACTCACGTTTTATGAGTCAGCCTTTTTTATCTAACATTCAATATATTTCCACCTTGAATAATACTTTTTACCCTTTACTTTTTTATATGCACGGATACGAATATAATAAAACTTTTTCTTATTTATATTTTTAATAGTTTTCGAAGTAGCCTTCTTATTCTTTATTGTAATTGTTTTAGCTTTTCTTAAATCATAATTTGTTGCATATTTAATCTGGAACCCGGTCGTCTGTGCCTTATGATTTTTCCATTTTAATGTAATTTTTCCGCCTTTACGTTTTACGGAAGTAACAACTACTTTTTTAGGTAAAATATAAAACTTGAGCTTTACAGCTTTCTTATTACCCTTTTTACCTTTGGCAATAATCGTATACGTGCCAATTGTTTTTCTCTTCTTTGGCAGTTTTAAGGTGTAATCCTTTTTGTTTTTCAATATCTTACCGTTTTTGTTAAGCACAATAAGATTAGGTGTTATGTTTTTACCGGTATAATCGTATTTTTTATCATACAAAGCATAATAACGTGTGTTTTTAAATACAAGTGGTGCACAATCGTTTTCCGATTCATCTACGTGCTCCGAACTATAATAATAATTTTTTCTGCCCGCTTGATAAATTATAGTGCTTTGGTTGAAATTAAATAAATCATCATCACCGAAATCACTGCTAATACCACACTTGGGATTAAGAACAAAAACTGCATCCAACTTTTCAAAATAATTCTGGTGAATAGTAGTTACGCTTTTTGGAAAAACAACATATTTAAATGAAGAGCCCGAACCGTCACCTTGTAAGTATCCGCCAAAAGCATCTGTACATACTTCTTTTACTCCCGAAGGAACGTAGAACACTCCGTTTTTATCGCTTTTTGAAATTGGAAATTTCAATAATTTTGTCATATCTTTTGAATAAAGAACACCATCAACCAATTTGGCTGATTCATTATCCTCTGATAATGTACAATCTTCGTTCCAATAATGGTAACAGTAGCCCTCATCCTCAATATATTTCAACAAATCAAAACCTGCTCCAAAATGAATTTGTTTAAAACACATCAACAATTCACAAGAAGTAACACCTGTTATTCCATCACCGAATATTAGTTTATTTCGTTCATAATTTGAACCGTACCAAGGATATTCATTTGAGTCAACCCAAGGGCGCACACTTTCCTCATCTCGATTATAGTAATCAACTACTATCTCCACATCGCCGTTACCGTCAATAGACAATGTTCCGCTTTTTGTGTCGAAGCTGTAAGTAATACCGTCATTAAGATTGCCTGTCAACACCTTATCATCAGCGTAAGCTATAATGCTTGTTGATAAAATCATTGATAACACTAAAATCGTTGCAAACAGTCTTTTCATTGTGTTTTTCATAACAATTTCTCCTTGTTTTTACTTGGTTTTAACTTTTTTCACCTTGCTCCAGCTTGAACAGATTTTCTTACCGTTAACGCTCTTATAAGTTCTTATACGAACATAGTAGTATTTCTTCTTTGCAAGCTTTCTTACACTTGTTGATGTCTTTTTTGCACCTTTAACCGTTACTGTTTTTGCCGAAGCAAAGTTCTTTTTTCGGCTATACTGAATCTGATATCCCGTAACCTGAGTGGTTTTCTTCTTCCACCTTACCTTAAAGCCCTTCTTTAATCTTGAAACGCCCGAAATGCTGGTACCGGCAGGTTTTATCGTAAAATATACAGTTTCACTGCCAGTATATTCGCCTTTAAATGTAACTTTTACTTTGTACTTTCCTACATATTTTCTGCCTTTTGCATAGGATACTGTATAATCTTCGCCCTCCTTGAGCACTGTTCCGTCATTTAAAGTAACGGTTACTCCAGGCTTTCTTGTTTTTCCGTTATATACATATGAATGCTTTGAAAGCTTAATTGAATACTCTGATTCGTCATCTTTAACGGCGTCTGGATTTTCAGCTTCTATTGTTCCGTCCGAGCAATGAATATTTACTGCTTTTTTTGCTATATAGGTCGAGAGTGCATATGTATCATATCCGTCGTTTTGATTGCTTATTTTCACTTTTGACCATTCCGATTTTGTTCCGCCGTAATATATATCGCTTAAATAACATGAGCCAATTGCATTGTCTCCAAAACTCGTAACACTTGCCGGCACATGAATTGATTTTAAATTTTCACAAGCCCAAAACATACCAGTAGGAATCTCGGTAAGTTTTGTTTTGCTTAAATCAACATCAGTTAACGACGGATTCCAGGCTAAAGACCATTCCGCTGAGTACTCCAAAGTGGATGGAAAGTTAATGCTTTTAAGGTTATCACATTCACGTATCGAATAGAATCCTAAACTCTTTAATCCTTCGGGAAGTACAATAGAGGTGATTTTATTATTCATATAAAATGCAGAATTACCTATACCTTTTGTATCGCTTTTAACAGTAACATCGCCAACTGCATCCTGCGCATTAATAAGAAAAGTATCGGCATAAAAAATATTACTGTCCCAATGGGTTTTATCGTTATAATATGCAGTATCATCAAACGAAAAGTAACCCTCTTGCCCACCGATTTCCAGTAAAGAATCAGGAAGAGAAATGGAAGCAAGGTTTTCATTGTAGCTGAAAGAAGGACACCACATATCTTCACCTGGAAGAATGCGGGTTATACCTTCATTAATTATAACCGATTTAATCTCCGAATAACCACTGAAATCTGAAAAGTCATAATACACAACCTCACCGACAGATTCCATGACAAACCTTTTAACACCTGTTACATCACCTTGTCCAGATATTACAAGCGTTCCCGTGTCCTTGTCAAATGTAAACGTAGCATTTTCACCGCATTTTCCACTTGCAGGGAGTTCATCAGCAAAGGCTGTAATGTTAAGCCCTGCAGTAATGCTTAAAAGCATCGTTACTGATAAAATGATTGATACTACTTTTTTCATAATATTGCCTCCTGGAAATTTATGATAATATTATATATTAAATAGACATAAAATTCAATATATTTTTATTAGAACCGAGCAATTACAAATACATTTTAAGGATTCCGTCAATCAAAAAATGCATAATACTCTGTGATTACCATATTAATAAAAAATATGTTGCATATTGAGATTAAATAATATATAATATTATCGTTAAATTTTAAATAATTAGTATAAAGGAGATTTTTCATGAACGCTTTAAACAAAAAGACTATTGAAGATATCGACGTAAAAGGCAAAAGAGTCCTTGCACGCTGCGACTTCAATGTTCCGCTTAAAGACGGCGAAATCACAAACGATAAGAGAATCGTTGCCGCTCTTCCCACAATTAAGTACTTAATGGAAAACGGCGCAAAGGTTATTCTCTGCTCCCATCTCGGAAGACCTAAGGGAGAATACAAACCCGAATTCAGCCTTGCTCCCGTAGCAAAGAAGCTTTCGGAATATCTCGGCACAGAGGTTAAGCTCGCCGAGGATGCCGAAGTAGTTGGCGAAAATGCAAAGGCTATGGCTGCTGCACTCGGCGAAGGAGAGGTTATGCTTCTTGAAAACGTCCGTTACAGAGCCGAGGAAACCAAGAACGAAGAGAACTTCTCAAAAGAGCTTGCTTCTCTTGCCGACGTATTCGTAAACGACGCATTCGGTACCGCTCACAGAGCGCACTGCTCAACAACGGGCGTTGCCGCTTACCTTCCCGCAGTATGCGGATATCTTATCCAGAAGGAAATCGAGTTTATGGGCGGAGCGCTCGCTGACCCGAAGAGACCTCTCGTTGCAATTCTCGGCGGCGCTAAAGTATCCGACAAAATCGGCGTAATCACAAACCTTCTTGATAAGTGCGATACTATCATTATCGGCGGCGGTATGGCTTATACATTTATGAAATACCTCGGCCACTCAATCGGTAATTCCCTTCTTGAATCTGACTGGATTGACAAAGCCGGCGAAATGATGAAGGACGCCGAAGCCAAGGGTGTTAATTTCCTTATTCCCATCGACAACATCGTAGGAAAAGAATACGATGAAAACACCGAAAATATGATAGTTAATTCAGACGAGATTCCCGACGGCTGGATGGGACTTGACATCGGCCCCGCTTCTCAGGAGCTTTTTGTAAACGCTATCAAGGGCGCCGGAACGGTCATCTGGAACGGACCTATGGGTGTATCCGAATGGAAGGCGTTTGAAGGCGGCACGGTTGCAGTTGCAAACGCAGTTGCAGAAAGCGGCGCAATCTCAATTATCGGCGGCGGCGACAGCGTTGCTGCAGTTACAAAACTCGGCTTTGCCGATAAGATGAGCCATATTTCAACGGGCGGCGGCGCTTCCCTTGAATTCCTTGAGGGCAAGGAGCTTCCCGGCATAGCGGCATTACAGGACAAATAATAATTCGGAGGAGATATTATGAATAAGGCACTCAGAAAAGCAGTTATCGCAGGTAACTGGAAAATGAATAACACACCCGCCGAAACAACGGCGCTTATCAACGAAATGAAGCCCCTCGTTGCAGGAGCTGACTGCGACGTAGTAATCTGCGCTCCGTTTATTGACCTTCAGGCGGCGCTTGATGCGGCAGCAGGTTCAAATATTAAAATCGGCGCTGAGAACTGCCACTGGGCTGAAAAGGGCGCTTTCACGGGCGAGGTTTCCGCTCCCATGCTTAAAGCTATGGGCGTTCCCTATGTAATCATCGGCCACAGCGAAAGACGTCAGTATTTCGGCGAGACGGACGAAACGGTTAACAAGAGAGTACGCGCTGCGCTTGATTCCGGTCTTACCGTTATTCTCTGCGTAGGCGAGGTTCTTGAAGAAAGAGAACAGGGCGTTACCTTTGAAATCGTAGGAAAGCAGACAAAGGTTGCGCTTCAGGGCGTAAGCGAAAGCGAACTTTCAAATATCATTATCGCATACGAACCCGTATGGGCTATCGGCACCGGCAAAACCGCTACTGCCGACCAGGCTGACGAGGTTAACGGTTATATCCGTCAGGTTATCGCAGACCTTTACAGCAAGGAAGCTGCCGACGCTTTCGTAGTACAGTACGGCGGCTCAATGAACGCTGCTAATGCCGAAGAACTTCTTGACAAAGAAAACGTTGACGGCGGTCTTATCGGCGGCGCATCGCTTAAAGCTAACGACTTTTCAGTTATCGTTAAGGCGGCAAGCAGATAAATAAAACTATCAGGGCGGAGAAATCCGCCCTTATTTTGGAGAACAGCAATATGAAAAAGACTAACGTACTTTGCATTATGGACGGCTTCGGCCATAATCCCGATACTTACGGAAACGCAATTGCAGCCGCAAATAAACCGAACCTTGATATGCTTATGGAAAAGTACCCTTATACATATATAGGCGCTTCGGGACTCAATGTAGGTCTTCCCGACGGACAGATGGGTAACTCCGAGGTAGGCCATACAAATATGGGCGCGGGACGCGTAGTATATCAGGAACTCACGAGAATTACAAAGTCTATCGAAGACGGCGACTTTTTCGAAAATGAAGCGCTCTGTAATGCAATAAATAAATCAATCGAAAACGGCACTTCCCTTCATCTTATGGGACTTATGAGCGACGGCGGCGTTCACTCACACAACACCCACGTATGGGCTATCGTGGAGCTTGCAAAACGCCTTGGCCAGAAGAACGTATACCTTCACTGCATCATGGACGGACGTGACGTTCCGCCGACAAGCGGTAAAGACTACGTAGCTGAAGCGATTGAAAAAATGAACGAAATCGGCGTAGGCAAGGTCGCTACCGTAACCGGCCGTTACTACGCTATGGACAGAGATAACAACTGGGACAGAGTCAAGAAGGCTTACGACGCATTCGTATTCGGTAAGGGCAAATTCAACACCGACCCCGTAAAGGCAATTGAAGAATCATATGAAACCGTGGACAGCGACGGCAAAAACCTCACGGACGAATTCATTCTCCCGACGGTTACCCTTGAAAACGAGGGAAGAATCGGCGCAAACGACAGCATTGTATTCTTCAACTTCCGTCCCGACAGAGCAAGAGAAATTACGAGAACTTTCGTTGACGACGCATTTACGGGATTTGGAAGAGAGCGTTTCCCCGTAAACTACGTATGTATGACTCAGTATGACGCGACAATGCCCAACGTTGATATTGCGTTTAAGCCCCAGGTTCTTACAAACACCTTCGGCGAGTATCTTGCAAAAAGAGGTATGACTCAGCTTCGTATTGCCGAGACTGAAAAATACGCTCACGTAACGTTTTTCTTCAACGGCGGCGTTGAGGCGGTAAACGAGGGCGAGGACAGAATTCTCGTTCCGTCCCCGAAGGTTGCAACCTACGACTTAAAGCCCGAAATGAGCGCCTTTGAGGTTAGCGAAAAGCTTGACGAGGCGGTACGCTCGGGTAAATACGACGTTGTAATAATCAACTTTGCAAACTGCGATATGGTAGGCCACACGGGCGTTTTTGACGCGGCGGTCAAAGCAGTTGAGGCAGTTGATAAGTGCGTCGGTTCGCTTTACAAAGCGGTTCTTGAAAACGGCGGTACGCTCTTCGTAACGGCTGACCACGGTAATGCGGACATTATGAAGGAAGCTGACGGCTCGCCCTTCACTGCACACACCACAAACGAGGTTCCCTTTATCTGCATAAACTGCGGCGACGTTGAACTGCGCGAAGGCGGAAAACTCTGCGACATCGTGCCGACAATGCTTAAAGTAATGAACCTTCCCCAGCCCGAAGAAATGACGGGAATTTCAATAATCAAATAAAAAGACTTATAATACCGAAACTGTCTTGCAGTAATTTGCAGGGCAGTTTTTTTGGTTATTATCTACAAAAACACAGGTGAAAATTTGTTTATTATTACAGAAAGGATTTTAATATTATATAGACAAAATTGACATTCTCTATGTTATAATAGTATTTGTAGAATATTATGAACTAAAATTATTATTTTAAGGAGGGATTGTTATAAAAGGCAAAAAGTTATTAAGCATTGTTTTATCTCTGCTCCTTGTTGTGAGCTGTTTAGCTCCTATGACAGCGCTTGCTGCCGATATAACATACACTGTAGTTTTCCTTGACGAAGAAGGACAAACGTTAGGCGACGAACTTATCATTAAAAGAGGTCAGACTGTTCCCCAGAACAAGATTCCGCCCTTACCCAAAGGAAACGAGGGCTTTGAAGATTATGTTGACGACGGTGACAACAATCACTCGACCTATTCATGGGACAGCGACCCATCTACCGCGATAATCGAATCAAATACAATCTTCACGAGAATAAGAAACACTGAAAAACACAATTTCAATTTCGGCTCTCCGCAGTTCACTTTCAAATCGAATGACAAGAGCGGCCTCATGGCATTTTATGAGTGCCCCAAATGCGGAGCTGTCGGCGAGGTAGGCGTTGAGATTCTTGAAACCTCGCTGAGCCAGGGCATCAAAATCAGAGTTGACGGAACTGCAATCGGCGGTGACGGAATCGCTTACGAGGGATGGCTTGGTCGGCGTTCCTATCCCCGGCTGGGTAAACACCGTTCTTACCATATTGGATAAAGTTGCTGACGTTGCAGATAAAATTGTTGAAAACAATACCGAATGTGCTAAAACAGGACATCTCTACGGCGCCCCGACTTACTCGTGGAACGAAGAACATTCCGTATGCATTGCTACTTTCAAGTGTAAAAGAAGCGAATGCAAGAGCAACTACGAAAACAATACCATTACAAAAAATATGTCTGTTAAGGGTCCCGTTTATACATACGGAACCTGTACCGAGGACGGTACTGAAACTTATACCGCAACATGTAAATTTACTGATACCGATAAGGGCGTCGTTGAAGGTTATGACCCCGATTACGATTTCACCACTCAGGATGTAAAGGTATGGCAACGAAAAACAGGACATAAGTTTAACATTAAAATATCGAATAATGACGCCACCTGTGAAAAGGACGGAACATACAAACTTGTTTGTGCAAACTGTGGAGAAGTTGACGATAAAAACGGTGAGTTCTACACTGACGAAGGAACTGCAAAAGGTCATACTCCGGGCTCAATCGTAATAGAAAACGAAGACCCCGCAACCTGTACTCAGGGCGGTTCTTACGATGCGGTTCGCAGATGTGTAAGATGTAATATCGTAATGGAAGGCGAAGAAGGCACAGGACACTTTACAACAGACCCGAACGGTCATACGGAAGCTGCAGCCGTTAAGGAGAATTCCGTACCGGCAACCTGCGAACAGGACGGCTCATACGACAACGTCGTTTACTGCTCAGTCTGCGGCGAGGAGCTTTCAAGAGAATCGGTAACCGTTCCGGCAAAGGGACATAAAAGAACCGTCGTTATCGAAAATCAGACATTCTCAACCTGTACCGAAAACGGAACCTACGATAAGGTAACGAAGTGCTCTGTCTGCGGATATGAATACAGCAGAGAAACTGTAACTCTTGACACCACGGAGCACGACACTGAAAGAGTTGTAACAAAAGAAGCAACCTGTACAGAAGGCGGAACTACCGAAAGCGTATGTAAGATTTGCGGCACTCACATCGGGGATATCAGTTTAACCGACCCCCTCGACCATGATTACGAAGAAACCGAAGTTGACCCGACCTGTACGGAAGAAGGCTACACGCTTTACACCTGTACACGCTGCGGCGACTCCTACAAGGACAACTTTGTTTCGTCCAACGGTCACACGCCTGATAGCGGAACGGTAACAAAGGAGCCAACATGTACAGAAAAAGGCACAAAAACTTATGTTTGTACCGTATGCGGCGAAACTTTATTAAACGATGATATTGAAGAAACAGGTCATAAAAACTGGGATATTAAACCGATTGCCGCAACCTGTGAAACAATCGGATATACAAAATATCACTGTAACGACTGCGGATATGAATATATCATAGAGAATTCCCAACCGACGGGACACTCAATTAAAGTAGACGTTACGACAACCAAGGAAGCTACCTGTACGAAAGAGGGTAACAACGATAAAGTATACAGCTGTACAAAATGCGGCGAGGTATTAAAAACCGAGCATATCGCAATACCTAAGGCCAAGCACCGCTATAACAAAAAGAATACTAAAGCAACCTGTACCGAGCAGGGTTACTCCACTTTCACCTGTTCAGTCTGCGGTGATGAATACAGAGGTGAAATTACACCGTGTAAAGGACATACGGAAGTTGACGTTTCCGCCGTTCCCGCAACCTGTATTGAAACCGGACTTACGGCAGGCAAAAAATGCTCGGTATGCGGAGTAATACTTGAAAAACAAGAGGATACTCCGACCGTTGACCATACATGGAACAAAGGCGTAATTACAAAACAGCCGACTGTAGATGAGACAGGTGTTAAAACATATACCTGTACCTATTGCGGCGATACAAAAACCGAAAAGATTCCCAAACTGACTGTGGAAGAGGCCACCCCTTCGGACGACGAAGCAAAAGATGCGAACGTAAACAAGAAGATTAAAAAGCCCGAGGGAATTACCACCGTTTCGCACCTTAAGAAAAAAGAACTTGAAATTTTCTTCAATAAGGTTAATGGTGCTCAGAACTACCGCGTTATGTATCGCAAGCAGGGCGCCAAAAAGTGGAATTACGCGTGGACCGACGGTAAAACGAAATACACTCTTAAAAATCTTAAAGCAAACGGACTTTATGAATTTATGTTCGCCGCCTACGAAAAGAATTCAAAGAGCGAATGGGAACGCGGAAACTATTCAAAAACAAGTTACCGCTACTACTATAAGGCGAAGATAAATAAAGTAAAACCGGGCAAAAAATCCGCAGAGGTTAAATGGACGAAGGACAAAGCAGGAACAGGCTATGAACTCTTCTATTCAACCGATAAGGATATGAAAAAGAGAAAGAAAACAACCATTAAAGACAAAAAAACAACTTCTTACACAATTAAAGGTTTAAAGAAAGGCAAGAAATACTATATCCGTGTTCGCTCGCTTAAAAAGAAAGCAGGCAAAACGTACGTAGGCGAATTCTCCTCTCAGAAAACCGTTAAAGTTAAATAACGAAAGGAAGACAGTATGAAAAAAATAACAAAACGCCTTATAGCTACTCTTTTAGCGGCGCTTCTTATTATTACTTCCGTACCGTTTACACTTCCGACTGTGGCACTTGCGGCTACTGACGGCGATTTAGCGCAATTAAAAAATGCCATCAGCGATTACGAGAGTAAAATGAACGGCACGGTTTATACTAATATGAAAGCGGCTTACGAAAAGTACATTACCGCAAAAGAGTATGCCTACGCTTACGAATACGGCCATGACACCAGCCTCAATTTGACAGGCGCCGCAAACGCGCTTTCGGAAGCGTCAAGCGATATGGAAGAATGGACCGGACTTACCGTTACATCTCCGACATTCAACTACGGCGGAGCAGTTCCGGGCGAGTATACAAGAAATGTAGTTTTCTCTACCGCTCCCCATGTTTTCGGCGGAACGGAGTTTAACGGTTTCAAGTTTTTTGCATTAATGCCTAAAAATGCAGTTTTCCTCTATGATGGAGGCGAAATGAAAATTCCTGCAA
>CAJOER010000014.1:4761-21718 GCA_905233805.1 uncultured Eubacterium sp. | reverse complement strand
CTTGATTTGTATGACAGAGAGGTATATACTGTAATAAAATACAGTGAAAAATCCGAATAAATGCGGGTTTTATTGTCACAATGCACAAACGGTAAAGCCGTGATTTGTGCAGATTAACTAAATTTTAACAGTTTGTAAATTTTCACTTGTAATTACTGCCGAAAAATGCTACAATGTGGTTGAACTAATATATATATTTGTATAAAACTGGATTGGAAACGGAATCGTATGAAACTCAACATAATAATCTTTGCCGTGTACGGCATTATTCTCGGATTAGTTACGATTCCTCTTTCAAAGAAACTGACTCTTTCGAGAACTGACGATCCGGGTATGGCGGCTCCGCTTAACAAAACTTCCGTTAAGATTCTCGCTGTAGTGCTCGGACTGATTGCCGCAGCCGGTATAGTATTTACCGCAAAAAGCTACTCTTTAATGATAAGAGACTTGCTGCTGCTCGTTCCGATATTCAGCATCTCGTTTGTTGATGCGCTCGTTCGGAAAATCCCTAACCCATTGTTACTTACAATGCTCGGTATCGACATTGTTTCCTTAATATATGAATGTATTAAATTGGATGATTCAGATGAAGTCCTTGATTTAATATTTAAACCGATTTTAGGTGTTGCTTTAGGTATGGTAGTATGTATTATCCCGAGCTTACTTAAAATACCAATGGGCGCCGGAGATGTCAAATACAGCGGTGTTATCGGTTTTACCGTATATGCTTTTGGATATTTCCAGGCAATGATTTTAATGGCCGTCCTTGTAGCGCTGTTTTGGGTATATCTTAAAATCAGCAAAAAAGGCGACGTTAAAACTCAAATACCTATGGGACCGTTCCTCTCAATCGGAACGATAATTACGATGTGCTTCTCATTAACGCAAATCGTAGGCGAAGTCAGTTTATTTTAGAGGTGCTTGCACCTTTATTATAAAAAATTGAATTCAACTTAAATTTACGAAAGGAGAAAAATTATGACATTCTTCAGAGATGAAAACGGACAGGGAATGGTAGAGTACGCTCTTATCCTTGGTCTTATCGCTATCGCAGCTGTTGTTATTCTTATCGTTCTCGGACCGAGAATTAAGAACCTCTTCAAGAAGGCAAACAACACATTAGCAAAGAACGAACTTCAGTAAGAAATTCTAAACGGAAAATTTCGGGGCGGGGAAACCTGCCCCAATTTTCAGTAATTTAAGGCGGTGAAAGAAATGAAAAACCGTAGAAAAAAGAGAAGAGAAAGCGGCCAGGCTATGGTTGAATTCGCCATGGTTTTACCGTTCTTCCTGCTTTTGGTTATGGGTATTCTGGACTTCGGCTGGCTGTTTTATAACTATATTTCAGTTGAGAATTCCGCCCGTAACGCTGCCCGTATAGCCTGCGTTGAATATACTGAAACCTGCTATAACGATTCGGGCCAGGATAAGGGTCCTGTTTTTGATAAAAACTTTGACCCTGAAATAGTTAAAAACAGTACAGATGATAAAGCATATACCGACCAGGAAAAACATATTGCCGAGGTAATTGATTTATCAATTCCTAAGAGTGTTACTATAGAAGACATTTCTATTAAGTACACTTATGACCAGAAGGTATGGCCCAATAATCAGACCGATTACAGAGTTGAAAAGCGCTCTGAGGGCGACGTTACCGTAACTGTTAAGGGCAAGTTTACTGTGCTTACTCCTGTCCTCGGTGTATTCTGCGACCATATGCAAAAGGATGTTTCTGCATCAGCAACCTATAAGGTTGAGACGCATCCCAATAACGATGATGAGGCATAGACTGATAGTTTAATCGGTCTTGTTTGGGTTGTATATTCAGATTCTATATTTTTATAGAGTCTTTAAATATATATTAAAAACTTTAAAGTCTGAAAGACTTAATAATTAGTAAAAGAGGGAAATTTTATGAAGAAGGTCTATTTAATCGCAGTTGTATTTGCACTTATTGCAGGTCTTGCTACCTACATGTTTGCAAGCAACATCAGCAAAAAAACAACAATCAAAGATCGTGAAACCGTAAACGTAGTTGTTGCTCTTAAGGATATTCCTAAGAACACGATGATTACCGAAGAGATGCTTGCAGACGATGCCGGTTATTTCCAGGTAAGAAGTTTTATTAAAGAAGACGCAACTCCGGAATATATTGATTCTCTTGACGGAATAAAAGATCAGATTACAGGCGTTGACGTTTATGTAGGCGAACAGCTCAACACATATAAGTTCGTCGGCGTTGATTCCGACAGCGTAGGTTTATCATATAAACTTTCAAAAGGTAAGAAAGCATATTCCTTCCAGGCAAGCAGCACAAACGGCGTTGACGGTTACATTTCGGTAGGCGATACCGTTGATATTATCACTTACGAAACAGACAAAGACCAGAAAGTTACCACAAAAGTTGCATACAAAGACTTAAAGGTTATTAAGGTATCGAACAACACTGATGACGCGGCGGCTCAGTCAAGCGATTCAAAAATCACAAGTTACAGCGCTATTACCGTAGAGGTTAACGAAAAGCAGGCGCTTAAGCTTTATGAGATTGAAAACTCAAAGACATTCAAGCTTATTCTTAATTCTAAGCGAGAGCAGTCTCTTGACGATGTTGAGAGAAATGCAGAAGCCGCAGCAGCAGCACAGCAGGAAGCTGAAGCTGAGGCAAAAGCAAAGGCTGAGGCAGAGGAACAGAATCAGGCTTAATTCCCCCGCAGTCAAAAAACTAAAAAGTTGGAGATAAGAGATTATGGAAAAAATTAATTTAGTTGTTTGTTCAAACGATACCGAATACAAGGTTGCACTTAAAAACAAACTTGTTGATGATAATATCGAAATTATCGGATATGCCGAATTTGAACCCTCTGCAAAGGTCAGAATTCAGGGATACGTACCCGATGTTGTTGCTTTTCTCGTAAGCAAAACCGATATTGATTCTCAGCTTATGGATTTTATCGAGGATATGAATCTTGCCGCATTAGGCGCAGTTCCGATTATCCTTACCGACGAGGTCAGCGTTGACATCGTTAATATGGCTGCTCAGGCAGGCGTAAGACAGGTTATGGATATTGAAGTCAGTCCCGAAGAATTCTGTAAGGACATTACCAAGCTTGCAAGCAAGGAGAGAAAACACAGCGTTTCTCAGAACACGGAAAAGAAAACGCGTTCAAGAGTATATGCGTTTTTCAGCGGTAAGGGCGGAGTAGGTAAAACCACACTTTGTACCAATACTGCAGTAGCGCTTGCTTCGAGAGGTAAGAAAACACTTTTGATTGACCTTGACCTTCAGTTCGGTGAAGAGACCTTAACGGAATTTCCCTTGACAGTATAACTTCAACTTGTACAACTCATCCCTCGGGATTTATGCTATTGGCTTCTCCCAATTCACCCGAACTTGCTGAGTATGTTACGAGTTCTGCAATCAAAACCATTCTTGATATTTCCAGAAACTATTTTGAGTATATCTTAATGGATTGCGGATGCGCGCTTGTTGACCCTGTTATTACGGCGCTTGAAAACAGCGACACTATCTTTATGGTTAATGACGTTAATATCCTTTCTCTTAAAAGAGCTAAGGTATGTCTTAACGTTATTCAGCAGCTTAATCAGGGCGATAAAGCCAGACTTATTATTAACAAAAACATTAAGAAAAACAATGTAAACATTTCCGATTTCGAAAACCTTCTCGGAATTCCCGCGTATGCGGTTATTACAAATGACTTTAAATCGGTTAACTCCTCTCTTAATAACGGTCAGCCGGTTATCGTATATAAACCGCGTTCACCGATTGCAAAGGATATGAACAACTTTGTTGACAAGCTTGTTCTTGAAAGAGAGGGAACTCTTAAAAACGATAAGAAATCTAAAACAAGGAAGAATAGCTAATGGGATTACTTGACAGATATAACAGTTTAAATCCTGATAATAACCTGGAGGAAGCCCCGCAGGAAGAACAGTCCGCGGGCAGAATGGGCCCGAGAAATTCAAGAGCTAATGCAATTCTTGAGGACAGATACGCAGACACAAAAACAAAAATACATGCTGCCATAATCGAAAAGATGACGGGCGCCGACGCGTCAGCATTGACCGAAGAGGGAATGAAAAACCTCATTAAGGAATATGTTGACAAGCCGGAATATGAGATTCCCCGTATTGAAAGAGGCCTTATTGCCGACGAGCTTTACGATGATATTATGGGTTACGGTCCCATTCAGCCGCTCGTTGACTCTGATATGTTTACCGAGATTATGGTAAACGGTCCCTATCAGGTATACGTCGAGAATAAAGGTATTCTTAAACTTACCGATATTCAGTTCAGGGATGAGGCGCATCTCCGCCAGGTTATTGACCGAATCGTTACTAAGGTCGGACGACACGTTGATGAAGCAAGCCCGATGGTTGACGCCCGTCTTCCCGACGGTTCCCGTGTTAACGTAATTATTCCGCCTGTATCACTTGTAGGACCGGTTCTTACAATACGTAAGTTCTCGAAAACTCCTATCACGGCTCAGAATTTAATTAACTGGGGCTCAGCTTCGGGACGTATGCTTGCGTTCCTTGAGGCTGCGGTTCAGGGTAAACTTAATATTATTGTTTCGGGAGGTACCGGTTCAGGTAAAACAACGCTTCTGAATATTTTATCATCATACATTCCCGAAAACGAACGTATCGTTACAATCGAGGACTCGGCCGAGGTTCAGTTAAAGCAGGAACATGTAATTCCGCTTGAAAGCAGACCTGCAAACGTTGAAGGCAAGGGTCGAATCAGCATCAGAGACCTTGTTGTTAACGCACTTCGTATGAGACCTGACAGAATTATCGTCGGTGAGGTACGTAGCGATGAAACCCTTGACATGCTTCAGGCTATGAACACAGGTCATGACGGTTCTCTTACGACAATCCACGCCAACTCTCCCAGAGACTCGATTTCGCGTATTGAAACCATGGTTATGATGTCGGGCTCCGAGCTTCCTTCAAAAGCTATCAGAGACCAGGTGGCATCGGCAATTAATATTATTGTTCAGCAGGCCCGTCTCAGAGACGGTTCAAGAAAGATTGTCTCCATATCCGAAATTGTAGGTATGGAGGGTGACGTTATCCGTATGCAGGATATATTTACATATGAAACCGAAGGAACGATGGACGCAACCGGAAAATTCAAGGGTGAATTCAAGGCTACCGGTATTGTTCCGAAATGCGTAGAGAAAATTCGTGAGAACGGAGTTGGTATAGAAAATGAATGGTTCCATACTTAGTATAATACTTGTTGCAGTCTCTTTTGCGCTTCTTACATTTGCGCTTGCATATATTATAGTAGGCACGGTTCTAGCCGATAAGATTGCGGCTGAAAAACGACTTGAAGAGCTTAATATAAAAGAAGGAGACCCTGCAGATTTAGCGCTTGTTAAAAACGAAAGCAAGTCCACCAAAGCTAAGAAAAGAAAGAAAAAGACTAACGCAGAGGAACAATTAGGTTCAGTTATTTATAAAGAACTTCAGTCTGCTGATATCAGTATGCGTCCTGAGGAATTCCTTTTAATCTGGATTCTTCTGATATTCCTTCCCGGAAGCCTTGTAGGTATGTTCATTGGTAATGTTGTAATATCAATGGCGTTAATTGCTGCCGGTCTTGCTTTGCCTATTGTTTATATTAAAGTTAAGCAAAAACAAAGAGTTAAGCATTTTGAAGAGCAGCTCAGTGACTCGCTTATGATTTGCTGTTCCTGTCTTCGTTCCGGTCTCAGTTTTACTCAGGCTATGGAGACTATTGCTCACGATATGGACGCTCCCATTTCCACAGAATTTGCTCTTACCATTAAAGAGATGAATATGGGTTATTCAATGGACGAGGCGCTTGAAAATCTTGCTAAAAGAATAAAGAGTAAATATGTTGAATTAATGGTTTCCGCAGTTCTTGTTCAGAGACAGACAGGTGGTAACCTCTCACGTATTCTTGAAAATATTTCCGATACCATTAAGGAAAAAATGAAGCTTCAAAAGCAGCTGAAAACTGCTACTGCTTCGGGTAAAACCTCCGGAATTATCGTTGGTGTTATGCCTTTGATAATACTTGGAATGTTTTCACTGGTTAATTATGACTTTGTTAGGGTTCTTTTTGAAGAAACAAGAGGAAATATCGTACTGGCAGTTGCCGCAGGTCTTGAAATTATGGCATTTGCCGCTGTAAAGAAGATTACAACGATAAAAATGTAGGAGAATGATTTATGGGTGAATATGTAACGCAATTTCTGGTAATTGCATATTCGCTGCTTGCCCTTATTGCAGTTATTCTTATTCTCGGCAAAAAGGGTAGAGAGGAAGACAGTAACTTCCGCCGTAAGCAGGAAATTGGAAAAGATACAATTAAAGTAGACTATAAAAACGTAAATACATCATTCCATGAACGTGTTATTCAGCCGATTATAGATAAAATTAATCAGACTGACGTTTACGGTAAGGATGCCACAAAGACCGAAAGGCAGAAGAAAAAGAACGAATTACTCGGTTTGAAACTCAGAAAAGCAGGGATTCACATTTCTGCTTCGAATTTCCAGTTTGTAAAGATTGCATTTCTGATTATTTTTTCGATAATGTCATTGGGTTTGACTCTTATACTGTATAATATGAACCATAACGCGATTTTTATTGCGATTATCGGAATTGTAATTGCTGCATTCGGTCCGGATTTGTTCCTTATGAGCATGGTAAACAGTCACCAGAACGCTATAAAATATCAGCTTGCGGATACTATTGACCTTATGAGCGTATGTATGGAAGCCGGTCTCAGTTTTGACGCTTCTCTTGTTAAAATTTCGGAGAGAATGGAAGGACCGCTGATTGACGAACTTATGACTGTATTTAAGCAGATTCAGCTCGGTAAAAACAGAAATGATGCACTAAAATCAATGGCTGACGCCTCTGATGTAAAAGAACTTAAAACTTTCGTTTCCGCTGTTATTCAGGCCGGTCAGCTCGGTATTCCGATTACCAACGTTTTACAGTCTCAGGCTGAACAGCTCAGAATGAATAAGAGTGAAGAAATCAAAGAGATTGCGGCAAAAGTTCCTACAAAAATGACAATTCCTACGGTTATATTTATTCTTCCCGCAATCGTCTGTGTAATTATAGGACCGGTAATATTTTCGGTTATGGACAGTCTCGGCGGTGTATTTTAATGAAAAAACTCTCACTATACAAAAACGATGAATTACTAATTGAATATGTTGAAGATGCGAGTAGTTTCTTAAGGCGTTTTATGGGACTGATGTACAGAAAAAGCATTCCCGAATCGCACGGATTACTTCTCACACCTTGCAACGAAATCCATACTTTCGGTATGAGATTTGATATTGATACAATAACGCTTTCAAAGGAGAATGCAGTTTTATTCATAGACAGAGCGGTCAAACCGCGAAAAGTCAGGAAACGTGTAGAAGGCGGATATAAAGTGCTTGAATTGAATTCAGGTATGGCAGACAAGCTTGCGATTGCCGTTGGTGATGTTTTGGAGTTCTTACCTGCCGACAAAATTAGTTCATAGGAGATAGGCAAAATGAGTGATGCAACAATTAACAGAGAAGATATTTTAGGAGAAGCAGCCAAGGGCTATTCTTTTGACAAGGTTTTAAGAGGGTATGATACTAAACAGGTTGAGGATTATATCGATAACCTTGTCAAGACAAATAAAAACGCAAGTGAAATCTTTGACTCACGTATCAGCGATATGAAGAATCAGAATACGATGCTTCAGTATGAGCTGGAACAGGTAAAAAGCGAGCTTGAAACCTCAATGAAAACGATTAATACTCTCAGGGCTGAAAACGACCGCCTTTCCAAGGGTGCACCTAAGGGTGCAGCGGTTAATGCCGATAACGCGGGTGAAGTTGCGGGTGCAGCTCCAGATAAGAGTATTTACGAAATCACTCAGATTTATGAAAGTGCAATTGAAAAGGCTGAGGATTTGATTCAGAAACTTCAAAGCGAGCTCTCCCTCGCTCATTCCAAGGCCGAAGATTTAAAAAAGCAAGACTAATAATTTTTAATTTATATATTATACATCTATATTACTGCCAAGGAGGAATGCTCCGTGAAAAAGTGGTTTAAAAATAAGAAAAGAGAGGGCGGTGCCATTACCGTTATGACGGCAATTATGCTTATTGTTGTCATAGGTTTTACTGCGCTTTCCGTTGATATCGGACTTGCATATTATCAGAATGCAAGGCTTCAGAATGCTGTCGACGCGGCGGCAACTGCTGTAGCCGGAAGTCTCGGTTCAATCGACACCTCTCTTGAAGACGTTGCGTATGAATACCTTAAGAGGAACGGCTTTGATAAGGAAAAATACGGCTACGATTCAAACGGCGACCCGATTCTTCAGGTTGACATTGACAGAAAGGGCGAGGTTGACCTTGAATCCGTAGACGATGAAACGTATATCAAAGCAGGTTATTATAAACTGACAGTTTCTCTTAAAGAGTCTACTCTTTTAGGGAGAATAGTTGATATCGATTCGCTCAACTTTAAGAGGACTGCGTACGTTAAGGCGGAGGCTAACTATGTAGCTATGCCCCGTGCGCTCGGATATACTATTTTTGCGGGTTCAACAAAAGGAACCCGTAGTAATCCTGCTGCTCAGCTGAACGGCAGAACCAGCCTTATTTTTAACGCGGCTATCGGTTTTGTTGAAAGCGGAATCAACCTCATTAACGAGGCTTTGGTTCAGCCTCTTATCGGTTTCTTCGGTGGTAATGCGGATTATAACGAACTCGTTCGTATCAACCTTTCCGAGATTGTTGATGACGGTGACGTTCATTCTAACTCCAACATTGGCGTCGGCGTTCAGGCGCTTAATATCAGCCGTCTTAAAGACAGAGACTATGAAGGCGAGCAGAATATTGAGGCTTACGAAAAAATTGAACTCGATGAGGAGGATTATGAGCCTGCATTCCGTGACTACGGTCAGGTTACTTTCACAGCGTGTGATGATATCAGATTCAACTATCTTTTAGGTACAGGTCTGTTACACGGAGGTTATCAGGACAGTAAGACCCGTATTTATGTTCAGAACCAGCAGTATATTGAAATCACTCAGAGTGCTATCGGCATTCTCGACCTTATCGACTTTGACGATATTAACAGCACGGCGGATTTGAGAACAAAATATGCAAGTGCTGCTACGCTTTATCTCAGCAAACAGTTTAACTATACAGAGGAGCAAAAAGACAGAATTATTGCTCAGGCAAATAACTTTACCTATGACGGCGTAGACAGCGACGGCAAAAAGAAGTTTACGCTTACTCAGCAGGGTTCGGTTGTTTATAAGATTAAAGCAAGCGAAGCAACCGGCGCTCTTGAATATATGAGAGAAAAGGGTATAGACGGCCTTTATAGCGACCTTACCGACCTTGAGCCGAATGCTCTTGACTTAATGACAGAAAGCGCTACTTCAAATACGCTTAAGTTTGCAAACTATGCAGATAAAAGTAATGATACTTCAAGCGTTTACAGCCTTATTAAGAGAGACGAAGAAGGCGATGTAGCTGAAAGAACACAGCTTACAGTAACAGGTAAATCCGTAAGCCGTGACTATACAAAACTCAGCAATAACGGATTATTAACAAACCAGATTACAACGGGTATGAGATTTGCTGTTGCAAGAAGCTTTGTTGAAAACAGCGAATATATTGAAATCCCGAACCTTAAGCCGTATTTCACAAGACAGGTTAATAAGTCCATAAGAAATGCGACTAAATCAAGAGAAAAGATTAACGTATCCGACGCGGGTCAGAAGAGCGTTAAGGCTGCTGTTGCGGCTAAGACTGCCGAACTTAACGGATATCTTGAAGAACTCAGCTTTGAAGATAAGAAATATGATGACCCCGACGATTACGCAAAATATGATAAGACCGTTCTCTTCAAGACCTTTAAAGCGGGCTCAGAGACGGGACTCACAAAGCTTAACGGAAATTCGGTTACGATAAGCGGTTCAATGATGAACTATACTTATTCAAATACCATGACCGACCGAACCTATAAGGGCTTCCAGCTTTATGATTCAAACGACGTTCTTAAAACTCCCGTTAAGTTCGTTCAGGAGTTCAAGAACGCAAACACCTCAAAGTATGCAGGCGGCGCTATCAACTCTTTCTATAATTCAACTGCAAAGAGCGCAGAAACGGCTGTCGCTGATAAGAAAACTGCAATTATCAACGCACAGACAACTGCCGGCTTACGCTATGTTGACAGGGAAGAACTTGTTAAAAACGCAATCAAGAGCGTTAATAAGCCTAATATGACAACGACTGCTCAGGAAGACCCCACACCCGAAATTGATATCGGAACTCTTCCGAATCTTCCCGATGTATTCCTCGGATACGGTACTACGGGTAACGGAGTTACAATCCCGAGAACCTCAGGCGTAAGAAAATCCTTTGACGATTTTGTTAAGTCTAAGAGTGTAACTGTAAGTACGGATACGTTTACTGCACCTGCAATGCCTACAATGCCGAGTATTTCCACAAGTGGCGGTAGTGATAAAAGCGGTAGTTCGGAGTTGCACCTCACTTCGGGAACCTATAAAAATGTAAGTACCCCAACAAGTGGCCTTTTTGGTGCTACAAAATATGATATTTATGTTGACCAAAACCAAAATGTAAATATTACAGGCACATTGAAAATTAAAGGTGGAAAGAAGTTTGAAGTTCAGTCTGGTGCTACAGTAAAAATCGGCGGTAAAGTATCTACCGATGGTAATAGTGACAATAAATTCATTATTAACAGCAATGCAAAAATGTATTGCAATGCCGGTAGCGAGATTTATTCAAACCATTCCGGAACAGAGATTACCGTTAATAACGGCGGTGAATTACATGCCGGAAAATTATACTTTGACGCTGAAAATCATAAGCTCAACGTTAACAGCGGCGGTAAAGCTTACATTTACGGAAACGTTGAGGTTAATGACCAGAAGGACGAACTCAATGTATGGGGCTACTGCCAGATTAACGGAGACCTTAAAACCGTTAAAGACGGTACTTTATCGTCTGATACACGTAACTTCCACGTTAACGTTAAGAATGGCGGCGTACTTGTTGTAAAAGGCAGCATTGATTTCACTCATACGGATTACTTATCCGTTGAATCCGGCGGTACGCTTATCGTTCAGAACGGTATTAAGGTTAATAAGAGCGGTACAATTACCGTTGCAGGAAATCTTATCCAGCTCAATGCATCATCAACTATTGATACGAGCAGTCTTACCATTAATTCAGGCGGTAAGATTTATGCGGTAGGTACTCTTAACTCCTCAAATGCTATTGCTATCAACAGCGGTTATGTTTATACGCTTTCAAACATTTCCGGTAATAATGATAATAACAGCGGAAGTAACGCTATTAACGTAACAGGTACCTCATATGTATATGTAAGAGGATGCATTACTTCGGGTGCAAGCGACCAGCATATTTACCTTCACGACGGTACCGGCTCCGTAGTCAGCGTACTCGGACAGGGATACAGTGACTGTTTCAGTAATATTGGCCAGATTTGGAATGAACAGGCGGGAAGCAATATCTATCTCGGTAAGAATACAACCGTCGTAAGCAATAACGGACAGAGGATTGCCGGCTCAATCTATTGTTACGGTACTCTTACGTTCAATACAAACTCAACGATTAACATCACGGGCAGCAGTAGCTACTCGGCGCCTTATAAGGCATATGTAACGGGTAACTTCAACGCAACCGAAGGTACGCTGGCATTAAGCCAGAAGTATCTCTTCTGCGTACTCGGTAATATGAATGTCAAGACCGCGAACTGCGATGATTCAAAAATCACCGTAAGCGGCACGGTTACCACGACGAATAAGATTACTCTTTCTTCGGGAGGCGTGCTTGAAGGTCTTAACGGAATCGTCGGCACAGTCGACGATTCGGGCGGTACGATTATCTGGCCCGATAGTATTACCTTTGAAAACAGTGTAAATGCAAGCAATATTGAAGACTTTCTTCACGAGGGTGACGTTACTCTTACGGGACTTACCTTAACTGACGTAAGGCTTAAGATTGACGGCGACCTTACAGTAAACGGTAATATCAGAATTAAAACTACGAGCACCTGCTCATATAAATCCCAGCTCTACGTAACCGGTCATATCTATTGCTCAGGCATTATTGAGGCAGACGATTCTGAAATCTATGCAGACCTTGGCGTAGGCGGAGAAGGTCATAATATTCCGACTTATATCGGACTTAAAAACAATTCGCTTCTCCTTTGCAGAAAGAGAAATCTCGGCGAAGCTTCTTCAATCGGTGACTTCTTCACCAACGGCTTCAGCAGACTTCAGGAATGGTTCAGCTCAGAGGCAAGGTCCAACGTATACTGTAACGGAACACTTGAAGCGGATAACAGCTCACGTGCATATGTTGAGGGTAAGATTACTGCCAAGTCAACAGTTGCATCAGGTACTGCGAATACACCGTCGTATATCTACGGCTTCTATGCAGTAAATATTACTGAGAGTGCCGACAGCGACGGAAACACCGGAAGACTCGGCGTATCGGGCAAGAACAGTATCCTCTTCTGCGGAGAGAAATCAAGCTGCGGAAATTACATTCCTTATATCTATGCCGACGGTTATCTTTACTATCCCACGGCTATCAATTCAAACCATGTTCAGATTGCATCAAACGGTTATGCGGTATTCCTCGGTAACGTAACTGCCAACAACTACTATCTTGTAGATTCCGGCGGATACTACTACTGCGAGGGCGTTACAAAGATTGCAAACTGTTGCATTACCAATAACGGTAAGATGTATCTTATCGGCGGTATTGATTATTCGACTGCGTCGAAGCTCGGCAAGGTTAAGACGAAGGATAATCTCATCGGCGATGACGAATACACCTTCTACTGCGATATCCTGTTCGGCAATAATTCCGAATCGTATATAGGCCACAGCGTTAACGGTAACGGAACCTTTACCTTTACTTCTCAGTATGAGGGACGCGGTAACGTTTACTTCGAGGATAGTCTTCAGGTTAACGGCTATATTGAAGCGGGCGATAAGAACTTCGACTCAACCGGTTCGGGCGTTGACTTCCCGAACAGAGGCGTTGCGGTTTATATCCCGAACGGAACGACCTATGTAGACGGTGATGTTAACGTATGTAACGATAACGCAATCTATATTAAGGATGCAAACGGCGGTCTTATTGTTAAGAATAACATTAATTACGGCTGTGCAATCTACAATTACGGTAAGCTTTATGCCGTTACAGGTAACCTCAATCTTCGCTCTTCGGCTACATGGGTAACCGATAAGAAAGAGCAGAATAAGCAAAAAGAGGGTATGTCGATTAAAAACGGTGACGGCGTCGGCTCCAATGCTCAGATTTATGTAGGCGGTACTAACGCTCTCAATTTCCTCGGTTATATCAGAAACTACGGTTATATGTACCTCAATGCATCTTCTTTGAACGTTAAAGGTTATTGTAACGAAAGTAACGAAAGCACTAACGATGAAGCGTTTATTAACTATGAGGGTGCTCAGTGTCACGTTGCAGGTCCGGTTGCTCTGAATACGAACCAGCTTCTTAATAAAGCTAAATACGGAAACAGAGAAACAATCTTCGCCTGCGGCGGTAAGCTCACCTACGGACACTGCTTATTCAACTGCGGTACCGTTTATGCTGACGGCGATATCACAAATAACGAAACGACTACCGATAATCCGACCGATGACAACCTCAGATACTTATCTGACAGCTTCTCGGTTCTCAACGGTATGTACTCAACAAAGACGGATGCCGTACTTGATAACTTCAGAAGCACGATTTATCCTGAGGCGGTACTCTACTGCACAGGTAAGCTTGAGACCGGCGTATCCGAGGTCGGCGGTGAATCCGGCTCAATTCTCAGCGTAGGTACTATGTACGTCGGCGGAGATATGAACATCTTCACCAACGGTCCGTACTTAAAGATTAATATTTCCGACTTATTCAGTAACAAGGGCTCTCACTCATACTTCAGAACCGGTCTTTGGGCACTTCCGAACTCCAATACGTTTGTAGGCGGAAACACCTTCATCGGTGCGGGTTGTGCAGTCGGTGAGGACGCAATCTTTATGACCGGCGGCGACCTGAGAGTCAAGAGAAGCATTAAGCTTAACGAATATATGTACACCGACAGTACGGTAGGTATCGGTAAGCATATCAACCATGACGGAAGGTCGTCTTCCGACCCGTACCATTCATCTTATATGTACGTCGGCGGAACTGCTTTTGTCAACACGATTGGTTCTACGACGAGTTCGTCAACGCTTTCCAACCTCATCGGTGTTCACAGATATCCTCAGAACTGTTCAAGAGATACGGATATCTTCCCGAACTCTAACGTTTATATCGGCGGCTGGTGGTATAACAACGCCAAGCTCTATATTAAAGAAAACGTTAGTATCATGGTAGCAGGTAAGGGCAACGGCTTCTATAAGAGCAACGGTCAGCTGCTGAGCACAATTTATCAGGCAACTGGCGACCTTCAGGTTCCTGAAAAGCAGCTCACAAACGGTGTTGCGGTTCTTGATTACTTATACTTATCAAAGAATAAACATCAGCCCTGTAAGCTCTATATTTACCAGTGTCTTGATATTTCGCCCTGTTCAAAACTTATTGTTCACGGTGGCGGTAAGGTAAGAGATACTGCTAAAATCCGTGATATGACGAAGACGTATTTCTACGGCGACTTTGATGCCGATGAATACTTCGAACTCGGTAAGGCGACGGACGGTGCAGATGAAACGGAGGCTAAGGAAGCCGGATTCAAGGAAGCCGGCGAGAATAATACGAACTACGAATTCTCAAATTCCGCTTATATGTATGTAGGCGGCGATTTCACAAGCGGTTCGGCAGGCGTAATAAACTCGCTGCTTAACGGAAAGCTCTTCCAGATATTCAAGGAAGCGTTCTTCTCAACCGGTTATACCAAGGTATACGCATCCTCAACGCTTAAGTGTAAGGGCGCTGTAACATCCAATAAGTATATTACCTTACGACATGATGCGAGAATTTACTCGGGCGGCGATATGACTGCCAAGACGTCGATTGAAGGCGGTAACTACTCCGAATTCTACGTCGGCGGAAATATGACCGCAGGCTCGAGCGCATTGACAACGATTATAGATTCTCTCGATATTCTCGACCTTTCCAACAGAGGTACTATTAACCTTATGGAACAGGTAAGAGCAATTGTCGGCGGCGATATGTATTCAACCAAGCATATCCAGATAGGCGAACTCGCTGCGGGAAGCTACACGAGAGGACGTAAGACAAATTACGGCGTCGGTACGGTAACCGAAGGTACCGAGGGTAATTACAACAACGAGGATATTACCGAGAAGGTATGTCCCGAGTGCGGCGAACCTCTTGATGACGCTGAAATGCAGAATCACCATTGTTCGGATTGTGATAAGGACTTTGACCCGTCACAGTTTGACGCTGCGGGTGACTCAAACGGAACGTCAGAAACGATTTCCGACGCGGTTACGGTTGATACTTCGACCGAACTTGCAGAAGACGCAACTGACGACGCTTACGGTGCTAACGTATTCATTCAGGGCTCAATGGTAGCTCTCAACGGTCATCTTAAGGAGTTTGCATACTCAAGCATTGTAGTAGGACGGTACGTATACGCACCCGACTACATCACGCTGCGTCACAACGCAGACCTCTGGGTAATGCCTGAAACCTTCGGAAACAGCACCTATCAGTATCTGCCGTTTGCCGGTACACCTGGTGATACGCTTATTTCCAAGATTCTGTATTATATCCAGAAGCTCGGCTATGAGATTAAAGAAACGTTTAAGTTTAAGGAAGGCAGCGTTTACACGCTCAGCAAACTTACTCTTAATATGAACGCTTCGCTTATGGGTACCTACGATTGCTGGGTTCCCGGACAGTGCGTACTGAGAAAGGATTCGCTCGTTTACTTCGGTCACGACTTTACCTGTACGGCTCCGTCGTTCGACGTTGCTAACGGTGCTTCGAATCTGTTCAATACGGTTAAGAACGCAATTACCGGCTCGGACAGCTCAACGAATAAGCCTATGGCAGGCTTCGATTCGGAAGGCAGCGAGGGCGCAGGCTACCGTTACACATGTAAGAATAAGGATGCTCACGGCGGCTACTGGTATCATATGACAACCCGTAAGGATGAAGTCATTGAAGGTACGCTCGTCTGCGACACCTGCGGTGAGCCGATTGATGTAAGCACGAGGAAGGAAGTACGGGTACCGTATCCGGCTATCGTATATGCGAATAATAAGATTAATATCATAACGAGTATTAATATGAGAATGACGTATCTTGTTGCTAATAAGAGCGATGTCAACCTCTATAACGTATATACTAATACGGCTTATGATGAAAGCGTACTCAAAGAACTTCCCAACGCAATAGCTTCCTACTACGGCAATATTAATTACTTTGCTATGTACGGTAAGCTGGCGTGCCTGTTCTACGCACCGCAGAATAATATCGACTTCGACGGCTATTATTCGGAGATTTGGGGATGTATCCTCGGTGATACGGTTACCATGAACTGCTATTACCAGGCGTTCCACAGATTCAATAACTGGCGTACCATGGACCTTCATATTGCAGAATCGGGCAGCGTATTCCTGATACCGCAAAAGACATATGAAGAGGCTCCCGACAACGTAGACCCGAATAACTTCATCTACGATTCGTCACTTAATCCGAACCTGCCCGAAGGAGCACAGATATTCTTCGATTAAAATTAATAAAAAGGACTGTCTTTGGCAGTCCTTTTTTATTTTATATATTGGGGTTGAAAAATTTCTGCACACAATATATAATAGTATAGATAACGTTTTGTTTTTGAAAGGAGCGAGTATGAAGCACGTCTGTGAAAAGTGCGGAACTCCGCTTGATAAATATACAGGGCT
>CAJOER010000014.1:0-4704 GCA_905233805.1 uncultured Eubacterium sp. | reverse complement strand
AGGGTGTAATTGCAATCTTTCTTGCAATAATATCTATTCTTATCGTTGTAAGCGTAATTATTGTATCTGTTTCAAACGGCTGGATTGGCGGCAAGGAAAAACGTACCGCCGCGCGTTCAAGTTTTAAAACGTATTTTAATGAAACGCTCTATACCAAACACGGTATGATGGATATTGACCACCCGTTTGTTACGGGAACGGGAATGTTCTTTGCAGATATGTTTGATATTACAGGCGATAAAACCGACGAGTTTATCATAGGCTATGCGGATAAAAGCGGCAGTAATATCGAATATAATATTTCCTGCTATGAGTATAATCCGAATAATGTTATTCAGGGCGCTAATAACCCGATGGCGGCGTCTGCCGGAGTTGAAATGAATTCTACTCTTACAGTCTTCAGTGAGGCCGATTTCACGTCAGGTTCATCTTCCCATATCCCGAATGATTTTCAGGTTTATACTGTTGAAGGCAAGGATAAGAACTATCTTTTCGTTGAGCACGTAACCGACGGTTCATGGGAGTGCAAGGTCTATACCGTCACCGCGGGCAATTTCTCCGAATTTGACACTCTAAAAGCAAAAAGCGTTTCGGAAAAGAATACGGAAAAAGCTAAAAAATTCTTTGAAAAATATAAAATCAAAAAGGCTAAGATTGTTGACGATAAAGACTATTTCTGCCTTACAAAGCAGGATAAGGACAGCCTTGTTTTTACCTATTCATATTCTCAGAAAAGCGACGATGAGCAGGGTGTGGAGGAAGAATATATTATTAACGACTATACGGACATTCTTTCTCTTCTGAACCCGCAAAACCGCGCTGAAACCGAGAAGGCGATAAAGAGAAATGAAGAGGCGGGCAAAAAGAAAAACACCTCAAAATCGGATATAAGATTCGGCGGCGTTGTCAAAAACGGAGATTATGTTTATTACTGGAAATATTCTGATTCCGCTTTCTCAAATGAGGGAAGCGAGTCAGCCAATTACCAGTACCGCTCAGGCGCTGAAAATTCTCTTATCCGCCGAGATAAGGACGGAAAGGAAACCGTTATTCTTCAGACCGCAGGCGCGGGAAATCTTGCTATAGCGGGCAACAGAATTTTCTTCCAGAAAGCCAACGGCAATTCAAGAAGCTATAATGTCGACTCCTGCGATATGGAGGGTAATGATGTAACTTACCACGACACGGGCGTTCTCGAAGGCGTAGTACAAAATGGTGCTTATGTGGTTTATTCTCCCGAGCGTACGCGCTATGAATTCGGCACGATTAAGGCGATTAAGACCGAAGGTCTTGAAAAGGTCAATACCGTATACAATGCGCGTTTCCTTGCCTGCGACAACGACAGAGTTTATTATCAGGCGCAGCAGGCTGAGTACACCGAGGCTCATCACGGAAAAACCACCGTATCAAGCGTATTTGCAAACGGAAGCGCAAGCCGTACTCTTTATGTTACCGACAGCAATCTTTATGAAAATGAAGACAGTTACGGCAAAACTTCTTCGCTTATCCGTGACGCATATATTTTAGGCGACAGTATTTATTATGTTTACGGAAGCTATAATTCCTCGACCGACGAATTCAGGGGCGGAAATATAGTTAAAGCCAAGCTCGACGGCTCAAGCGGCGAGGTTATTGCTCAGAGCGATAAGGATTATTTTACGGTTAATTCTTCGGGCAAGGTCACAGAAGTTGACGCTAAAGCCTCAATGAACGGCTATACCTTTGTCGACGGCACAGTATATAAATACAATCCGCAAAAGGGAAAGAACGAGGAGATTATTACCCCCGACGACTATATTCAGTTTACAACCGAAAAGGTTACCGATACAGGAAGCTCGGATACTTTTGTATCTCTCGATTTCGCCGTAAGCTGTGATAAAAAGGTTTACTTTATGATTAAGTCAGGCAAAAACTCTTCTGACGGATACAGGTTCAGCGGCTGCGCGCTGTTTGAAAAAGATATTGAAAACGAAAAAACAGTAATGCTTTATTCCGTTACGAATAACAGCAGCTCCGACACGGAGGGATAAAAATGAAAAAGATTATTATTCCGGTTATTGCGCTGATTGTATCTCTTATTCTTCCGCTAACCGCTATGGCTGATGCAAACTCGGTAGAATATAAAGACGAGGAAACGGGAACTGTGTTCATTGTCCCCGCCGGCTGGAGGTTTATTGAAGGGGAAGAGATACAGTACGAATGCGATTACTGCTTCGTTCACGAAGAATCCGAAAATGACGACTCTGACGAAGAGGAAGAAGAAAACGTTACGGCGTATATAAGCTATACATCGAGTGATTATTATTCTTCTCTCAGCGACGAGGAAAAGCAGGGGAAGGGAAGAGAGGATTTTGACCTGTCCTGCCTCAGCAAAAAGGATATTGCGGATTATCTCGCGTCATACAATAAACTCGACTATTACCGTTTTACCGCCAAGGCAAAGAATTTCACTTCTTCTCTCGGTAAAAAGCAGAGGGTTACGGGATACATAACGCTTGTTGACGGATATATGTATCAGATTATGTTCTTTGACGGTACGACCTCCCCGATATACGATGACTTCAAAACTTTAATGGGAAGCGTTGAAATACCCGGCACAGTACCCGAAAAGCCGAAAAAAGAAAAAATACTTACCCCCGTTAAGATTGTATCGCTGATAATAATGCTTGCCGCCGCAGGCGTATTTGTAACGGTAATAATAAAAAATAAAAAATAAGATAAAGTAAGGCCTCGGAGTTATCTCCGAGGCTTTTTTACATCTGTGCTGAGTTTGAAAACTTCTGTTTTAGAGTATCTATCTGCTGTTGAGGCGCCTGCTGGGTTTTATACCAGCCCTTTTGTTCCATTTTCTTATAGATTTCTTCCTGCATTGAAAGGGAATCGTTAAGCGCGCATTTAAACGTTTCGTTTACGTTAACTGTTGAACTCTCTATTGCGCCGTGCATATAAAGGTCGCACACGCCCTTTTCAAGCATCAGTATATCCTGCATTAATAATCTGTCCTGCATAGTGTCTCCTTAATTCAGTAAATTGATAAAATCAGAAAAAAGTTTTTGATGCTGTTTTTGCATCGTTTCGGTTGTCGCTTTTAATTCGCTGTCTGAAATCTGTGATGCGATTTCGCTGCATTTTGTCTGAAAATACTCCTCGTGGCCGAGCGCATCTTCAACGTAAAGTAATTCTTTATTTGTCACTGTACTTCACCTCCGCATTACTATTATTATACATATTAATATGAATATTCACTTAAAACCCATAAAAGGGGAAATATGGCAATACTATTACTAATATTATGAAATGTAAAGGAACACACGGCGCGGTGTAATACTTATTTTTCCCGTTTGGCAACCTTGTACAAAATATTTTTAAAATTGTTCTTGACTTTAGTAACTCTATTGTATATAATGTTTACACCATTATAATGGGAATATATGCGCCTATGGGACTTTTAGCCCTGTTTTCAGGTCACAAAAAGTTTACATTTTTGAACCCGGAAAACGCGCAAAAATCCCGTTTGTAACGGCAATTATTAACGAAACGGAGTGAGCAGCGATATGGTAAATGTTAAAGACGTGCAGCTCGGTACAACTACACGTAAAAGCTTCGCTAAAATCAATGAGGTTATGCAGATGCCGAACCTTATTGAAGTGCAGAAAAAATCTTACCAGTGGTTTCTCGATGAAGGACTTAAAGAGGTCTTCCGCGATATCGGTTCAATAACCGACTATACGGGAAATCTTGTTCTTGATTTCATTGATTATTCAATGGACGACGAACCCAAGTACAGTATTGCACAGTGTAAGGCTCGCGACACCACGTACGCAAGACCGCTTAAAGTCAGAGTCCGCCTTCAGAATAAGGAGACGGGAGAAGTTAAGGAATCTTCAATGTTTTTCTGCGACTTCCCGCTTATGACAGACGCAGGTACTTTTGTATATAACGGTGCCGAAAGATGTATAGTATCCCAGCTCGTAAGGTCGCCCGGTGTGTATTACGATATGGACCACGACAAGACGGGTAAAGAGCTCTTCACGAATACTGTTATTCCCAACAGAGGAGCATGGCTTGAATACGAAACAGACTCGTCTGACGTATTCTATGTAAGAATTGATAAAAACAGAAAAATCTATATTACGACTTTCCTCAGGGCTCTCGGTCTCAGTACCAACGAAGAAATTCGCGAGTTCTACGGTGAAGACGAAAGAATAGAGGCTACAATCGCCAAGGATTCAACTATGAATCAGGAGGAGGCTCTTCTTGAAGTTTACAAGAAGCTTCGTCCCGGCGAGCCGCCTACGCTTGAAACTGCACAGGCTCATCTTGACGGTCTTTTTTTCGACCCTCACAGATATGACCTTTCAAGAGTAGGAAGATATAAGTACAACAAAAAGCTCGGAATGGTTGACCGTCTTACGGGACAGACCCTTTCCCGCCCGATAGTATCTCCTCTCGGTGAACTTCTTGCCGACGAGGGCGAAAAGATTACCTCTGCAAAGGCTGAGGAAATCGAGGACGCAGGCGTAATGTTCGCTTACGTTACTCACGAATCGGGAAGAGAGGTCAAGATTGTAACAAACGGTATGGTTAATATAGACAAGTTTGTTACCATCGATAAGAAAGCTCTCAGAATTAATGAGAAGGTTTCTTACCGCGTTCTTGCCGAAATCCTTGAAAAGTGCGGCGACGATAAAGAAGCGCTTGAAG
>CAJOER010000013.1 GCA_905233805.1 uncultured Eubacterium sp. | reverse complement strand
TGTAGGCGCCGACGAAAAGCTTATGAAAACCGTAAGGGGCAACAAGATTTCAATAATCTTCCAGGACCCGATGACCTCCCTTAACCCTACCTACACCATAGGCAGGCAGCTTATGGAGGCGATTATGCTCCATACAGACCGAAACCGTAAGGAAGCTTACGAGCGTGCGGTTGAAATGATAAAACTCGTAAATATCAACGAGCCGAAAAAGCGTATGAAACAGTATCCGTTCGAGCTTTCGGGCGGTATGCGCCAGAGAATAATGATAGCCATGGCGCTTGCGTGCGAGCCGGATATTCTTATCGCGGACGAGCCTACAACGGCGCTTGACGTAACAATTCAGGCGCAGATTTTAGAGCTTATGACCGACCTTCAGAAGGAACTCGGCATGGCGATTATTATGATTACGCACGACCTCGGCGTAGTAGCTCAGCTTTGCGACGAGATTATCGTTATGTACGCAGGTTCAATCTGCGAGCAGGGCACGGCGGACGAGATATTTTACAACCCGTGCCACGAATATACAAAAGGACTTATGCGTTCAATCCCGACGGCTGACACTGCGGGTAATAAGCTTCACCCGATTACGGGTACGCCTATCGACCTTCTCAATATGCCCAAGGGCTGTCCCTTCGCGCCTAGGTGCGATAACGCTATGAAGATTTGTATAAATCACCGCGCGGAGCGTATGAAGATAAATGACGACCACTATGCTGCCTGCTGGATGAATATCAAAGCAGGAATTGACAGCGGTGAGATAGAGATTGATGAGGAAGGCGGTGAGGGTAATGAGTGAGAACAGACCTCTCATTGAAGTTAAAGACTTAAAACAGTACTTCCCCATTAATACCGGCCTTTTCAGGACTACCCCCTTAAAGGCGGTTGACGGCGTTTCGTTTTCAATCAAAAAGGGCGAAACCCTCGGCCTTGTAGGCGAGTCGGGCTGCGGTAAAACCACGGTCGGAAGAACCATTCTTCACCTTTATAAGCCCACCGGCGGCGAAATATGGTACGACGGAAAACTGATTAAATCGAAAAGCGATATAAAGGAATTCAGGAAGAAAGCCACAATGGTTTTCCAGGACCCGTATTCTTCGCTCAACCCGAGAATGACCGTGTCGGATATTATCGGCGAGCCGCTTGACGTACATAAACTCTATTCAACGAAGAAGGAAAGAGAAGAAAAAATCCTTCAGTTTATGGACTACGTCGGCCTTAACAGCGAGCACGCCTCCCGTTACGCTCACGAATTTTCGGGCGGCCAGAGGCAGAGAATCGGCATTAGTCTGCGACGAGCCTGTATCGGCACTTGACGTTTCAATTCAGGCTCAGGTAATAAATATGTTCGACGAGCTTCAGGACAAGCTCGGCCTTACATATCTCTTTATAGCTCACGACCTTCTTGTAGTACGCCACATTTCGGACAGAATTGCGGTAATGTACCTCGGTCATATCGTTGAGCTTTCCTCAGCGGCGGAAATCTATGATAACCCGCTCCATCCGTATTCTAAATCCTTACTTTCGGCAGTTCCGGTGCCCGACCCGAAGATTGCAAGGTCGAATAAGAGAATCGTCCTTACAGGCGATATCCCCTCGCCTCTCAACGCTCCGTCAGGCTGCCCGTTCAGAACGCGCTGTCAGTACGCTACCGATAAGTGCGCCGAAAGTATACCCGAATTCAAAGAGGTTGAAAAAGACCACTTTGTAGCCTGCCACAGAATTGCGGAAATAAACGGCTGAGGCTTAATACGTAAAAAATGCGGGAAACTGCATTATTAAAACATTTTCATTTTGAAAGGAGTACGTACTATGAAAATGAAAAGAATTCTTGCGCTTCTCCTCGCAGCTGTTTTGGCAGTCAGCTTTGCTGCTTGCTCCAAAAAGCCCGCAGGAGAAGACAAAACGTCTATCTCGGTATGCCTTGCATCTGAGCCGGACACTATTGACCCTGCTCTCAACTCTGCAGTTGACGGCGCTACCCTTCTTGCACACCTTTTCTCAGGTCTTGCTAAATGGCATCAGACCGACGACGGTAAGCTTGAACTCGTAGCTGACGCAGCTAAGGAACTCACCGAGGGCAAGGAAAACGAGGACGGAACAGTAACTTATACCTATGAGCTTAAGGACGGTCTTAAGTGGTCAGACGGTAAAGACGTTACTGCAAACGATTTCGTATTTGCATGGAACAGAGCGGCTTCTCTTGACCTTGCTGCTGACTACGGCTATATGTTCGACGTAGTTGACGGTTATGACAAGGTTACAGAGGTTGACGACAAGGACCAGCCCGTTAATCCTGACGCAAAGCTTAACATAAAAGCTGTTGACGACAAGACTATCGAGGTTACTCTTGCAAACGCAGTTCCTTACTGGAATGAACTTCTTGCATTCCCGACCTACTTCCCCGTACGTGAGGACATAGTTGCAAGCGAAGACTGGGCAACCGACCCCGCTTCATACGTATGCAACGGTGCTTACAAGCTTTCTGCTTGGGAACACAACTCGCTCATCACTCTTGAAAAGAACGCTGAGTATTTTGACGCTGACGCAGTAACGATGGACGAAATCAAGTTCTATCTTTCTGACGACGAAAACAATATGCTCGCTAACTTCAAGAACGGCGATTGGCAGTTTATCGACAACGTTCCGACTAACGAAATCGAAACTCTTAAGAAAGATTATGCAGACCAGTTCTTCAATGTTGGCCAGCTCGGTACATACTATGTATGCTGGAACATCAACAAGAACATCCTTCCCGAAGACACAGCATTAAAGGGTGAAGAAGCTGACAAGGCTCAGGCTGAAATCAAGAAGGCTCTCGGTCTTCTTATCGACCGTACTCATATTGCAAACGATATTTCCCAGGGCGGTGAAGTTCCTGCTTCTACATTCGTAGGTTCAGGTCTTACAGACGCTGACGGAAAGACAGAGTTCTGCAAGAACACCGGATTCAGCAAAGACTTTGACGGTTATTATGATGTAAATCCCGAATCATACGAAGCTAATACCAAGGCTGCATTAGAAACCCTTAAGAAGTATTACAACTTCGACGAAGCTTCAGGTAAGTTCACAAACTTCCCGAGCATCACTTATCTTTACAACACTGACGAAACTCATAAGGCTATTGCTGAGTACATTCAGTCCGTATTTGCTAATATCGGTATTGAAATGAAGCTTGAAAACCAGGAATGGGCTACTCTTCTTCAGACGAGAAAGCACGGCGATTATACCGTTACACGTAACGGCTGGCTTGCTGACTACAATGACCCGATTTCATTCCTTGATATGTGGACAACTTCATCAGGTAACAACGACAGCCAGTTCGGTAAGGGCGACTATAAAGACGCTAAGTATTACAGCCTTGACCTTACGGAACTCGGATTTGAAGAGAAGGTTGAAAAGGGCACATGGGCTGAGACCTATGACGTTCTTATCTCCAAGATTAAGACCTGTACTGATACCGAAAAGCGTTATAAGATGATGCATATGGCTGAGGATATGATAATGGATACAGGCTGCATCTGCCCGATTTATTATTACACAGACCAGTATATGATTGCTACTAACGTTAAGGGCTTCTTCTCAAGTCCTCTCGGATACAAGTACTTCATGTATTGCACATACGCTGACTAATTATAATCAGTATAAATAAAAACGCTCGGGGCGAAAGCCCCGAGTTTTTTATATGAAATGCTTTTCCATTTCTTTTTTGATTTTACCGAGAATACGTTTTTCAAGGCGGGAGATATAGGACTGCGATATGCCCATTCTGTCGGCGAGTTCCTTTTGGGTAAGGGTTTCGTTTCCGCCGAGTCCGAAACGCATATTCATTATATTTCTCTCTTTTTCAGGCAGGGTTGAAACTATGTATCTTAAAAGTCTTTTCTCGTCCTCATACTCTATTCCCTCGCTTATTTCGTCCGGCTCGCTCCCGAGGACGTCGCGCAGGGTCAGCTCGTTCCCGTCCCAGTCGGTCGAAAGCGGCTCGTCAAAAGAGAGGTTAACGTTTGAATTCGACGCTTTGCGCAGGTACATAAGTATCTCATTTTCAATACACCTTGAGGCGTAGGTCGCAAGCTTGATATTCTTAACGGGATTGAAGGTTCTTACCGCCTTCATAAGCCCGATAGTTCCGATAGATACCAAATCCTCGGCGGACGCCGTCGGCGAGTCAAACTTCTTCGCGATATAAACAACAAGCCTGAGATTGTGAACGACAAGCAAGTCGCGGTGGCTCTCGTCCCCGTTTATAAGCTCGTTAAAAATCGTTTCCTGCTCCTCGTCGGTAAGCGGCGGCGGAAGGGTTTCCGGCCCGTTTATGTAGTGGCAGTACTGCCTGAGTTTTATCTTCTGAATTATGTAGTTAAGCAGTTTTCTCATTTTGCACCTCATACGGATAATATTTCGGGATTGATTACGGCTGAAAAGCCGTCTTTTTTCATTTCGTCGGACAGGGCTATATATGCGTTTTCAATTACTTCCTCCCCTTTTGAATTCTTAATTACAATTCTGTCGGGCTTGAAGGCTTTTAAATACGAATCCGAATTGACGGTGGCTGCGGGAATAAGGCGCATCGTGCTTTCGTCAAACAGCCCCTCAACCACCTCGCTTTTTACCACTATTACGCTGTAATTTGAAAACGGCTCGCGCAGTTTGTTGCCCGAATCGCACAGCGCAAAGGCGCTCGCCTTTTTACCGTTATTCTCAATTTCGAGCATATAGAGTTCTCCCTTTGAAAGCTGACGGTTATATATTCTTACAATTACAGCGGAAATAATGTAAGCAAAAAGCGCGCTGAAAAGAAGCTCCTTTGCGCCTATATCAAAATAAACCGTCCCGTTTTTAACCGCAATCAAATCGGAGTTGAATATAAGATAAAGCCCTATGATTATTCCGAGAAATATAAAATTTGAAAACAGGAATACGAGCGCGGTTATAAAAAAGCTTTTTACCCTGTAAAACCTGAATGCGCAGAGAATGATTATCCCGCACGCAAGAATTTTCATTATCACCGATAAGAACGTCGGTATATCGGCAAGAATTATCATTGAATAAGCCCCGCCGACCGCGGACGAAAGTATGAGCCGCGGCGTTTTCGCCTCTTTTTTGGTAAGCCGCGCCGTCAGCCTCAGCAGAAAAAAAGTAATAAAAAAATTGATTATAAAAAGTACGTCGGCATAAATTACAATAGTTATCCCCCCGCCGTTGATTATAGCCCCTCATAAAAGAATAATTTGTCAAAAGAATTGATTTAATTATAAATATATGATAATATTACAATTAAGATAAAATGTATATCACGGGTGATAATATGAAAAGAATTATTTGTGTTTTACTTGCGTTTATTATGGCGATGTCAATACCTTGCAGCGTCGGCGCCGCCGTGCTTTTTTCTACTGACTTTGAAAACAACGTCACGGGACTGACGCTTTACGGCAACGCAAAAACGGTATTTGACAAAGATAAAAACAGCAACGTTTTATATCTTGACGGAAGCAACGGAACTTACGCCGAATTCCCGTCGGGAATACTGAACGGAGTTGATACCGCTACGGTGCTTTTTGATATCAAGCCCGTTTCTTCAAGCGGCAATTATTTTACATTCGCTATCGGTACCGATAATAACAAATACTCGTTTTTCAGAATAAGAGGCAGCGAGGTAAGAAACGCTATTACCGTAGAGTCTTACTCTCAGGAGCGCGAAGTCAAATCCTCTGTTGACTACCGCGAGCACTGGCTTTCCGTCGCGCTGGTTTACGATAATTACAGTATGAAACTGTATATAAACGGTGAACTGAGAAGCGAAAACGCAAATACAGGCGTTAAACTTTCCGACCTCGGAAGCAACCTTAGCGTATGGCTCGGCAAATCGTTTTACAGTGGCGACAGTTACTATCAGGGCTATTTTGATAACGTAAAGCTCTATAACACCGTACTCGGTGACGACGAAATAAAAAACAGCGTGTCCGACGCCGTGCCGCTTTTATATTCGGCAACCGTCGGCAGCGTAATCGAAAATGCAGCCGACTCAAAGGGAACCGACTCCCACACCGCTGTTTATACAAATATTGACCGCAATTCAAATGAGATTACTTCCTACGTAAAGCCGTCACAGAAAATCAGCGAAACTCCGTTAAAACTCACGCTTGCTTTTACAGACTGCAAGACGTACATTAACGGCGCCGAAACTGCTGTTCCCTGCGTGCTCAATTTAACGGGCGAAAAAACGCTGAAAATCACAAGAGCGGGAAAGGAAGAAACCTACGTTTTAAAAACGCCAAAGATTGCAAAAAACCCCGTATTAAGCGGTAAGTACGCCGACCCCGACATTGATATACTCGACGGACGGTTCTGGGTTTTCCCGACTACGGACGGATATCCCGGCTGGTCGGGAACGCAGTTCCACGCTTTCTCCTCGCTTGATATGGTTAACTGGATTGACGAAGGCGTAATCCTTGACGTAAAAGAAAAAACGGTTAAAAAGAACGCTCAGGGCGTGAATATAGCGGTTTCAAAATGGTCGGACGCAAACGCGTGGGCGCCTGCCATTGAAGCAAAAGACGGTAAGTACTACTTCTATTACTGCGGTAGAGTTGCAAGTCAGTACACCTCTCTTTACGGCGAGGGCAAGGCAATAGGCGTTGCGTACGCCTCCTCTCCCAACGGTCCTTATACCGCACTCGACGCTCCTATTCTTTATCCTAAGATGCTTGAAAGCGCAAATATAGGATTTTCCGGTCAGGTTATCGACCCTTCCGTTTTTACAGACGATGACGGAAGCTCGTATCTTCTTTTCGGAAACGGCTCCGCCGCAGTTGTTAAGCTGAATAAGAATATGACAAGCGTTGATAAATCGACTTTCCGTCTTTTAACGGGACTTGACGGCTTCCGCGAGAGCGTAGCGGTATTCAAGAGAAACGGCATATATTACTACACCTGGAGCTGCGACGACACGGGAAGTGAAAACTACTGCGTTAACTGGGGTTATTCAAAATCTATTGACGGCGATATAAAAAGCAAAGGAACTTTCCTGAGCAAAAACGCCGATATCGGAATACTCGGAACGGGACACCAAAGCATACTTTATATTCCCGAAAGCGACAAGTGCTTTATCGCGTACCACCGTTTTTACACCCCGCTTTCGCAGGTCGGTTCGGACTTCGGTTGCAACAGAGAAACCTGCATTGACGAAGTGACGTTTAAAAAAGGTCTTTCAACCCTGATACCCGACAGTATAAATTCAGTTTCTCCGACTTATGAGGGAACAGGCGCATTTGATATTAAGGGTAACAGCACCGCCGAAAAAACTCCGACCCATTATAAACCCAAAGCGCCCTCACCGACTCCGACTAAAAAAATAACCGTAAAAAAGCCGACAATAAAAAAACTTACCCGCGGCAAGAAGAAATTTACGCTTAAATGGGGAAAGATAAGCGGCGTTACGGGTTATCAGATTCAGTATTCAACTAATAAAAAGTTCAAGAAAAAAGTTAAGGGTAAAAAATACGTACTTAAGAAAGTAACCGTTAAAAAAGCAAAGACAACAAAGAAAACGGTTAAAAGCCTTAAATCCAAAAAGAAATACTACGTAAGGATAAGAGCTTATAAAAAGTATAAAGGCGAAACCTACTATTCAAAGTGGAGCAAAACCAAATCCGTTAAAACAAAATAAATAAAAGGCAGTTCATTGAACTGCCTTTTTATTATTACTTATCTGCACTGCTCTTCAAAATCCGCAACTAACGCGTCCTGAATTTCTTTAAGCATTTCGGGCGCCCTGCCGCCGACCTCAACGCCGTCAACCGTTTTTACGGGGATACAAAACGAACCCGTTGAATGAACTATTACCTCGTCCGCGTTCATAAGTTCTTCTACGGTGTACTCCCTTTCTTCAACCGTGTAGCCGAGTTTTTTTGCAAAGGCAAGAAGCCTTATTCTCGCCGTACCGGGGAGCACCTTATCGTCAAGCGGGTGGGATATTACCTTGCCGTCTTTGAATATTGAAACGTTGGAGTGAGCACACTCGGTTACTATTCTGTCTCTTACAAATATTGCCTCGCTGCAGTTTTTGCGTTTCGCCGCCGTGGCGGCAAGACAGCTCGGGATAAGATTGAGCGTTTTTATATTACAGTAGTAAAATCGCTTATCCTCAAAGGTAATTACGTCGATAGGCTTATAGGTATCGCTTACCTTTTCGTCGGTGAGCATAATGCAAAGGTTGCCCTTAATTCCTTCCCCGTAGGCATGCTCTCTTATACCGCTGCCCCTTGAGCACTGGATATATATAAACTGCTCCGGGGAGTCCACCTTCAAAACGAGTTCTTTAAGCAGTATTTCAAGTTCAGCTCTTTCAACGGGAATATTAATATCAAGCAGCCCTGCGCTGTTATAAAAGCGGTTTAAATGCGCGTCAAGGTCAAAAATCTTATGATTGTGAGCATAAGTTGCGTCATATATTCCGTCGCCGAAATAGCACGCCCTGTCCGTAAGGGGGATTTTCATCTCTTCAATTTCAGAGATTTCGCCGTTATAGTAAGCTAAGTTTTTCATTTTGTCACCTTAATAAATAGTACCTGTTTTAATATCAAATGCAAGAACGTGAGGCTCGCCGTTCTGGACGTAGTCTATATATACCCTGTTATTGTTTTCAACGACGTTTGTTACCTTACAGTCATCGTCGCTGAGCACATCCTTAAACACTTCAAGCTGCTCGTCGTTATACTGGGAAATATCGTCGCTCATAAAAAGCACGCCGCCGAATAGCTTGATAAATTTTGCAAGCGCCTTCTGCTGCTCGAATGTAAACTCAATATTGTCCTTTCTGAGAAGGAAAACGTCGGGGTCGCAGAGAAACGCCCTTCCGTTAAGGCAGCGGCGGTAAATGCTGTTATGTACCGCGTTGGGAGTTGAAACGTCCTCACGGTGCATATTCTTCCTGAGAAGCTTATGCTCCCACCAAAGCGCCATATCCGGCCCTATTCTCATATATTCAACCTTGCCGAAACAGGGCATCTGCTGAACGCCGCAGGCGAGGATTTCCTTCTCCCCTACGCATTCGCGGATAAGGTCAATCGAATCGTAGGCAATCTCGCCCCTCGTCTTGCCGTGAATGGGAAGAACCGACGCGGCGTAAAGGAAATCAAGTTTAACCATATCGAAGCCCCAGACGTCGAGAACTTCGTGAAATACGTCTTTAATGTACTGCCTTGCGCCGTCGTTATAAATGTCAAGCGCGTAAAATCCGCCCCAGTTATGCCCGACGGGAACTGCCTTCCCCTTTTCGTCCTTAATAAGCCAGTCGGGGTGTTCCTTTGTAAGGCGCGAGCCTTTCTGCGCCCCGAAGGGTGCAAGCCAGAGTCCTGCTTTAAAGCCCTGCTCGTGAATGGCGTCGGCAATTGGCTTCATACCGTGAGGGAATTTTTTCTCGTCAACGTAAAGCCAGTCGCCCACCATGGTTTCATACCCGTCGTCAACCTGGTACATATTAACGTATTCCTTCTGGGTTGAAAGGGATTTAAGGTCGCGCAGGATAATTTCTTCGCTTATATTCTGGTAATAGTTATACCACGAGGTATAGCCCTTGATTTTATTATCGGTACGCGGTTTGATATTCATTTCTTTAAAGTATTCATCGAATACCTCGTCATACTCTCCGCCCGTAATAAATATATTCAGGATTTCATACGGTTCTTTTATTGTGATGCCGTCCAAATCCTTTGAAAAACGCATCTTGTTTTTATGCATATCCGCATAGATAAGAGTATAGCCCGTCGAGTCGTTAAGCGAGCCGAATAGGTCTATCGCGTTACCGTTTCTGACGTAAGCAAAGCCATGGGAATGGAACTGCCCTTTCTTATAATCGGTATGAATAAAGGTATAGTCGCCCACGTATTTCATACCGAACATCTTGCCGTAGGGGCTTTTGCCTATTCTGTTAAGGTCGGGCACGGTTTCGTCACGGGTAAACTCCTTGGTATCCGTCCACGACTGAAAGCCGTTTGCAAAAAACTTCGAGTCGTCGTTGAACTTATAATCAAGCTGAACGTAAAACTCAATTATTATTACGGGCTTTTTGGGTTCCAGTATAAGTTTAAGAGAATTAATTCTCTCTTCCATATAAAAGGAAAAGTCGTCGTTTGGCGTATTCGTAATAATCGGTGTTTTACCGTCAACGGTATATTTAAAATAGTATTTGTAATCCATAAGCACACCCCTAAGTATTTGCTATTTATATAATAAAATAAGGCCGCCGAAAAAGCAACCTTATTATAATGAATTATTAAAATTTTTCAAGAGAATTTGCCAAAAAACTTTTAGTTTTTTCGCTCTGCGGATTTTCAAAGACCTCAGCGGGCGTTCCCGCCTCTTCAACTACGCCGTCAGCCATAAACAGTATTTTGTCCGAAACGTTCTTCGCGAATTCCATTTCGTGGGTTACGACTATCATCGTACTGCCCGTATCTTTAAGGTTTTTAATAACCTTTAATACCTCGCCCGTAAGTTCGGGGTCAAGGGCTGAAGTCGGCTCGTCAAAACATAAAATATCGGGTTCCATCATAAGCGCCCTTGCAATAGCGACTCGCTGCTGCTGGCCGCCCGAAAGCTGACAGGGATAATAATCTGCCTTGTCGGTAAGATTTATTCTTTCAAGAAGCGCTCTCGCTTTTTTATCGAGTTCTTCCTTGGTTCCCATTTTGTCAAGCGAGGGTGCAAGAGTAAGATTCTGCATAACCGAATACTGAGGGAAAAGATTGAACGACTGGAAAACAAGGCCGAAATGAAGGCGCTTGCTCCTCAACTCTTTTTCTTTAATATTTTTGTCGGTTTCGCCGTTATATATAGTTTCGCCGTTTACGGTAATCGTTCCCTTTTCCGCAAATTCAAGGAAGTTGATACAGCGAAGAAGAGTAGTTTTACCCGAACCGGAGGAACCTATAATCGAAAGCACCTCGCCCTTTTCAAGTTCAAAATCAATTCCTTTAAGGACTTCCGCGTCGCCGAAGCGCTTATGTATATTTTTAACTTCAAGTACTGCCATAAAGCGCCTCCTTAAACCTTATAATAATCAAGGCTCTTTTCAATTCTGCCGAAAAGAAGCGTTAATACGCCGTTGAATACGAGGAAGAATACTCCCGTATAAAACAGCGGCCAGATAAGTCCCCTTGCGGTAAAACGGTCAGCCATCATAATTATTTCGCTTACTGCGATTACACGCGCAAGCGAGGTATCCTTAACGAGCGTAATAATCTCGTTACTCATAGGCGGAACAATCTTTTTAACTACCTGCATAAGGGTAACCTTAAAGAAAATCTGGCTCTTCGTCATACCGAGAACCATTCCCGCCTCATGCTGACCTATGGGCACACTTTCTATACCGCCCCTGTATATTTCGGAAAAATACGCCGCATAGTTTATTACAAACGCAACAAGCGCCGCCATAAACCTTGTTTTCATCGGAGTATTAAATACAATTCCCGGAACGTAAAAGACGATAAAAAGCTGAAGCATAAGAGGCGTTCCTCTTATAATCCATACAAAAGTCTTTGAAAGCCATTTAAGGGGTTTGAATTTTGACATTGAGCAAAAGCTGATTAAAAGTCCTAAGGGTAAAGCAAAAACAAGCGTCAGTCCGAAAAGCCTGACGTTTTCCCAAAAGCCTCTTAACAGTTCAGCCGTTATAGATGAAAAACCCATAATATTCTCCTGCAAAACAGAGCAGGCAGAATTTCTCCTGCCTGCTGTATTAATATTTTACAAGCTTATGCAAGCTGCTCGCCGAGATTGTATTTTTCAGCGATTTTCTTAAGAGTTCCGTCAGCTTTAAGCTCATCGATAGCCTTGTTAACCTCTGCGGTAACGTCGCTGTCCTTACGGAAAGCAATACCGTACTGCTCGTCTGCAAAGGATTTTTCAACTATAGCGAGGTCCTCATAGTCAGAGCCTTCGCCGAGTGAACCGATACCGGTTACGTAGTCGATAACTGCTGCGTCGGCAGTTCCTGCCTTAACTTCCATAAGCGCGGTCTTCATATCCTGAACCGCTACATATTTTGCCTTGCCGAAGAAGTCTGCATAATCCTCGGACTGAGCAATCTCTTCGCCGTATGATTCTTTCTCAGCTACAACGGTCTTACCTTCAAGAGCGCCCGCAGTTGCGAAAGCTTCAGCATTATCCTTCTTACAGATAATAACCTGCTTGTTGTTCATATACGGATTTGAAATAGACATTGCTTCCTGTCTTTCGGGAGTAATTGTAAGTCCGTTCCAGATACAGTCAATGTTCTTTGCTGCAAGTTCTGTTTCCTTAGCGTCCCATGAAATTTCCTGGAACTTCGGCTCAACGCCGAGCTTTTCACATACAGCCTTACCGAATTCAACTTCAAAACCGGTAAGTTCGCCGTTCTCATAATAATCCATCGGCTCAAAAATAGTGATGCCAATAACGAGGTTGCCCTTATCCTGAATATACGCAAGGTCGGATTCAGCTGCCGGCGCGGGTTTAATCGCCTCTTTAATCGGATTATCAGGTACTGCCGCAAAGTATGCCGTTACAATGATTGCAAGAAGAGCAATTATACCTATTATAATAAAGCCCGCCTTCTTGCCTCCTGATTTCTTTTCAGTATTGTTGTCGCTCATTTTTTAATCTCCTTTCTAATTATAATGATTAAAAACATTATATATTGCGAATTCATTATACTTTATTTCTTTACCAAAGTAAAGTGTTAATTTGATAAAATCGGGGGTATTTGTTCATTTTATACAAAAAGTTTCCTCATAGTAATATACAGTTTATGCCTTATTTTTGTATAAATATTTATTTTACGAATATTCAAAATTACCTATTGACAAGGTTATACGGCGGTGTTATAGTATGTTTATACAAAATTTCTGTATAAAAATTAATTTTTCAAAAGGAGAACAAACCATGAAAAAGAACACAAAAAAAATCTTAGCAATACTCGCTGTAGTTGCGGTATTAGCAGCAGTATTAGCAGCCTGCGCAAAAGGTGCATCAAACAACGGTGAAACTACAACCGCAGGCGAAACAGAAGCCGCAAAAGAAACACTCGTTATGGCTACAAACGCAGAATTCCCTCCCTATGAATTCCATGAAGGCGAATCTATCGTAGGTATTGACGCAGAAATCGCTCAGGCAATCGCTGACAAGCTCGGTATGGAGCTTAAAATCGAAGACGTTGCTTTTGACTCAATCATCCCCGGCGTTCAGGCTGGCAAGTACGATATGGGTATGGCAGGCATGACAGTTACCGACGAGCGTCTTAAGAGCGTAAACTTCTCAGACTCTTATGCAAAGGGCGTACAGGTTGTTATCGTTAAAGAAGATTCCGATATTAAAACTCTTGACGACGTAAACGGCAAGAAAATCGGCGTTCAGACTTCAACCACAGGCGACATCTATGCAACAGGCGACTACGGCGAAGAGAACATCACCAAGTTTGATAACGGTGCTGTAGCTGTTCAGGCTCTTCTTTCAGGCAAGGTTGACTGCGTAATCATCGACAACGAGCCTGCAAAGAGCTATGTTAAGGCTAACGAAGGTCTCAAGATTCTTGAAACCGCATATGTTGAAGAAGACTATGCTATCTGCTTCAATAAGGACGACACCGAGCTTCAGGAGAAGGTTAACGGCGCACTTAAAGAACTCATCGCAGACGGAACTGTTAAGACAATCGTTGACAAGTACATCCCTGCTGAGTAATTAATAAAAAATATAATTAGGGCGGAAAATGCTCCGCCCTATTTTATACTGTAAAGGAATAATATGAATACTTTTACTCTTTCAATTATTGAAGATTTTAAATTTGTATTTTTTGAGGATAACCGCTATATGAAAATTGTAGACGGTTTCCTTAATACATTAAAAATAACCGGCGGCGCATTGCTGCTCGGCGTTGTTATAGGTATTATTATCGCCGCTATCAGAACCTCGTTTGATAAAAACAAGGAAACAATGAAGCTCAGAGGCGGTATCGGCTACTACATACTCGGCGTGCTCAACGCAATATGTAAGGTATATCTTACCGTTATACGCGGAACGCCCGTAGTAGTTCAGCTTATGATTTCGTACTTCGTTATCTTTGTTTCAACGGATAACGGCGTACTTGTCGGCATTTTTGCGTTCGGTATCAACTCGGGCGCATACGTTGCGGAAATATTCCGCGCGGGTATAATGTCGGTTGATAACGGTCAGTTCGAAGCGGGACGAAGCCTCGGCTTTAACTACTTCCAGACCATGAAAGCAATCGTTATTCCCCAGATGTTCAAGGCGGTGCTTCCGACTCTATTAAACGAGTTTATTGCTCTTTTAAAAGAGACCTCGGTTGCCGGCTACGTAGGCGTTATGGATTTAACCAAGGCGGGCAATATAGTTGCGGGAAGAACCTTTATTTACTTCATTCCCCTCTTTACGGTCGCAATCATCTATCTCATAACGGTTATGATTTTAACCTCGCTTGTAAGCAAGGTTGAAAGGAGGCTGAGGAAGAGTGACAGATAAGAAAATCATTGAGGTCAAGAACCTCGAAAAGCACTATATTGAAGGCACGGTACACGCGCTTGACGGCGTTACAACCGATATATATCAGGGCGAGGTAGTCGTTGTCGTAGGCCCCTCAGGCTCGGGCAAATCGACTTTCCTGCGTTCCCTTAACCTTCTTGAAATACCCACGGGCGGCCAGATTGTTTTTGAGGGCACGGATATTACCGACAGAAAGGTAAATATCAACCTTCACCGCCAGAAAATGGGTATGGTATTCCAGCATTTCAATCTTTTCCCGAATATGACGGTTCTCAAAAACCTCTCCATCGCTCCGATGAAGCTCCTCAAAAAGAGCAAGGAGGAGGCGGAGGCAAAGGCTATGGAACTGCTTGAAAAAGTAGGACTTGCCGACAGAGCCGACGCCTATCCCGCTCAGCTTTCGGGCGGTCAGAAGCAGAGGGTTGCGATAGTCCGCGCGCTCTGTATGGA
>CAJOER010000012.1 GCA_905233805.1 uncultured Eubacterium sp. | reverse complement strand
GTGTATTTACGCACGGTCGCAGTGTACTGAGCGGTATAAGTAATATCACCTGTTACTGCGCTCACCTCGGGAGACCAGCCTGAGAAGGTGAAGTCCTTATCTACGGTACTTTCCTTGGTGGGAGTTGCGCCGTTATATTCGGGAATAGTACCGTAGGGAACATTTTCGTCCACTTCAAGCTCGGTGTCGCCGTCCATCCAAATGACAGTGTATTTACCGGTTGCGGTGTACTGAGCGGTATAAGTAATATCACCTGTTACCGCGCTCACCTCGGGAGACCAGCCGGAGAAGGTAAAGTCCTTATCTACGGTACTTTCCTTGGTGGGAGTTGCGCCGTTATATTCGGGCATCGCGCCGTAAGGAACATTCTCATCCGTTTCAAGCAGGGTGTCTCCGTTTTTCCAGATAACCGTGTAGGCACGAACGGAGTCTGAGAACTGCGCCGTATAGGTTGCGTCCTCGGTTACCTCGCTGATTTCGGGTGTCCATCCTGTAAAGGTGAACACCTTGTCAACCGTGCTTTCCTTAACGGGCGTTTCACCGCTGTATTCGGGCAGGGTGTGAATCGGCACCTCGTCCGTTGCAATCGTCTCGCCCTCAACCACCCAGCTGACAGTATATTTGATAATATCAAAGGTGGCCGTGACGGTGACGTCGGAATCGGGCATGATGAACTTGCCGTCGGTTACGGCAATTTCGTTGTTATCTTCATCAAGAACGGTGTATGAAACGAACCGATAATCCGTATCCGCTTCGGCTGTCAGCGTGATTTCCTCGCCCGTGTAAGCGTTATGGACGCTTGCGGAAGCCGTTCCGTGTTCGGGCGCATTCACCGTGACGGTGTGGTCATATACCTTAAACTTATTATTACCGTTCATTTCAAGGTAATAGTTGCTGTTGGTATCGGAAAGCGCGACTTTTTGATAGCCGCTGAATTTCATCACGGCTCTGTAGCTTTCCGTATATCCGTAATAAGTACGGAAATTTACGGCATTCGCATCCGTGCCGTCATCGTTGGTGCCTGAGCGCCACATCTTGTTGCCGTAGCCGTTATAGATGCAGAAAAATATCGAAGGTCCGTAATAGCCGTGATTGGTGGTGAAAATGACAACAAGATTTTTTGATAAATCCGTGCGGTGGAAGGTTTTATCAAATTCAAATTCATTTTCGCCCTGACGGAAATTATAATCGCCTGACGAGTATACCTTGGTAATGACGTCATCGGTAAGTCCGCTTCGCATCTCGTTTGTAACGCTTTGTGCGTCTGTTTCGGCAAGGTAAATATCAAACTTGACCGTCTTACTGATATTGGCGGTGGAAAAGAGGCTTAAGCTGTTGATATCCGTCACCTCGCCCACCTCATCGGGCGTATAAATGGTGATGGTGGAGCCGTAATGGTTAAAGCCGTTAATCGGATAATGGTTTGACCATGTATTGTAGTCTGCGGTTCTGTTCTGATAGGTAGCGTCTTTGAAATAATAATCGTAAAGCCCCGCGGCATTTTGCGAAGCGTCCTCGGTATCGTAGCCGTACGCTTTTACAACGTCGGAGCCGACAACGTCGTAGACGGTGCCGCCGGCGGGGATGTCGCTCGGAAGAACGCCTCTGTCGCTGCCTTCGGTTGCTTCCTCAACGGCAAAAGGAATGTTGCCGTCATAAAGCGTGCCGCTTGCAATTTCAACAGCTTCAGGGGTGATTTTTACCTTACGGGGTGAAACGGTAATGCCGTTTAAGGTGTATTCAAACGGTTCAAAGCCTTCCAACAATACGGTAGCCTTCACGCCGTCATAGGTCCCTGCGTTTTTGATACTGTTGCCGTCGGCATCCGTAGCCGTAAAGGTGTATCCCTGCGCAAAAACCGTTTTCAGTATATCGCCTGCATCCTCGCTCGTTGTAATGGTAAAGTCATTCTCGTCAATTGCCTCGCCGTCGTAAATGATACCGTCTTTCGGCGTCACGAGCAGGTCGGCTTTTGAGCCTGTGGAAATGATTTCCCAATCAACCGTTTTTGAGCCGGAATAATTACTTTTGGCTGCTGCTGTAACCGTGACGGAATAGGTTCCCGCCTCCGTCACGGTAAAGTCTTCAAAGGTATATTCGGACGGATCCACCGTGTTGCCGTACATATCGGTAACGGTAACATCGTCTTTGGTGATGTTCATTTCGGTGACGTCAGTGGTGATATACTTTTTGCTGAGCGTAACGGTAGCATCATCGAGCGGCTGCTGTGTAACGGTGATTTCAAAGCTGATAGCGCCTCTCCAGTAAAGCTCAATTCTCTTGTAGCCGGGCCTTTCTATCACAATGCAAGCCTCGTAGGAGCCCTTCTTCTTGATTTGTGTGGTCATATCATACGCTAAAACCACCTTGAAGGTTGTGTCCTCCGCCTCAAGAAACGCCTGTACGTCCGCGTCCTCGCTGGATAAGATTAAATCCGAATCAGACGGACCTGCGCTGATAAAATCGCCGTCATAAACGAAGGTATGGCTCTTCTCAGGGACAATTATCTTGGAAGTATCGATAGTGACTTCGTCCGCAAATGCATTAAAAGGTAGTATACTGAACATAGTAAGTATCATTACAAATGATAAGAATATGCTCAAGGGTTTTCTGAGTTTGCTCATAGAAATATCTCCATATAAATAATATTTTAATCAGAATATATTATAATTCATATTTTTTATTAAGTCAATTTAAATTTTATCAATTAATATGATGACAACTTATTTTTTATATGATATAATACCTTTATCAGAATATAAGAAGGTGCGCTATGAAAAAGAAAACAATAATTTGCGTAATGCTGCTCGTTTTACTTGCTGCGGCGATTGTCGGAGTGATTGTTGTAAAAAACCATTCGGTGTCAGACAGTAAGCCCCAATCCTACAGTAGTTTGGAGGAGGCTAACGAAGCAGCTGATTTCGGCTTAAACGGTTCTGACAGACTTTGCGGTTATCCTGCTACCGATTACGAAGCCGCCAGCAATACCGTTAAAATCACTTATGCCGACGCAGGCTTTATCAGTAAAACACTCGGCGAGGCAAATAACGTCAGTGTCGGCGAGAAATATTCCGAAACAGCAGAGCAGACCATTGAAGACAGAACGGTTACATTTAAGGGAAATGAGGAAAAGGTATACATCGCCGAATGGACTGAAAACGGCTTCAGCTATACAATAAGTGTTACCGACGGTGTTGATTTTGATGAAATGATTGAATATGTAAAAGCGACGCGCTAAAATAGTTAACTCCCCCGCAAAGCGAGGGAGTATTTTTATGCTGTATTTAGTTTTATCATATTTCTTTGACGGGCGACCTTACTTTTCAAATACAATACGGCTGCTGTCTTCCTCGTCAAATACCGTTACTCTGCCGTCTTTGACCGCATAGGAAAGCGTATCCTCTTCGCCGACAAGCTTACCGTCCTGTAAGGTGTACTCCGTTTCCATCATCTGAATTTTATCACCGTTTACTATCAAATCGGTGCTCATACCCTTTTCTTTAAGCCCATTAACAATTTTCATACCGGATGTAAATTCTTTGCCTTCCTTGTCATACATTCCAACAAGCGTATAAGTTCCGTCCTCAAGCTGACCGCCGATTTCACCTACATCCTCGGTTACAATTTCAGCAGATTTGTTATTTCCGCTATTGCTGCAAGCGGCAAAGCACATTACCAAAACGAGCAGAAGCGCCGCCACAGACACAAGTTTCGTTTTCATCATCATACGTCCTTCCTTTCACCAGAAAGTTTAATCAGTTTAAATCCCTTACGCTGCCAAAACAATATCGGAATATAGGTAATGGCAGGAATGATAAAGCCGAGATATTTATATTCCGACTGCACAAGCATATTGAAAATGCCGTGGTAGATGCTCGCCAGAGACAGCAAAGCAAAGGTGCCACTGATAAACAGTTTTCTCTTTTTCTTAACAAAGCCGATGCCGAAGCCCACCGCAAACGTGCATACACCGTGCATTAAAGCAGTAGAGAAGCCACGGATAATCGCCCATACGACGGTAACATTTTCAATATTCTGCACAAGAATTACCATATTCTCAAACATACCAAAGCCGATGCCGGCAGCGAATGAAAGCGCTAAAACGCGGTCCTGTCTGTCGTTGACAACAATGGCGTAAAACAAAACAGGCAGGGCTTTAAATAATTCCTCTGTCACAGGGGTAATCGAAGTGGTAACCAATAAAGTATCGTTATTCAGTTTTGCAAGTAAAATCGAATTCAGTTCCGAAACAAAAAGTGAAACAAAGATACCTATAAGCATAAAGCCGACAATCAGCTTTGATCGCTTTTTAAGCATTAGCAAAAGCAAAACCATCGGCGCAACGATGCAGATAAAGAGGATATAAATCAGGTTGTCCATTTTTTAATCCCCCTTTCTACCGTAGGAACAATCGCAATCAGCACGACTCCCATAAGAACACCGATAATGAGCGCCGCTATTCCATTGCCGAGGCTGTTGGCAACTATTTCGGCAACACAAAGATACTCAAACACAAGCGCCAGCAAATTATAAGTTTTCAGGCAGTTGATAACGCCATAATCCACATCGGGAAAAATCAGATGCTTCAGATTGTAATAGGAAGCACAGGCAACAAATATAGTAATGACGCCTGAGATGACCTTTGCAAGAAGAGATGAATCGGAGAATAAAAAGCATATAACATATACTGCGATTGCAGGAAGCGGCGCCGCTAAGGAAATCAGCCTGTATTTTGTAAATTTCTTTGAGCCGTCGTCGGCAAGGCTGTCCATAGCGCCGAAGTTGGCGGAAAACAGGAACAATAAGCCGCCGATAACGCCGAATACGCCGAGCTGAAAATGCTCAAGAATATCGCCGATGGTTATCAGCCTTACTACCTGATAAAGCCTGCCGAAAGCCATACAGCCGGCAAACAGCGTTATCATCTGGGCATAAACGGCTTTTTTAGGTTTAAAGAAAACGACCAAACCGTAAATAAAGCCGATGAAGGCGCACAGACAGGTTATGATGTTTGCGATAAGATATAAATTCAAAATATCACCTCATTACAGCAGGGAGAGCCTTACGCTCTCCCTGTTTATAGTTATGCAGGCTGCTTCGCTGTTTCCTTACGTTTTCTTGAAGCAGTCATACCGAGCGCGGTAACGGCTGCGCCGAGAAGAAGTCCGCCGCCTGCGGATAGTGCAAGCGTGCCGCCCGAGAAGGTGGAGCCTGCCGTGCTTGCAGCCGTCTCATCTCTCTGGAAATATACATAAACGCTGTCAGCGTCTGCGTTCCAGTCATAATGGCTGTCGTTGAGATTAAATGCAGTATTTGCACCGAACATGTGAATGCCCGTTTCATAGCCCGAGGGTATTTCATTGGAGCCGATAACAACCTTGAAGGAATTTGCAAGAATCGGCTCTTCCGCCTCATTCTTTGCGGCGTAGAGCGCCAGCCACTGCTGACCGACACAGCCGTTCATATCCGCCAGATTGCCGATTTCATCAAATTTGAAATCGCCGCTCTTCATATTGCTTTCAACTGCTTTATAGTAAGCGGACTGGTTTTTCAGGATAATTCTTTCGCCCTTTTTGTTGTAGCCGATTAAATCCTTTTCATCCACCATATAACGCGGAATCGGGCTGAAATCGACCTTGTAGAAATCATGCATATCCTTCCAGGTAAGATAAACGGTAATCGCTGTTATTACAACCATAGCAACGGTAAGACCGACCATAAGCTTTGACGCCAATGCTCTTTGTGCAAGCGCCGCCTGATAGTTCTGCTCGAGGTTGCTCATAGCTGCCTGGCCCTGCTCAATGGAGTTTCTGACCGTCATGAATTCCTGCGTTGCAGCAGCAACATTTTCGGGCACGTTGATGGTAGGCTGAAACTGAGAAACAATTTCTTGCGCTGCGGTATTGACTTCGTAAATTGTCTGTCCGCCGGTTAAGTATTTTGAGCTGTTAATCATATTACCGAGCTGATTGAGCGTTGCCTGATTGGCAGCAATAGAGGTTTTTAAGGCTTCCATTGACTGGGTGAAGGTGGAAATCGTTTCTGCCGTTTTGGCATAAATGACGCCCGTGGCAATCATAGAGCCTACAGCAGCGACAGCTGAAAATGCGCTGACGCCAATCATAATCTTGGTAAGCGTTGATAAGCCGGGATTTTCCTGTTCCTCCTGAAGCGCCGCTTCCTCACGAAGTGCGTCAGAGGTCAGGGCTACGCCGCCCTTTTCATAGATACCGCGGTCAACGCCCGCGTAAATGGAAACAACGTCTGCGTTTTCAGTATCTATATCTTCATACTGTTCGCTTTCGGGAATCGTTGCTAAAATCAGTTCCTTTAACGAAATATATTCAAGACCTGCCTTCTGACCGTCCGAAAGAGAAGCAATCAGCGGATAAAGAACGGTGATATCATCTTCTACATCCTCCTGCTCCTGCATAAAGAAATCCAGCAGCGTGCCGTCGTTATATTCTATGCTTTCAAGATAATCATGAACGGCGATGGTGCTTAAATTCTTTGAGGTTTCGGTTGTTTCATAACGCTCCTCGCTCATATCCTCGAGCGCCTCAACGATTTCGTCGGTGCTTGCCGTTGAAAGATCAAAATCATCGTATTTTTCCTCAAGCGCCTCATAGTCATATGCCTCGTCATTTTCGGCAGCAGCATATGCTTCGTCATATTCTTCAAGCTCTTCTTTCAGGTCGTTCCAGCTGTTGATTAAATCAGTTGCATCGTCGTCATACTGTTTTGCAAGAGCCTTGTTTTTATCGGTTGCCGTCTTACCGGGTGTAACATCCAGAAGGTCATCGTAGGTAATGCCTGAAAAACGGTCAATCCACGTATCGTCATCCGTATCGGCAGCGCGTGTGAGAAGGTTATTCATCAGCAGAGTCGCCTGACCGCTTGCCTGCGCAACAATTGTCAGTATATCGGCGTGCTGCTTCTTTTCTTCATCGGAAAGCGCGTTATACGCCTCGTCGCCCATTTCGTATTTCGTTTCATTGAGCAGCAAATCGCCAAGTCCTTCGCCGCCGCAATCGTCATCTCTGAGCTTGTTGAGCAAATCATGAACATACTGCGCTCTTGCCTGATTGCTTTCATTGTCGGAGGCGTAATTATCACGGTATTCATTGATGGTAACAAGGAAGCTCTCAACGAACGGAATAATCTGGCTCTTCATCTGGGTTTCCATCAGCGCCTCGTATTCCTGAACGGAATAACCGCCCTTCATATTCATCAGCGCAAGGTCGGTAATCGCATCGCTTCTGTTATTTGTCGTTTTATAGCCGAGATAAACCGCCTTGTCGCCTTTGGAGCCTGTGCCGCCGCCTGCGTCAGTGTTGAGGTCAATCGCGTTGCCCTTGTCGTTTTTCAGGATGGTATAGCCGTCGCTTTCAAGCTCCTTATAGGAGCCAATGCCGACCTTTACCTCGCTGATATATTCAGGGGTGTCTGCAAACACCTGTGCCGGCAGCAGGGCTGCCATCAGTACCGCCATCAATACAGCGATAATTGCTCTTGCTAAATGCTTCATAATCTATTCTCCTTTTATATATTATTTTTTAAAATCCAATCTTCCGTAATCATAAAGCGAGCCAACAAAGCCGCCGGTGATTTCGCCCGCAGGCTTGACGCTGTAATCGGAACGCTGTACGAACATCGTCAGTCTGCAGTCCTGTACACGAACGGTTGTTGAAAAAGTGACAGCGCCTTCATTTGTGTTCAAATGCTCAGCCTCGTCCTTGAGCATCACATATTCCCACGGCATTTTGCTGTTTCCTCCGCTGGAGCCGTTCATCCTGTTCATCGCTTGCGTTAAGTAATTTCCCGATTTTACGGTTGCGCCCTTTGAAGTGCTGTACGGCACTCTGTCATCGGTCGTCAGAGCAAAATGCGAGATATAGCCGCTGAAAACCTCCTGCGGAAGCGCAGTGCTTGCATTGTTATACTTGTTATACTGTGCGGAAAAATACGGTGAGGCATAATACAAATAGATATCGTAACCGTTATTACCGCTGTTCAGGCTGACGTCGGAAACGGGCTCATAGTACATACCTTTACTGATGATGCCGTCCTCGTGATACGCTTCGCCCTTGGTGGCAATCACATCGTACACCGCTTCGTTTGTCTGCTTGAGAAGCTCCTTGTCCTTGGCTTCCTCTGTCTTCTTGGAGTCAATTGCCTCCTGGTCAAGGTAGCCTCGGCGGAAGCCGAGTATGACGCATTCGCCCTTTGCGTTATTGTTGAGGTCGATATCCACAGCCTCCACGCATTCCTGACTCAGCAAATCGCACAGCGCCGCTTTTTTCGTAGCGCCACTGCCGATATACAGCTTATTGAAGAAGCTGTCCGAAGGAGCTGTATATGTCATATGGATAAAGTTGCTCTGCTCGGGATTGCCGTAAGGTAGCGTTACGCTTTTATCGTAGCAAAGGTTGGTGGAAGCACCGACAATCAGCGCTTCGTCGCTGATGGTGATATCCTCAATCGGATATCCCGGGGAAACGCCCGTATTGTAGGTATAGTACAGGAAGTAGTTCTTCCCCTTCATTTCTATCGGGGCGCTCACGCCTGCACAGGTGTAGTCCACGCCGTCCACCGTCAGCTTATTTGGTGCAATATTATCATCCAGCTGATACAGCAGCGTACCCGTAATTGCCTTGTCGGGATTGCTGGTTCTCGTCACGCCGATATAGGCTGCCGATTTGTTGCTTGGCGCGCTCTTTGAGCCGAAGCCGTCGCTCTGCTTGTTGTACCAGGCGTTGCTTTGGCTGTCAATTGACAGGTTCATATAGATCATTTCATCCTTACAGGACTGTATCGCGCCGAGCATTGCCTGCTGTTCAATCGACTTATCAACCTCCTCCAGTACGTCGCTGCTCGCTCCGGGGTTACTGTTCGTATACTGCTTTCTGGAGAAGGAGCCGACCGCCAGAGAGGAAATATACCGTTGTTTTTCCTCCTGCGCGCCGCGGATGTAAATATATACGGGTTTGGTATTGCGTCTGTAATCGCCGTCCTCATCCCACGTTTCGGGATAAGAAAGGTTATACGGCGTTTCGCTGTTCGGATTTTTAAAATCCACTACCGGATGGTAAGCAGCTTCTGTCGTGCTCTTCACACTCTGAATCTTGAATGTAATATAGGCGTCAAGCGTAAACTCGTTGAGGATGTGCCGCACCGTACCGTCTTTATATTCAACCGGTGCAACTGTATTCGTAACGACCACATCACTGAGCAGGAGCGGGTCCTTGCCCGCCGTATAACCGCTGACATAGAGGCTGACCGGCAGGAAATGCGTTTTCTTGTAACCGAAATTGAAGCCCTCCGGCAGCGTTTTGGTATAGCTGTCCATGAAATGGTTACGGTAGCCTGAATCCACTTGAATCAGCGTGTCATAATGGCGGAACATATTGCCCGGCGCCACAAAGCGAGCCACCTCTTCACCTCTTGCGGTATACTGCTGCTGCAGGCAGGGAGCCGAAACATAGTTCTGCGACGCTCCGTCAATCATCTTTGACAGCGTATACGGCAAACTGGACGTAAAGTTATCGCCCTCATAAATGCCGATGTTCGTAATGGCACGCTTGGGGTTGTAGCTCCAGGTGAAATAAAGATACAGCTGCGTATCCTCAAAATTACTGTTATAGGTTCTGTCGCCCACGGCATATGCCAAATCTCTGCCGCAGTTCCGGCAGCGAGGATAGCTGTCCAGCTTATTGCGGAATTCAATTACATCGTGTTCCACCTCGCCGTGAAGATATTTGCTGTTGATGGAATCGTAACCGCCCGCAAGGAAGAAGCCGCTCAGGTATCTGGTTCCCTTTGTATATTTCTCCTCCGGTTCATAGAAGATATAATAGCTTTTCTTGCTGTTCAGATCGTGGTCTCCGCTGCTGTGATAATTCGAAATTGTTCCGACGAGCGTCTTTTGGAATCCGACAGTGCTCATACCGTTGGCATAACTTTCATACCCCGTGTCAAAATTATAAGGGAGGTCGTTGCCGAAGAAGGAGATAGGCTCCCAGCCGTCCTGAATGTCGCTGAAGGTATCTATCACATGGATGGAATCCGCGAGAATCGGCGAACCGGCGTTCGCGTCCTTCGTATAGTAAAGTCCGTCCGCCTGCGGCACGCCCTGTTCGCTGCCCTTTCCTATCGCAAAGCCGAGAATATCAATGAAGATATACTTCACATCGCCGTACATAATCTCCTGGGTATTGCCGGAATACGGCGCCACTCTCAAATCGGTAATGGCGTCCTTTCTCTCGGTCGTCAGCGCATAGCCCACATACGTATAATTATCGGTTCTGGGGGACAGGTTGATATCAATAATATAGTATTTTCCCTTGTGCGCCGTGATTTTATTCTTGGCTTCGGTTGCATTTGCACCGATGCCCATAATCACATCGGCGATATAACTCTTCTCTTCCTCCTGCTGTTTTTTATCGTCCGTCTGCTGTTTGTCACTCTCGGTGCTTTCGCTTTCGGCAGAAGTTTCCTGCTCCGGCTTATTGTCAGCAACGGGCTTTTCGTTCGCGATGGAGTCCTCCGTACGGTAATGCAGATAGCAGCCGCCTACATTGTTATCCTCACAATAGGCGTTGAAATCCGCTGCGCTGCGCTCGCCGAAATATTTAGCGCAGTCGTAACCGTTCAAATCACCGGGATCACCGTTGACATTTTTAAATATATTGCCGTCTTTGTCTGCTACAATGGGCGAGCCGATTCGCTGGTCCTTTGTATACGATACCGCCACCCATTTCCACTGCTTGGAGGCGTTGATATCGGCAACATTGCCCTCATCGTCCAGCGCACACTTATAACGGATATTATAGGTTCCGTCGTTGTTTTGAAGCGTATCAATAAAGTAGTCCGGCTTTTCGGTATGGTATTTACTCTTGTTCTTCTTGATAACAAGCGGCTTAATCAGTTTGATTGCCAGCATCGTCAGCGTAAAGCCCATCATTGCCACACCAAGGAAGGATAAGCCTGTGCTGGCGACGGACATCCATGCGGCAAACGCTGTAAACGCCGCGTTAATCGTTGCCGCTACCGCACAGCTTGCCATAAAGTAGCCCGAAACGGCGGCAACAATCGTAGAAAGAATATGCAGCGTACCAATTACTACATAAACGGCGCCGTAAACCATGCTGACTAATTTTTCGTAATATTCAATCTTTTCTAACTTATTCTCCCATTCGCCCATGGCGTCGATAAAAGTACCTTCCGCCGCACTTTGACGAACTGCTTCCGAGGTGTAGGCAAATCGTTTGCCCGTCATTTCCTCGTCGCCGTTTTGGAACAGGTCAAAGGATTCCAGCCCGTCAAAATCTTTCAGCTCTTTTTTGACCTTTTCAATTTGCTCGGCAAACTCATTGCTGCGCTTATTTTCAATTAAATTGTTGCACGCTGTGAGCAGCCCGCCCGCTGCGGCAAGCGCCGCCTGCTCTTCACCCATTGCTTCAATAATGGGATAAAGCTGTTTTATATCGATTTTATCGGAGGTCTGAAGTCCGAGTTCCACAAACCAGTCGCCAATCTTGGTGGTTTCGTTGAGCTCATACTGGTTGAGAAGCTCAAAGGCTACAACATAGGCAACATCCGCATCCTCCTGCTCAACCTCGTCTATCTTTTCAACGGCATCGTCAAAATCCTTGATTCCGATATCGTCCTCTATGTTCTCATAACCGTCGCCGCTTCTTGCCGCGGCATTCTGATACAACGTGGTAAAACGCTGTATTTCTTTAAAGAGGTCTTTCGCTGTATCCTGATACTGCTTATTGAGGGCGTTTTCCTCATCCGTCGTCAACCCTGCTTCATATTGCTGCCAGAGCGCGCTCTGCGCAATCAGGCTTGCCCAGGGGCTTGTTTTCTGCTTGCCCGTTTCCTCGTCGTATTCATTTTCATACGGCGACATACCGCTTCCGAGGAAATTCATTATCGTGCCGAGGGTGTTGGTGCTGGAACGGACTAACACTTTCGTGAAAAATTCCGTTGTACCTTTGCCGTCAAGCAGATAATCGCCAAGCAAATCGTTGTTGGAATCGGGAATGTGATACAGGTTCAGTCCCTCGTATGAGTCGAGCGCTCTCGGGCTTCCTGCCTCATAGCTTGCCTTAAACTCAGCAGCCGCCTTGCTCAGCGTTTGCGCCGTGCCCGCCTGCTGAGCGGATATGTAGCTGACAACCTCGTCATAGCCGTAAATCTGGTAGCCGCCCTGCATAGGCATCAGTCGGATATCCGTGATTGCCATATCGCGGTTCGTCGTGGTTTTGTAGCCGAGCCAGACGTCCTTGCCTGTATCCGTGCCGGGATTCAGCTCAATATTCGACATCACGTAGCCCTGTTTTTCAAACCACTTTTTGGCTACGTCTTTTCTTTCAGTATCCGTTATATAAAACTTAATGTCCTCTACGTAGACCTTTTCTTCTGCCGCCTGCGCAAACATCTGAACGGAAGCAACAAGGCCAATGCATAACGCCAGCACCACGGACAAAAATTTAAACAAACACTTTCCGATTTTATTCTTCGTCATCGTCATCTTCGTCATCATAGTCATCATTGCCTCCTTTCCTCTTTTTAACAGCAATTACCGTTGCTGTTGCCGCTAATGCTGCCGCAACTAAAACGATAATAATAATTTTAGTTGAGCCCTCTCCGAAAATGGACGCCGTTACCATGGTGGCAGTCTTTATGCCCGTTTGGGTAAAGCTCAGCGTTCCGTATGCGGCATGGAAATACCGTTTCTGATAAAGGCTGACTTCTTGCAAAGCGCGGTTATCCGCTGCATTTTGCGAATTGCTTACGGAAACGTAAGAGCCGTCCTCAAGTCCTGCGTCCCAAATGTAAGACCTGTCGTCGCCCTTTTCGAGTACAAGATCCTGCCTGTACGCTTGATCCGCACTATTATCCTTAATAACCAGCTTGCCGCCTACGCCGATACTGTAGTTACCCTCAACATAAACGGCGCCCATATATTTGGAATAATTGTCTGTGATGGTTCCGCCCTGAAGCACAACACGGTTATCATTTATATACAGCGCGCTGCCTGCCCCTTTTGATTCGTTATTCTTAAAGGTACAGTCGCGGAATACGGTGGGATTGCCTTTTTTCTCATCGTCGTCGCCGATATCCACCGCGCCGCCGTGACTGTTGTTTGATTTATTGGAGGTGAAGAGACAGTCTGTGGCTTCAAAGCTAAATTCCGTGCCGTGGTTCATAACACCAAAGTGAATTCCGCCGCCGCCATCCATGCAGGAATTGTTCATGAAGATGCAGTTTGTCAGCCTTATAATTCCGGGCTTATCCTTGATAAACAAGCCGCCGCCGTAATCCTCGCTGTAACAATTCTTAATGGTTACGTTTTCCATCGTGACGCTGCTCGCCTGTGAGATATAGATACCGCCGCCGTTGCAGTTATCGCTGCTGGTGTTGGTCTGGCAGGAATCAATAAAGCAGTTTTTCAGGCTGATAACGGCGCTGCCGCTGTCTTTGGCAAGAATGCCGCCGCCGTGGAAATTGGTTGTACACTTATAAATCGTGCCGCCCTCCATATAAAGCTCGGCGTTATTCCACAGAATAATACCGCCGCCGCAGTCATTGCCGGCACCTCCTGCCAGCACGCCGCCCTTCCGACCGTCATAGCCGCTGGCATTCGGATTGGAGTCCTTAATGGTCAGCTTCGCATTGTTTCCTACGCTGATAATGTTGCCGTTTTTCGTCTTGATAATGACCGTTCAGGTCAATGACAATATTCTGCGCGGTGTCCACCGTCAGCTGCTTATCCTCTGTCCAGTTTTTGCCGAGTGAAAACACAACAACGCAGTCATCCTGCACTCTTGCGGGGTTGCCGCTTCTGGCGTTGGCTTTTGCGTGTTCTTTGGCAAAAGTCCACGCCCCTTCCGGGTCAGTATATAAAGTGGAATGCACCAGCTTTCCGTTTTCATAAACCTCCACCGATGTGTTGGAATTTTTTAAAAGGCACAGTTCGGGATTGCGATCGCTGTAATACAGCAGTCTGATGCCGGGAACGGCTGAGAAGAAATAGTTTTCGGGCTTTTCACTGTTGTTGCTTGCAAAGCCGACAGTGATTGCGTCGTAATAGCTTTCGCATGCGATACCGAACGGCTTTTTTTGCGCCATTTTTCCGCAATCGATTTTTTTACCGGAAGTTAAATAGACGTCGTCATTGTTCTTGTTGCCGTCAAGCTTGATTTCGCCCTCGATGTGCATATTGCCCGCATTATAAACGCCGCTTCCCTTTGCACTCGCCTTGTTGCCCGTAATGACGGGAACGGTTTTGGTTTCGTAGGATTTGGAGCCGACCTTGCGTACGGATACCCCATCCTTAATAACAAGGGTGCCGTCGCTGTTATAAATGCCGCCGCCGTTACGCGCTTCGTTATAGGCAATAACGCCGCCTTTAAGCGTAAGAGTGGCTTTGGAGCCGTTGTAACTTCCGTTATAGATACCTCCGCCGCCGCCATAGGTATTATGCAGCGACTTATTACCGCTGATGGTGCCGCCTTCGACGGTCAGCGTGCCGTGATTACAGATACCGCCGCCGTTCCAGGAGGCGCCGCCTGTAATCAGACCTGCGTTCGTATCGCTGCCGTCCTTTACCGTTAAGGTGCCGCCCGGCTCCACGCGGATAACGCTGCCGAGGTCCACGCATTTCTTCAGTCCCCTGTCCAGCGTTTTACCGTTCAGGTCAAGCGTCACGGTGACATCCGCGGGAATACGCAGAACATCCGTCAACGCTATATCCTTCGTCAGCTTTACGTCGCCGCCCTTACTCACTGCCTTCACCAGTGCGGCTTCGGTGGCAGCGTTTGCCGCATAAGCCGTCACAGTCCCAAACGGCATAACGCCGATGATTAACATCAGCGAAAGCAAAAGCGACAACCATTTTTTGATGATTTTTCTCATTACGTCCCCTCATTTATTACTTATATTTTTATAATTAATGTAATTATAGCATAATTATATCACAAAGAGAGTGACAAAAGGGTGACAAATATTAAATTTAACTGAAAAAAATCACAAAAGTCAGCTGAAATTTTATAGTATTTATCACAAAAGAAAGTATGATATGATAACAGATAAGAGGTATTCCGATTAAGAGGGAGGTAATAAAATGAAGAAAATAATAACTGTTCTGCTCAGCGTTGCGCTTTGCGCATGAATTACTGTTGTTTATTGTAAAATGTGCTCAGATGTAGTATAATATTTTTGCAAACACTTCCACTATCAAAAATTAACTCACTGAAAACGTTATATGAGGACAAAGATATGAACACAGACAACAGAAAAAACTCATTCGATATTTTTGATGCAATGCTGATTAAGGCGGCAGACAAGCCGAAAGAAGGTCCCGCCGCGGCGATTATTCCTAATCAGGGTATCTGCGACCCGCACATTCATATTTTTAACGGGAAGGCATATCTCTACGCTACGCATGACCGCGGACCAGGTCATGAGATTTTCCGCATGGATGACTGGCGGATTTATTCCTCGGATGACCTTGTAAACTGGACTCTTGAAACAACAATTCATCCCGAAGACACATTTCTCGGCAAATGCGAGGAATGTTATGCCACCGACGCTGCCGAGCGTAACGGAAAGTATTATTTCTATTTTTCTCACCAGCAATATCAGACAGGAGTTATGGTCAGCGAAAACGGACCCGCCGGTCCTTTTAAAGACGCGCTCGGCGAGCCGCTTCTGCCTCCGGGACTTGCCGATACGCCATCTTATGACCCGACTGTATTTATTGACGACGACGAGAACAAAACGCCTTACATAATGTGGGGTTTTACACTTGGAGACAAACATTATTACATTGCTCGGCTCAATGAAGATATGATTTCCCTTGCCGAAGAACCGAGAGCGGTTGAAATTATTAACGGGTGGGAGAATGACGCCTGCTGGATTTCAAAATTCAACGGCATGTATTATCTCAATTCACACGAAGGAATGTACGCGACCAGCGACAGCATCTACGGTCCCTATACATATCGCGGCAAAATCTGTAAGGACTGTTTTACCGACCACGGAACTTTTTTCAGTTTCAAAGGACAGGATTACTTCGCCTACGGTGTGCCGGAAAACTATGAGCGTGACGAACCGCTTGACCGTTTCTACCGCACAACCAAAATCGTTTATGCCCATCTGAAAGAGAACGGCGAAATTGTAACTGACGAATTTATCAAAGGCAACGGCGTCGCAAAATATGATGCGGGCTGGGAAGTAATCAAAGGCGAATGGTTCTTTGATAAGTCTGACGAAGTTTACAAAAAGGAAAACGGCGACGGATTTGAATTGAGAGGCATTAAAAACGGCTCCTATCTTGTTTTCCCGAACATCCTCAATATGCCTGCCGACGCGGTACTTAAGGTCCGCGTTGCAAACAGCTCAGATATACCATGCACTATGGAAATCCGCAAAGAAGGGCCGCACGGCGAGCTTCTCGGCAAAAGCGAAATCAAAAACACCGAAGGCGCCGACAGCTTTACGAGCTTCGATATTCCGCTCTGTAACACGGCAGGCTCTCACGGTCTCTGCTTCGTTTTCCGCACAGAATCAGGCGAAGAGCTTCGATTTGAAGATTTTTGTTTTGAAAAAGCAGAATGATAACTCCTTATTTGAATACCATAGTTGGAGTGATGATATGAAGCATTACGATATTGCGGCATACGTCTGGCCGTCCTATACGGGCAAGGAAAAGAGAACCCGTCAGTTCTGGGAAAACGGTATAGGCGAATGGCAGTCGGTTTTAAACGCCGAGAAGAGAGTTGAAGGTCAGCTTCTGCCGAGAAAACCGCTTTGGGGAACAGTTGACGAGGCGGACCCTAAGGTTATGGAGTTTCAGATAAAAGAAGCGCTTCGCCATGGCGTGAACGTTTTCATTTATGACTGGTACTGGTACGACCGCCGTCCGTTTCTCGAGCAATGCCTTGACGAAGGCTTCCTCGGTGCCGCCAACAATGAAGATATGAAATTCTATCTCATGTGGGCAAACCACGACGCGGGCTACTTATGGGACAAAAGGCAGTCTGACCTGGACGAGGTAATATGGCTCGGCTCTCAGCCCCGTGAGGAGTTCAACAGAATCTGCCGCCGCGTCATTGATATGTATTTCAAACGCCCGAATTATTACAAAATTGACGGCTGTCCCGTGTTTATGATTTATGAAATGGAAAATCTTGTAAAGGGACTCGGCGGAATTAAAAAAACAAGAGAAGCGCTGGAATATTTTCGCCGTCTCACAATGGAAGCGGGATTCCCCGGTCTTCATCTTCAGGCGACTGTATGGAGCGAGAACGCAGTTAACGTCAGCGGCGTTGATTCAAACCGAAAGGGCTCTACAAAGGATATGGTTTCGCTTCTCGGCTTTGACTCCGTAACGCACTATCAGTTCGTTCATTTTGCAGACTGCAACCGAAGCTATCCCGAAATACTTGATGACGTTAAGCTGGAATGGGAACGCATACGCACGGAATACAGCGTACCCTATTATCCGCATATTTCAGTAGGCTGGGACAACAACCCGCGCTACAATCAACTGACTCTGCCGATTATGAGGGACAACACGCCCGAAAACTTCAGAAAAGGGCTTGAAGCGGCAAAGGAATTCTCAGACAGCTATAACCGTGTACCGCTTATTACCATTAATTCGTGGAATGAATGGACTGAGATGAGCTACCTTGAGCCCGACAACGTTTACGGCTACGGCTATCTTGAAGCCGTCAGAGATGTGTTCAAATAACAGCAAAGCGCCTTGTAAGGAGAACGAAAAACTGCTTGAAACCGCCATTTTAGAGCGTTCACCGAGGTTGCGTAACCATCAGGTACCTGTTGTGAAAGCAGTGTGGGTTCAAGTCCCATCTCCTGCACCAATAAAAGCGTAGTGACCTTTAGATTGCTACGCTTTTATTCTTACAATATGGGACTTGAAACGAACTCCAAGAGCGGCGCGAAATGTGCCGCGATTGGGAGAAAGCTCCGGTGGAGCTTTCGATAGTTGAGAAGAAAGTCCCATCTCCTGCACCAAGAAACAACCTCACTTGTGATACAAGCGAGGTTGTTTCAATAGAATTCGTTTCTTTAAAATGAGTGAAATATTATTTGCATATATAACTTTGAATTAATACCAATTATAGAAGTAATAGTTGTTATCGCTTCCTATAACAGCTTGCCTGACGCAAAACTTCGATTTTCTGTTTCTGCGTCTCGATTTCCTTGTTCAGAACTTCGTTTCTTGCCGTAAGCGCTTTGACGGAAGAATCGTTTTTGCGCTTAACAACAAAGCCATACTGTTTGCCGGAGGCGCCCATACGGAATTTCGCAGAGGTTTCTTTAAGAATTCCGTTTTTGTCATAATCTGCACGGTAGGTTCCGTTAAAGCGCTGCCAGGTTTTCTTTTCGCCGACGTTAACGTTTGCATACATACCGGTGTTGACTGTTTTCTTAAGAAGTCCGTTCTTTAAGGTTACTGAAATTGAATCAGTTTCCTCCATAGTTGAATCAACGGTTTTGCCGTCCTCGCCATAATATTCGGCGTCATGAAGAACGGCTGTAAAATATGATTTATCTTCCGCAAACTGAAAATATTTTTTCTCGGTTGAATAAGCGCTTTTCAACACCTCATAATACCTTGCGCCCTTGCCGTTATATTTAACGGTGCGATTACCAAAGGGGTTTTTGCAGTCATCTTTTTAGGCGTTTTATTCTCTCTGAACGTGTATTCAAGGGTTGTGACCGCAGCCTCATCGGCATAAGTTTCCTTAATGCTGATTTTAACGGGATAGCCCTTTTTATACTGATATTTTTCAACGGACTGCTTTTCCCACTTTTTTGTTTTATGGTTTATTTCATAATGCGTTACGCTGCTCACAAGCGCTAAAGGGTCTGTCTTGCTTTTCTTTGACGCCGCCTGAACGGGAGAAGCAAACGTTAAGGAGCAAATTAAAAGAGCTAACGATAACACCAGCGTTACGGCTTTGCTAAAATATTTTTTCATTTCTATACCTCAATTTCTTTTGATTTATTGCTTATTGCGTTTTTTATATTATACCATATTTATTAAAAAAATAAAGACTATATTCAAACACAAAAGCTCCGAGCCGTCGCGCGGAGCTTTATCCTTGATGAAGCCGCCCCTTAATAATGCATATGAAATTCTTGAAAGAATTATTTCATTATGATACAATGATTAAGTTATATAGTTCAGGAGGTTAGATATATGAGTGCGGTAGAAATTCTTATGGTCATTGTTTCAATGTCCGGCGGTCTGGCTCTGTTTATGTTCGGCATGAACGCCATGAGCAAGTCCCTGTCCACGCTGACGGGAGGCGCGCTGGATAAATTGCTCGGAGTGGTTACGAAAAACCGTTTTACGGCGTTCCTCTTCGGCACGGTACTGACCGCTGTCGTTCAGTCATCCTCGGCGGTGTCTGTACTTACGGTCGGTCTTGTTAACTCGGGCATTATTTTGCTTCAGCAGGCAATCGGTCTGCTTATCGGCGGAGGTCTGGGTTCGACGGCAACGGCATGGCTTTTATCCTTGAATGCGCTGGACGGCGAATCCATTATTATGACAATTATCAAGCCCAGTACCTTTGCGCCGTTTCTTGCGCTAATCGGCGTGGCAATCACTTTATTTGCAAAGAAACAAAAGGTAATAAATATAGCAAATGCACTGGTCGGATTTTCAATTATGATGATAGGCATGAATCTTATGAGTCAGGGCGTGGCTCCGCTGAAGGAACTTCCCGCGCTTAAAACCGCACTTATAAGCTTTTCAAATCCGATTATCGGCTTTATCGTTGCACTTGGAATTACAATGCTTATTCAGAGTTCCGACGCAACGGTCGGTATCGTTCAGGCGTTCGCCCTTTCGATGGGGCTTTCCTTCGGTACGGCAATCCCGCTTATCTGCGGAGCGCAGGTCGGAACCTGCATTACGGCGATGATTTCCTCCCTCGGTACATCGAATAACGGAAAGAGAACCGCTCTTATTAACCTTTACTATTCATTACTGAAAGTCGTTCCGTTTATGATACTGTTTTACGCGGCGAACGCGATATTCCATTTCCCGTTTTTGGAAAAATCCGTCGGCGGAATCGGCATTCCGATATTCCATTCTGCAATCAACCTCTTCGGTGCGCTCCTCTGGATACCCTTCGGCGGACTGATAGTATTCCTTGCGCAAAAGACAATACCTTTAAGCGAGGAAGAGCAGCTTGCGCAGGAAAACGTTCTCACTATGCTGGACGAAAACCTGCTGCGCAATATCGCTATTGCGCTTGACCAGACGGACCGCGCAGTGTGCACCCTTGGCGACACGGTTGAAAACGCGATGCACTCGCTTCTGGATTTCCATTCGGATAACGATAAGGAAACGCAGATTCTTCTTAACCGTATTGAGCAGTACCGCGACCAGATTGACAGTTATATCACCAAGCTTTCCGCTAACACGTCGGACACAAAGGACGCGGCATTTATTCTTCTGCTGACGAATGCGAACACGGCTTTCGGCGAAATCGGCGTGCTCTCAAAGTCAATACTGAGTTATACTTCAACGCTCACCGATTTAAGAAATTCGGATATGTTAAGAGATACGGACAGAACCGAAGTGCTCGTGCTGGGCGATTCAATCGCAGAAATTCTTGAACTCACGGTTATGGGTTATGAAAGGAAGGACGTGCGCTTATCCGAAACTATACAGAATTACCGTGAAGAGGTTATGCAGATTAGCGAAATCATAAAATCACGTCATTATAAGCGTATGCACGGAGCGGACGGACGTCTTACGTCGACTACCATCTTCGCTGACATATGCTATACTCAGGAACGTCTTATTGACTATTGCGATATCGTTGCGGACTCGCTGATAAAATATAACCGCACTGTAAACGGAGATAAAGCTCAGGACAGCGAAAATACGGTAAAAGCAAAGCAGCATATTCACGCGTTATTCCAGGATAAATATGAGATGCTCAACATCAGCGAAGGCGAAGACGGACGTATGGTTGATATGCTGGATTAAACAAACTTAATTCATTAAAATAACAAAAGGAAAACGGCAGCGTAACGCTGCCGTTTTCCTTCTTAGTCGCCCTGTTATCTTAACGATTAATAATCGTTTAGAACATAATTAATTCTGAACCGGATAGTTCCTTAAAAGGTAAGCATAATCTTTTCGCGCAAAAAACGATACTTTATAGCGATTTTTTCATTTTCAGCGCTCTTCTGAGCCGCCGTACTGTCTTTATAATTGAATTCTTCCATATTATAATCCTCATTTTTACTGAAACAAAAAATTTAACTAATATATAATAACATTTTTTCAGTAAAAAAGAAACACTTTTTTATTTCATCGCCGAAAAGCGGTATCATTTATTTCATTATTGATTATTCCCTTACATTATGATATACTTTGACTATATAAAAAAAACGGAGAATTAAAATGAAAAAGCTTAAACTACTTTTACAAAAACCGTGGTTTGCGTATACGTTCGCGCTTTGCTTTGCGATACTTTTTTATCTTATTCTGACAAATGCAGGCGTATTCACATCCGCAATAAAAAGCGTTTTGCAGCTTCTTTCTCCGATAATTATCGGGCTTATTGTAGCGTATCTTCTCAACCCCTTATCGGAATTTTTTAAAAGAACGCTTTTAAAAAACATCAAAAAAGAGCAGACGCGCCACGTTACTGCCGTAGTCATTGTAGCCGTATGCGCAGTGCTCATTATTGCATTGCTACTCGTTGCGCTTATACCCTCGCTCGTTCAGAGTATTACTAAGCTGATTAACGACTGGCCGTCATATATGGCGAAGATTGAGGACCTTCTCAATAAGATAATTGAGATTGCGGCAAAGCTTAAAATAGACCTTGACCTCGCTTCGCTCAACAAGATTATTGACGACGCGGTAAGCAGCGTAACAAATACGATTAAGGAAAACAGTTCCGAGATTTTAAGCACTCTCGGTTCCATAGGCGGAAAAATCGGAAACTTCTTTATCGGAATACTCTTCGGTTTCTGCTTCCTCGTTGCAAAAAAGACTATTCTCACCTTCTTCGACAAGTTGAGAAGAGCTTTTGAAAAAGAGGAAAAAATCAACAGAAGTAACGAGGTTATGCTCAGTTGTCACAAAGTATTTATCAAGTATATGGGCTGCACCCTTATCGACGCGTTTATTATCGGCGTTGTAACGCTTATCTTCCTTTTGATTCTGAGAATGCCTTACGCGCCCCTTATTGCGGTAATCGTTGCAATTACTAATATTATCCCGACTTTCGGGCCGATAATCGGCGGTGCGCTCGGCGCGTTTTTCCTCGTTCTCGACAAACCGCTCAACGCGCTGATTTTCATAATCTTCTTCTCAATCCTTCAGGCGGTTGACGCCCTTGTAATCAAGCCGAAGATGTTCAGCGGTTCGCTCGGTATTCCCGGAGTATGGACCTTGATTTTAATCATATTCGGCAGCAAGATTGCCGGTATGGCGGGAATAATTCTCGCTATCCCCTTCGCCGCGATGTTCGTAATTATTTATAACGAGGTAATTCTTCCGCGGCTTGAAAAAAGAGAATTGAAACTGAACAAAAAAGAATAAAAATAAAGCTGTCACAAAACTGTGACAGCTTTTAATTTTAAGAAAGCTTTATAGTTGCGTTATAATCGTCGATACCGTAGTTTCCGACGGTATGTTTCATCGTTTCATAAAAGTCTAACTGATTGCCCTGGGAATCCTTAAACTTTTTGAAAAACGGGCTTAGCCGCTTAAACACTTTCAAAAGCAAATCGCCTTCGGGCGTACCCTGAACATAAGGCTGGTTGCCCTCAAAAATGCTTCTTACAAGATTGACTGCCAACTCAACGAAGGAGTCTTTTTTGATACTCTTATCGGCAGATATCAAAAGTAAATGTGCAAACTGACCTACTGTCATTTTGTTCAGCTTTTTGCCGATAAAGCTGAACAGCTTTTCCTTCGACGGCGAAGATTTTATATTGACTTTCCGCATAAATCTTTCGGGGTTGTCTCTCATCGCCGTTATAAGTGTACGAATCATCTTTTCAAACTGGGCTATAAGATATTCCTTTGAGGTAAGTCCGTTTTTCTCCCAATCAAATTCGGGAGTCTGAATACTCTTTATGTCAACCGTGTTTTCATCCTCGATTGTTACAAGCCTTATGAAAGACGGCCAACCGATTACAGAGCCCGTGCAAACATCATAGAAAAGGTTGCCCTTTTCGGTTTTTGTAACATTAATGCTCTGGTTGTGCATATGTCCCGTGAAAATAAGGTGAACGCCGTTATCGGCAAGGGTTTTGACGAGCTTATCGCTTTCAGCCTGCCAGGCGTCTTTAATAAGGCCGAGTATCGGCTGACCGGGAAGCACGGGATAATGCTCCATAGCTATCATCATCTGTCCGTCGGCTTGCGCCTGTTTTGCCTGCTGAGCTATCCAGCCGAGGAACTCGTCATCATAAGTAATATGCTTTTCGCCGTCTATATCGTTACAAATAACAAGCAGACGGACTTCGTCGGAAAGCTGCGCAACGTATGACAGATGCTCTTTATTAAACGCGACAGCGTCCTCATAACCGAAATCCTTATAATAATCGTAGAGTGCGGAAAACGGCGTTGTTTCAAGCTCAAAGCGTCCGTTTTCGTTATAGCCGTAAGAACGGTTATCAAAATCGTGACCCGCGGTAACCACGAATATGCGTTTACCGCTTTTTTCCTTAAAATCGTGTAACAGCTTTGTAAATGAATCGTGGTTTTCTTTTTCTCCCCAAAAGGTAAGGTCACCCGCAATCAAAAGAATATCCGCTTCATTTGCATCGGTAAGAAAATCAAAAACCGCTTCATTAATACTTTGAGTTTCGGCAAAGCACTTTTGTTCGCCTTCCATAAACTCTTCATAGGCTTCTCCGTAGGCGCCTATTGAATTTTTAAAGTAATGGGTATCGGTTATAAGATAAAACTTTAACGGTTTCATATTATCTCCTCCGTTATGTGATTAATAGCTGTTATCGGAATAAATAACCTTATCCGAATAATAGCCGCTGAAATTGTTATTTTCACAGAAAAGCGCCGCTTTATCGGCACTTTCAAACACTATGCCGATATTGGGGGCTTGCGATTTTTCGGGTGCAATAAAACTATTTTCAACAATCTTAACTTTAAAAACCGAAGGCGTAAAAATAATATATCCCCTGCTCCTGCCGTAGCCTGAGGCGGAGCCGTCAAACACATTATTGCTTATAACTATATCGCAATGCGGGCAATCGTCGTGATGACCGATTGCGGGAAAACCGTTGCACTTAAATACGTTGGATTCAATATGCACGTTTTTACAGGGGGTATCGTCAACGCAAAAACCAATAAGCTCACCGTTGCAGTTATATACGGGGCCATATGAACCAATGTGCGGCCAGTCAAGCTGGATAAGCTCGTTATGAAGCTCGTCACATTTTAAGGTATAGGTTCTGCCGTCAAAAACACAGTTTTTTACGGTTGCGTTTTCAGTTGAATTAAGCTCAACGCAATGCCATTTAGAGCAGTTAACAAAGCGGCAGTTTTCTATAACAATATTTTTACAGTGGACTGTATTAACAAGCGTTGATTTTTCTGTTAAGCTTTCATTACCGTCAAAAATACCGCCGGAAATCACAACGTCGTGAGTTCCGCAGTATCCTGACCAGTCCTTTTCGGAATAAGAGGCAAGAAGATATCTAGTAAGCGGATTGCTTTTACCACTTCTTAAAATTCTTGCATTATCCGAAAAGCGTAAATATTGATTTGAATAGAATATAAGCGCGGCAGAGACGAGGTAAACTCCGTCCGGAAAATATACCGTTCCGCCGTTTTTTACCTCGTCAATACATTTTTGCAGCGCTTTTGTATCGTCGTTTACGCCGTCGGCATAAACACCTTTATTATCAAGCACGTTAACAAAATTCATTATGCTTCTTCCGTTACGGTTTTTGCGCTGTTAAGCGCTTCATTTTCAGCGTGTCTTTCGGCGCGCATTTCTTCGAGTTCTTTATACATCTTCTGCTTGGTTTCGCCCTCAACATTATAGATAAACTTAAGAACGAGCGCCTTGATTACGTTAGCCAGCGAATAGCCGAACAGCAGGAAGGCAAGCAGCCACAGGCAGGTGTCTAAATAATCCGGTTTTGCTTGCATTGTTTTTACGAGGTCGCCTTCAACGGATGATTCATATCCAACCCATGCAATCATAAACGGGATTGCAAGGTCCTTGAGGTAATTGAGCGCCTTGGTAATCCAGTCGGGTATAATACCCTGTATAGCTTCCATTCTTTCGCCCGTCTGCCATTCGAGATAGTCGAAATATTCGACGTCGAAGTGAGATTTTGAAAGTTCCTGAACGCCAATGCCTACGCCGAACAGGAAATAGAACACATAGAAAAATATACTATTCCATCCCTTGAAAAACATAATTCCCATCTTTGCCTCTGCAAAACAGATGAAGAACAGAACCAAAGCTGAACACATAGAATAAGGTCCGCAGAATTTCAAGAGCTTTGTAGGCTCATATTTCTTTGAAATTTTAGCAGTAATAACATTGCCGACTACCGTACCTACCGCGGTAGGAAGAGTTAACAGAAGGTTCTTCGAAGAGCCCACCGTAATTGCCGCAAGTAGGGTTGAGAACTTGCCGAGAGCGGCAAGCGTATTAGCCCACTGCATATACTGATAAGCGCGGTAATTCTTGTATTTGAACAGTGAAAACAAGGCTTTTGAAACCTTGACCTTTTCCTTTTTGGGCAGTTCAATTCTCTCATGACAGAAAAGACCGCACATAAGGTTACCGAAAGCCGTGACTATTGCCGCAACAATTGCAAGAGTCATATACATTTTGTTTTTATCATCGCTAAACAGTCCGTAAACAAAGGTTGCTCCGTATGCTCCGCCGTATCCGATATAATACGATAACTGCCATACCGTTGCAACCGTCTTTTTCTCCTTCGGGTTCGGAGAGATAACCTGAGCGACATTCTGACCGAAGTTGTTGAAAATATTGAATACTGTCTGACAGCAGGCAACCGTATATCTTAAAATAATCATCTGCTGAACGGTCCAGCCTTTGGGCACCCAGAAATACAATACGGTTGTAGCAAATATGGGAATAAGGCAGATAATATACCACTGACGGTATCTGCCCCATCTGGTTTTCCATTTCTGAACGATAATGCCCGCAAAAAGTCCTACAACGATACCGAGCAGGGTTGTAAGCGTTGTCATACCTGCGCCGATTTTTGCAATTCTGTCTGCGCTGACACCTACGGGTCCGTAATAAAGCTCGTGCAAAAAAGCAGTTGCAAGGGTACCCGTAAGCGTTGTACCGAACATACCGCCTACCCTTGCAAGAATAAGGCAGACATATTCAAATTTTGTAACGCATTTTCCCTCAATACCGGAAAGCGTTCCTGGCGGCCTTACAACCGCTTCGTTAACGTTTTCTTTTTTCATACTTTCCCTTCCTTTAAAGAATTATTATATTAATGCCATTATATCATATAGAAAAAATCAAATCAATACGTTAAACCGTCAATAAAATAATAAAGGCACACTCGGTGCCTTTATCTATTTCAATCCTCATTTTTTACTATCGGCATTTCGGTCATTCGCAGCTTTGCGCAGCCGTAGGGGTAAAGCTCAATCCGCTCTTTTTCGGAAAGCGGCTTTGCGGATTTGGGAGTTTTCGCACAGACTGTTTTAAACATAAATCTGTGTCCCCAGTTGATTTTCTGCATATCTGCGCTGACGGTTACGGGCGGGCTGCTTTCCGAAAACGGGAAGTCCCCAACGCCGTTATAATTTACGGTAAAACCGTTACCGCAAAACGCATAGTTCCAGTCGCTCTGAGGTATAAGCTCCCAGTCGCAGTACGGGAATTTTCTTTCAACGCCGTGCCTTACATATTCGCGCTTTCTCTTTTCATTTTTTACGGGAAGCGAGAAAAGAAGCGAGCCCTTTTTAAGAACGAAAAGTTTTTCGGGCCTTTCCTTTAAATATGCGGGCGTATCGAATTCAAGCTCAATCTCCGTTTCGCCCGTTTTAACTGCAAGTTCAATATCCTTAGTTTCCCTGCTTTCGCCGTTGATTTTCAGGTTTTCGGCATAGGAC
>CAJOER010000011.1:24738-25460 GCA_905233805.1 uncultured Eubacterium sp. | reverse complement strand
GGCGTATCCTCCTCGGGAGAAAAGGTAAAGCAACCCATTTTATCAAACTTTACGTCCTTAACGAAATTGCAGAGGTTTTCAAACTGTTCATCAGTTTCGCCCGGGAAACCGACCATAAAAGTTGTACGTAGCGAAAGGCCGTCTATTTTCGCTCTCATTTTTGAAATAAGCGCTTCATATTCTTCGCCGTCACCTAGCCTGTTCATAGACCTTAAAACGTCCTTATCGGCGTGCTGAAGAGGAATATCGATATAATTACAGATTTTATCCTCGCGTGCTATGACATCGATAAGAGAATCTGTTATTCTCTGCGGATAGCAGTAAAAAAGCCTTATCCACTCAATACCGTCAACCGTGACCAAATTCTTTAACAGCTCGTCGAGTTTAAATTCGCCGTATAAATCCTCGCCGTATTTAGTAGTATCCTGCGCAATAAGAATAAGTTCTTTTACGCCCCTTGACGCAAGGTCCTCGGCTTCGCTTACAACTGACTCAATTGTACGGCTTCTGAAACCGCCCCTGATTGCGGGAATAGCGCAGTAAGAGCACCTGTTGTCACAACCCTCGGCAATTTTAAGATATGCCCAGTGAGAGGGCGTCGAAGGGCTTCTTTTATCATCAAGAGGAAGCAAGCGTTTATCCGGGAAAAACTCGGTTGTCAGCCCAACAATCGCCTTCCTGCATACCTTTACTATATCACCGTCTGCGTCTATGCCTATTAC
>CAJOER010000011.1:0-24725 GCA_905233805.1 uncultured Eubacterium sp. | reverse complement strand
CGGCAAGGCAGCCGGTAACAACGCTTGCGCTGATAAGCCCTGCAGACTTATATTCTGCGGCTTCAAGTATCGCTTCAATCGCCTCGGTTTTAGCCGATTCAATAAATCCGCAGGTATTTACGATAATAATATCACTGTCTTCAATTCTGCTTACAATTTCAAAGCCTGCCTGAGCAAGCTTTGTAAGCATTATTTCGCCGTCCACCTGATTCTTGGGACAGCCGAGTGATATCATACCGACTTTAAATTTCTTCATCTTCAAATTCTTCAAGCGCCGTTTTTATATCGCTGAAAGAAAAGCCTTTTCTCATCAGCGCGGCAATTACCTTATCCGTGCCGCCCTCGGCGCTGAGTTTAGTTTTATATTTTTTAATAATGAGTTCCTTTATGCTCTCAACGTTATCAATCTCTGCATCTTCAAGAAGCGAGGAAGAAATTTCGGTAGGGACTCCCCTTTTATACATTTCCTGCCTAATAAAAGACTTTGACATATTCTTATTATTTATAAGATGTTCAAGCAGTTTTTGAGCATATTTTTCATCATCAAGATAGCCGAGTTCAAGCATTCGGTTAATTGCTTTTTCGGCGCTGTTTTCATCAACAGTACGAAGGAGCTTTGTTTTAAGTTCCTTTACGCTGTGGTCGCGTCTTGAAAGCAGGTCGTAGCACTTGTTAACTGCTTTACGATAATTGATACTTTCAACAAGTTCTTCCCACTCGTCCTCATCAATTTCCGTTCCGTCTTTTATGTAATGTTCAGCCCAGAAATCAATATCCGTTGTAATTTTGTACTCATTATCAATGAGCAGGTGGATTTTCTTCCCCCTGCCCTTTGTGTGTGATATTATCATAATTTTAATTATTCGTCGTCATCGTCAATCGCAATATCAAGTTTTGCTCTTGCGGCCGCTCTCGGCTCCGTAACAATTACGGGTTCCTGAGGTGCGGGAGCGGGAGCTTCCTCAACTGCGGATTCGTCTGATTTCATAGCGTCAAGAACTTCTTTAAGCTTATCTCTTCCCTGGAAACGCGTCTCCCCGTATGAGAACCACGAACCGCTCTTCTTGATAATTCCGAGACTTACTGCAAGGTCGCAGATTTCGCCGTCCTTATCAATACCCGTTCCGTACATAATATCGAATTCAGCCTGCTTGAACGGAGGAGCAACCTTATTCTTAACAATCTTCGCTCTCGTACGCGAACCTACAAATTCGTTTCCGGGTGCCTTAATCTGCTCAATTCTTCTTACGTCAATTCTCATTGAAGCGTAAAATTTAAGAGCACGTCCGCCGGTTGTTACCTCGGGATTACCGTAAATAACGCCGACCTTCTCTCGAAGCTGATTGATAAAGATAATAATACAGTTTGACTTATTGATAGCACCTGCAAGCTTCCTGAGTGCCTGTGACATAAGTCTTGCGTGAAGGCCTACGTGTGAATCGCCCATATCGCCTTCAATTTCAGATTTCGGAACAAGAGCTGCAACAGAGTCTACAACAATAATATCAATAGCGCCGGAACGTACAAGCTGTTCTGTAATTTCAAGAGCCTGCTCGCCGTTATCAGGCTGTGCTACGAGAAGTGAATCAACGTCTACACCGAGGTTCTCTGCATAAATCGGGTCAAGAGCATGCTCTGCGTCAATGAAAGCAGCCTCGCCGCCGAGTTTCTGTGCTTCCGCAACGCAGTGAAGCGCAAGGGTTGTTTTACCCGATGATTCAGGTCCGTATATCTCAATAATTCTTCCCTTGGGAAGTCCGCCGATTCCGGTAGCAATATCGAGAGTGAGCGAGCCTGTTGATATAGCGTCAACCTTTAAATGCTTGCTTTCGCCCATTCTCATAATAGCGCCTTCGCCATACTGTTTTTCAATTTGTTTTATAGCTGAATCAAGTGCAGCTCTTCTGTCATTTTTTACGTCTTTTGTACCGGCCATTCTTTTAACCTCCATATAATAATATATAAATTAATACATTGCAATTATACAATATATCGTGTATAAAATCAAGAAATAATACAAATTAGCCCGTAATTTTACACTTTATTAAAATAAATTAAAAAAACACTTGCATTTTATGTTAGATTGTGGTAATATTTATGCGTTCTAAATTTATAAGGAGGTGTTCGCAAATGGCTAAATGTGAATACTGCGGAAAAGACGTTTCCTTCGGTATTAAGGTATCACACTCACACAGAAGAAGCAACAGAACTTGGAAGCCTAATATCAAGAGAGTTAAGGCTATCGTTAACGGCTCTCCCAAAAGAGTATATGTTTGCACAAGATGCCTTCGTTCAGGTAAGGTTGAAAGAGCTTAATTAATCAAATTAAAAACCGTCCTTTCGGACGGTTTGTTTTTTATTTCTTGCCCTCGCCGCGCTCTCGGATTATGAAACGTATAGGCGTTCCGTCAAGTCCGAATATTTCGCGGATTTGATTTTCAAGGTAGCGCTGATACGAAAAATGGAAAAGGTCAGCGCGGTTTACAAAAAAAACAAATGTAGGCGGTCTTGTGGACGCCTGAGTCATATAGTATATTTTCAGCCTTCTTCCCTTATCGGTTGGAGGCTGTACTCTTGCCGTAGCAACCGCAAGAACCTCGTTAAGCCTTCCCGTAGATATTCTCATTGAATTCTGAGAATGTACGTATACAATCAATTCAAAGAGTTTATCGATACGCTGGCCCGTTTTTGCAGAAATAAACAGGAACGGAGCATATGAAATAAACGAAAAATCATTTGAAAGCTTTTCGGTAAACTCTTTCATCGTATTACCGTCTTTTTCAACAGCGTCCCATTTATTAACTGCAATTATACAGGCTTTCCCCTGCTCCATAGCAATTCCTGCAACCTTGCTGTCCTGCTCTGTAAAGCCGACTGTAGCGTCAATCATAATAACGCAGACGTTGGCGCGTTCAACTGCCATTCTTGCACGGATAATTGAATACTTTTCAATATCGTCGTTAACTCTGCTCTTACGTCTGAGCCCTGCAGTATCAATGAAATTGAACTTACCGTAACTGTTTTCAATGAAAGTATCGGTAGTATCTCTCGTCGTACCGGCAATATCGGATACAATTACGCGCTCTTCACCGCAGATTTTATTAACAAGTGAGGACTTGCCGACGTTAGGCTTACCGATAACGGCGACGTTAACAATCTCTTCATCTTCCTCGTCATCCTCAGAAGGTTCGGGAAAGTATTTGACAACCTCGTCAAGTAAATCACCCGTGCCGTGGCCGTGAATCGAGGATACTGCAATCGGGTCGCCGAGGCCGAGATTATAAAACTCGTAAAAGTCAGGGTCAGGCGCGCCGATTTTATCGCACTTATTAACGCACAGCACGATAGGCTTATTCGATTTTAAAAGCATAGCGGCAACCTCCTGGTCGGAGGCTACTACGCCACACTTCAAGTCGCAGACCAGAACAATAACGTCAGCGGTTTCAATAGCGATTTGCGCCTGATTTCTCATCTGAGAAAGGATGACGTCATCCGAATACGGCTCAATACCGCCAGTATCAACAAGTAAAAACTTATATTTCAGCCATTCGCAGTCGCCGTAAATTCTGTCTCTCGTAACGCCGGGAGTATCGTCAACTATGGAAAGGCGCGAGCCGATAAGTTTATTGAAAAGCGTTGACTTGCCGACGTTAGGTCTACCGACAATTGCAACAACGGGTTTTGCCATAATAATACCTCAATAATTATAAATAAGGACGGCTTATTAAGCCGTCCCAGCATTAATCAGTCCATGCTTATAACTTCTTTACCGTTATAAGAGCCGCAGTTCTTGCATACCTTATGAGGTACGGTGTAACCGCCGCAGTTAGGGCATTTAACAAGTGTAGGAGCATCAATCTTCCAAACGCTTGAACGTCTCTTATTCTTTCTTGCCTTAGAAGTTCTTCTGGTAGGTACTGCCATTTTAGTTTCCTCCTTATTTATGAATAAAAGTAATTGTTTATTAATCAAGCAGCTGAAGGAGCGCTTCCAAACGCGGGTCAACGTCCTTTTTACAGTTGCACTCTTCTCTGTTAAGATTAGTACCGCATTTTGTACACAGTCCCTTGCAATCGTCACTGCAAAGCATTTTATGCGGTAAAAACAGCTGAATTTCCTGATATACCAAATCATCTATATCAAGAATCTTATTTTCGGTGATTGCATAGCCGTCATCATCAAGCTCGTTTTCAAGGCTTTCCACAACTATCTTCGATATATCGAAGGAATACGCACGCTTAAACTCGTCGGCGCAGCGGTCGCAGATTCCGTAAAAATCAAACGAGATATTTAAATCGAGATGAGCGACGTCGGCTCTTGAATATGCTCTGCCCTTTACTTTGGCACCGTCTTTGAGTGGCTTATAAGTGCCATATTCAAAATCTTCAAGTGAGAGTGAATAATCGACGTCAACAGCGTCGCAGGAAGAATTGAATATGTTAGTAAAATCGAGCTGCATATATACCACCTCATAATTGTACCTATGTATTATATATATTTAATTATAATTTGTCAATAGTAAAATAATTCTATTGTTGATTATAGCTGTCTTTTAAGATTGTCAAGCTTATCTGAATACATCAAAAATGCCTCGCGGTATCGGTTCGCCTTTTCTTCATACGGTAACGCGTCATATGATTCAATTACGCCCGGATATGTTCTGCTTTTCATAATTTTATCGTAAGGAAATTCCGATGCGCGTTTGGAATCGTAAACGGTTTTAAGTCCGATTTTATGAAGGAAGTCAATATAATGCACGAATCTCTCTTTGTGTCCGCGCTGAATGGATGAAAAATCGGCATTATTAAATACGTCGTATAAGTTTAAATCTTCATTAATGCTCTTATAATCAATCATAGGGATATTATGATAGTCGGCAAGCTCATAAACCCTTTTATCAAAAGGAACGGTTACGGACGGCACTCCTCCGAGAATTGCGGCAACATTACCGTGAATACGCGAGCCGAAAGAAAAGTCAACGCTGTTTTTAAGATACTCAATCCAGCTGTTTGCATTAGTAAAACTAATCGCTTTAGACACATCATAAAACTTATTCTTTTTAAGATTTTGTTTGAGAGTGTCAAGATAAATCATTCTTATGTCATCTATTCTCTGCTGAACATATACGGTGTTTTCGAACCTGTTCATATTCATTTTTAAATAGTCAATAAAATCGGTATAAAACTCCTGCTGCTCCCACTCGCTCTTCGAATTAAAGGCAATCTTAGAAAAACGTGTCAAATATATTATTTTTGTTTTCGGCAGGTTTTCACCGTAAGTAAAAAGCGAAGGACATCCTATTACGGTATAATCTTTTTCGGGGATAAATCCGAGTGTTTTAAGATAATCGGCGCTGTATTCTCCCCTGACGCCTATAATAGGAGATTTTTCAAGCACTGCGCTGAGCATTTCCTTTGCTTCATCATTGTACTTGTAATAATCATAAAACGATTCATCGGAAAAGAGCATCTGCTGAATTCCCACGCCGATAATACAGCACGGGATTTTAAGCTTTTTAACAAATCGCGAAATTATAGTTAGCTCGTCATGACCTTTCAATTTAAAAGCGTTGGCAAGCGGAATAAGAAAAATATCATAATTTTCATTTACATATTCTATATATTCGTCGTCTATCCTCTGCCTTTTCAGGTTAACGTAGTCGATAACGGTGCCATCAGTCAGAATCGTTCTTGCAATACTGCTTAAATACAGTAAATTGCCAATGTTTCCGCCGGTGTGGTTTTCAATAATGAATTTAGACGGAGACATGACTTCCAACGGGTCTATTGCGCCTCTCATAAGTATTCTCATATGTATTCCCTTACCTTTCTTATTTAATGCTTTTACACATTAGTACTCCGATATAAGAAAATACAACAAAAAAAACGGAGCTGAATTAACAGCTCCGAAAAAATATTATTTTATACTTCTTCACAGAAATCAAATACCTCAACAGGTAAATCATCTTTATCACAGCTAAGCGTAAAATAAAAGTTTACGTCGGTTGCTTCGCTGAGTTCCGAAAGCATATCAAAAAACTGAATCAGCTTATCGTATTCTCTTCCTACAATCTTAAATGTTGCGTCAACAAGAATATCGGTTACGTCATAGTTTCCTGCACAGATTCCGGCAAGATATCCGTAAAGCGCCTTGTGGCCTTTTATCGCATATGTATCGGTTTCTAAAAGTCTTGCTCTTGATGATACGTCATAAGTAAGCTTAGGTTCTTTTTCTACGCATACAACGTTACCGTCAGATTCGGCAGTACAGTTATTTACGAGTTCTATGAGTCTCTTTGTTTTGCCGTGACCTTTATTACCGATAATTACTCTAATCATTTTTATTCCTCCAAAACGGGTTACTTTCGGGACAAGTTGAGGCTTATCCGTATTGATAGTTTATCATAAACCCAGTTGATTTTCAAGCCTTTCTTTTTCGCTCTCATATCCGGGTTTACCGAGAAGAGCAAACATATTCTTCTTGTAACTTTCAACGCCGGGCTGGTTAAACGGATTAACGCCGAGAACGTAACCCGATACAGCGCAGGCATATTCAAAAGAATAAATAAGCTGGCCTATATTGTATTCGTCAATTTTGTCAAGTTCAATTACAAGATTTTCCACTCCGCCTTCGGTGTGCGCAAGGAGAGTACCGAGCCTTGCTTTTTCGTTAACAACGCTCATCTTTTCGCCCGAAAGGAAGTTAAGACCGTCAAGGTTACCCTCCTGGGAGCCGATAACGTAATCGTTATCGCAGTTATTGAATTTAACTACGGTCTCAAACATAAGGCCTTTTCCGCTCTCCTGAATAAACTGGCCGAGCGAATGAAGGTCGGTTGAAAATACGGTGGATACCGGGAAAAGTCCCTTTCCGTCCTTACCCTCGCTCTCGCCGAAAAGCTGTTTGAGCCATTCGTTGAACATAGCCATTGAAGGCTCGTAAGAAACGAAGCATTCGCACTTTCTTCCATAGTTATAAAAGAGATTGCGTAAAACGACATATCTCAGTACGTCGCTGTTTTCAACGTCACGTATTGAGGCACAGTCGTTCATAGCGTCTGCTGCGCCCTTCATAAGCGCGTCAATATCAATTCCAGCTACTGCAATAGGTAGAAGACCTACCGCGGTGAGAACCGAGTAACGTCCGCCTACATCGTCGGGAACAACAAAAGTCTTATAACCCTCATTATCGGCAAGCTCTTTAAGAGTGCCCTTATTCTTATCAGTTGTACAGAAAATTCTCTTTGCAGCCTCTTCCTTAGAATATCTGCTGTTAACAAGCTCTCTGAATACTCTGAAAGCTATTGCAGGCTCAGTAGTTGTTCCGCTCTTGGATATAACGTTAACGGCAATATCCTTGCCTTCGCAAAGCGCTACAATCTCATTGAGCGAAGACGGGCTGATAGAATTACCAATAAAATATATCTGCGGCGTACTCTTTTTCAGAAGATTGTAATTCGGGGACTTGATAGCCTCAATTACGGCTCTTGCGCCGAGATATGAACCGCCTATTCCTATAACGATAAGAACGTCGGCATTATTCTTGATATACTCCGCTGCTTTTTTAATTTCGGCAAATTCTTCTTTATCGTAATTTTCAGGTAAATTAACCCAGCCGAGATAGTCGTTCCCCTCGCCGTTACCGTCGCGGAGAATTTTGTCAGCAGCAACAGTCTTTGAAACCATAGCGGAATAATCCGCCTGATTTATAAAGGACTGAACATATCTGTCTTCAAGTTTAAACATATATTTAACCTCTTATTTAATTACTAAATAAAATTATAGCAAGGATTATACTACATATCGACAAAAAAATCAACATTTATTTATATATCGCATATTAAATTATATGCATATTTCGAAAATATAGTATAAACGGGTTAAATATATTGATTATTCAGCCTCTTCAATAAATGATTTATACTCGTCGGGTAAAGAAATCTCGGGAGAATCGGGCAGGTCATATGCAAGCTTATCCGTAGAAGAGTTTACTTCATCAATTGTGTTATTAAGTTCAACAAGCTCATCAAGACAGTACTGTGCGCTGTCATAATCCTCCTGCTCTGCATAAAGCTGAGCAGCACTTACAAGCATACCTGCAAAGTCAGTATATTCGTCCTGAAAATACCTGTTGCACTCAATAGCTTTTTTCTTATACTCTATCGTCTGCTCAACGTCGCCCTCGGAATAAGCGCAAAGCGCCTTTACACTGTAAGCGTTTGACACGTGTTTATTGTTTTTAATAACCGTATCGGCAACGCCGTTCAGTTCGTCAACTTCGTCCCCATAGCGCAAAAAGTCAAGCTGCGCCATAGTGTTATACTTGCATATTTTTACCGCTGTATCGCTCTTGCCGAGCTGATACATAAGCGAAGACGAACCGAGGTATAAGCCTGTAATGCATATCACTGCGAGGAGAGCTGCAACAACGGTTTTAACAGCAGAATTCGTCTTAACTTCAATGTTGTTTTCGCCTTCATACATACAAGTTAAAGCAATAAATCCGATAACCAAATACTGAAGGTCGAAATCAAGCATCGAGTGAAGGAAGATTGCGGCTATAATTAATTTCTTAAATGGCGTAATATTCTTTGAAATAATCGCCTTAACAACGCATACGGCAACGGCAATTCCGGGAATCCAGCCGATATCAATCATAATCTGCAAAAGCTCGTTATGAACAAACGTATTTGAATAAAGGCCTGTCTGGAAGCTGCCCTGAGCGAAGTAATAGCCCATATATCCTATACCGAAAGGATGCTTTAAAATAAATCTTATTGCATCCTTTATATAAAGGAGTCTTCCTTTAAGCGTAACGGAAGTTGACGAAATTGTAAGGAACCTTGTAAAAGGACTGCTCTTCCCTGCCGGACAAATACGCTTAGCAGCGTTAATTTCAGTTTTTTATTCTCGGAAATAAGAACAATACCAACAACGCTTAGGGCAAAAACAATAAATGAGGTTCTGCTGCCGCTCATAAAAATGCCCAGCATAAGAATTGCTGCAACGGCAACCTTAATAAAACTGAACCTGCCTTCGCAAGCGATTATTATAATTCCGATTATAAGGAACAGCGCAAACGTGCTTGGATACTGAAAGAATCCGCTTAGTCTTCCCTTTACAGAAAAGTAGTCTTTTACGGGAGTTATATAAGAAAGCGGGAGAGATATCAGCGTCATTACAGCGCCGGCATAAGGAACAACAAAAAGTGCCTTTTCGCCCTCTTCTCTTCCCTCCTGACACATTATCAGCCAGTAAAGAAGCAATGGGAAAAACTTAATAAATCCAAGAAGTGAATTGAATTTATCATATCCCCATATCGACACTATAAGAAAACCGAAGCACGCTATGGCTACCGTAACGGAAACAAGGCTTTTTTCAATAATTATCCTGTTACTGCCAAAAAGTTTAATTAAAAGTAATACAGACAATACAACGCCTGCAAATGCGCATACACCTTCATTAAAAAAGCCAACGCAAAAAGCGCCTATAATAATTATAAGCGCCGTTTTGCTGTTAAGTTTTTCTTTGAAAAAACTCTTCATATTGTTAAATTTATGTTATTTAATCTTAACACAATTCTTAACTCTGAAGTTTTTATAAACTTCTTTATTATACTTTTTAATTGCTTTTTTAACTTTAGCACTCTTAGTGTAAACTTTAACACCGCTACTTACATATTTTTCTTTCTTCTCGTCATATTTAAGACCGAGTGCAAAATATTCAATCTTCTCAAGTTTGCTTCCGCTCGGGATTACAATTTTCTTAAGATTATCACAATCTCTGAAAGCAAAAGAATTAATTGTTTTTACCGATTTAGGCAAAGTTAGCTCAGTCAGCTTATTACATCCCTCAAATGCACCTACGTCAATTTTTCTGACGCCTGAAGGAACATAAAACTTTTTACCTTTCTTACCGGCAGGATACTGAACAAGAACAGTCCTCTTCTTATTATAAAGAACGCCGTTTACCGACTTAAAGTATTTGCTTCCCTTGGCAACGCCGATACTCTTAAGCTTATAGGCACTTCTGCAAGGTGAACCTTCAATTTTCTTAACATTTTTAGGAATATTAAGAGAAGTCAGTTTACTGCAATAAGAAAATGCATTATATCCGATTTCGGTAACTGTCTTCGGAATCTTTACGCCTTTAATCTTAGTGTAAGCAAAAGCATAGCTTGAAAGAGCTGTTACCTTATATCCCTTGACGTTAGAAAGAATTGTCAAAGTTTTATTCTTATACTTTTTCTCGTTGTTATAATCAATTGCGGCATAAACAGTTTTATTCTTCTTATGATAATAAGAAACGCCTTTTCTGGATACACTATAAGCATAACATCTGAAACAGATTGCATATTCAGTGTCGGAAATAAACTTTACAGTATCGCACCATGTATTATATTTTGAGCCTTTTACTTTATAAGTCACTTCATAATTGCTGTCGTCTAATACTACATTAGAGTCAGTTGCTTTTAATACTATTACAAGGTTATAATTGCCTGCAATGGTTTTATCCTTAAGGGCTTTTTGTTTAAACCATTTATCAGTGTAATCACTTTTAGTTATATATGCTTTTTTTACCTTGAATTTTGAATTACTAATCTTCTCGTATGTTGAATCTTCAACATTATAAACTTTAACATTTTTTACAACGTTCTTGTCGCCAAGTTCCTGCGGCAACTGCTCGATACTCAAATCAATTCTGGAAACCCGTGTAATTTCATCGTCATCGGCAAGTCCCGTGTAAGGCACAATAACGCTTGTAAAAAGCATTAATAATGCAAGTAATGTACTGATAGTTTTTTTCATAAAATCATCCTTTCAAAAATAATATACTTTTATTTTATATTATTTCCATTAAATAGTCAATAACAAAAACGGCGTCTTTACAGACGCCGCTTTAAATATTTATCCTTTTTTAATATTAATACAGTTTTTAATTCCCCATCCTTTATACATCAATTTGTTATATTCCTCAAGGCGCTTTTTAGCTTCTGAATTTTTATAATATACTTTTACGCCTGATAACTTGCGTTCATAATACTTATTATAATATGTACCGAACGCCCTTTCGCCGATTTTACCGAGCTTGATTCCCTTTTCAAGTTTTACAACTTTCAGATTCGGGCATGATTCAAATGCGTGAGCCGCAATTGTCTGAACGGATTTGGGTATAGAAACTTCCGTAAGATACTTACAGCCTTCAAATGCAGCAACATCTATCTTTTTAACGCTTGAAGGAACTTTAAACTTTTTATCTTTCTTACCCGCAGGATACTGAATAAGAACGGTCATTTTTTTATTGTAAAGAACACCGTCTACCGATTTGAAATTCTTACTGCTCTTTTCAACGTTAATCTTCTTAAGTTTGGAATTGTATCTGAACGGAGCACCATCAATCTTTTTAACATTTTTAGAAATGTTTACTGAAGAAAGTTTTCTGCAATCGGCAAAAGCGCTGTAACCGATTCTTGTAACGGATTTAGGGATTTTTACAGAACTCAGATTAGTACAGTATTCAAACGCATAATAACCAATTTCAGTAACGGTTTTGGGAATTACAACACCCTTAATGTCGGTGTAACTGAAGCCAAACCAGTCAATCATCTTAACCTTTAAACTTCCTACACCTTTTGCTTTAACAGTTTTGGGAATTACGACTGTTTTGCCCTTTACAGAATTTCTGGCTTTTTCACTTTCAACTAATGAGGCTTTAAAGCCGTTTCTCTTATTATTAAGATTATATTTCGAATTCTTTTTTGTTACGGAATCCGCTTTTATTCTGATACAGAATGCATAGCTGTCCTTATCTATTTTCTTATGAGCACAAGAATACTTTTCGAATCTCTCATTTTTAGCTTTAATGACTAAACTGCAATATCTTTCTATATCCGTATCTTTTGAATTAGATTTAAGAATAACTACAAGGTAATATTTACCGATAAGTTTCTTATCCTTAGTCGGTTTAGCCTTCAACCACTTTTTAGTATCTTTAATAAAATAAGCTTTTTCAATCTTAATATAGGAGCCGCTGAGTTTCAGCTGCTCAGTATATGCGTATTTAGCTTTAAGATTCTTAACCTTTTTAGTGTCTGCAATTTCTGAAGGTAAATAATCTGCTGTTAAAAAAATGGAGTCAATAGCATTTCTTGCTTTAAGACCGACAACGCGGTACATTTTTTCATGTGCACCATCACTTACCTGTTCAAGTTTAAACTTCTTGTCAGTAAGAGAACATGTGAACGTATTACTGAACTTACAACCGTCGTCAATTACTATCTTAAAATAATAAGCATATTCCCCGGCTGTAACTAATTTCTTTTTATACTTTTCATAATTGCTTCCGGACTTTTTAAATAAACCGGTATCTTTACTTGAAGTGACAATGTGATAACACTCATAGTATTCATCTTCAATATCGAAGAACCAGTCTTTCTGAACCCCGGCTTTTAAGTATTCGGAATAGTAAGAAACTTTTACCGAATTAAGTATATTGTCGGCAAATGCCGTCATCGGCACCAAAACAACCGAAACTGTCATCATAAGTGCCAACAGAATTGATAATGTTTTTTTCATATAATCATCCTTTCAAAATAATATACATTTATTTTACAACAAGTCCGAAAATTAGTCAATAAAATCAAAGAATAATCTATTGCGTTAGATACTAAAAAGAATTTTTGTAAAAATATGCTTTAACGAGGTTTTTGATATGTCCATCGGTGATACAACGTTAATGCTTTTAATTACTCCCGACTCCCCTACTATATCGATATGCCCGAGGCTGTCGCCTTTTGAAACGGGAGCGTTAAGTTGCTTATGAATATTATAATTATACGAAAACCTTTCATCTGATTTATTAATGGCAAAAATTAGTTTATCATCTATAACCGGCGTTACGCTTTTAATATCGCCTGAAATAACCTTAACCTGCGGTATCTTATCTATATCAGGCTCAGCCCTAATCATCTTATAATTTGAAAATCCCCAGTCAAGAAGCTGAGCAGCAGTATCAAATCTGTCGTCGCTTGTTTCCGAGCCGAGTACAACGCTTACAAGGTGCATATTATCTCTTTTAGCAGTAGCCGAAATACAGAAGCCCGCATTTGAAGTAGTACCCGTTTTCAGCCCCGTTAAACCTTTATATGAATTAATAAGCTTATTCGTATTATTAAGTTCGGTTTTTCCGTTTCTCAGCGAATCAAGCCATACCGTCGTATACTTTTCAATTAACTTATGTTTCATTACTTCGCAGGACATAACGGCTAAATCATATGCGCAGGAATAGTGATTTTTAGCAGTATCGTCAAGACCGTTACAGTTTTCAAAATTAGTATTCTTACACCCGAGCTGTTCGGCGCGCTCATTCATCATTGATACAAAAGAGGTAACGGAGCCGCCTACGTATTCGGCAAGCGCTGTGCAGGCGTCATTTGCACTGGCGATAACGACCGCTTTAAACAGCTCGTTTACTGTCATTATCTCGCCTTTTTCGAGCCAAATCTGAGAACCGCCCATTGATACCGCTGTCTCGCTTGCAGTTACCTTATCTTCAAGTTTAATCTTTCCGCTGTCAATCGCTTCAAGAACAAGAAGTATTGTCATTATTTTTGTAACAGAAGCGGGAGAAAGATGCTCATATTCATTTTCGGCATAGAGCAAGTCACCCGTATCCATATTCATTAATGCGACTGATTTTGCCTTAACGAAATCGAGTTTATCACTGTCTTTTGCAAGCGCATTCAGCGGAAACAGCATTATAATTATAACGCATAAAATTACACTTATTATTCTTTTCATATAAATCACCACTTAATAATATTCAATTAATATTGTAAAAATGCCGCTAATTTGTTATAATAACAAAATCAAACGAAAGGATACAGTATGAAAGCCGCATTTTACACCCTTGGATGCAAGGTTAATCAGTACGAAACCGAATATATGGCCGAGCTTCTGAAAAAAGCAGGGTTTGAAATAGTCTCTCCGAGAGAAGAGGCTGACTTTTATATTGTCAATTCATGTACCGTCACTGCAACAGCTGACCGGAAGACAAGACAGAATGTCAGAAAATATAAAAGAAACCATCCCGATTCCGCCGTAATTCTTACGGGCTGCATGCCTCAGGCGTTTCCCGGTGACGCTGAAGAATTAACTGACGCGGATATAGTAATTTCCAACAAAAGCGACGGCGATATCCTGAAATACATCAACGAGTACACCTTAAACAAAAAACGAATTATAGATATTGAAAAACACGAAAAAGGCGACGCATTTTCCGAGTGTTCGATAGATACATTTAGCGAAAGAATCCGTGCTTTTGTTAAAATTGAGGACGGGTGCGACCGTTTTTGCTCTTACTGTATTATTCCTATTGCAAGAGGAAGAGTGCGTTCCAAGCCGCTTGATGTCCTTGAAAATGAAATTAAAGAGTTGGCGCAAAACGGCATTAAAGAAATCGTACTGGTAGGAATCAACCTTTCGGCATACGGTAAGGGCGAAAACTTTAATATTGCAGACGCGGTAAGAGTATGCTGCGAAAATCCCGATATATTAAGAGTCCGCCTCGGTTCGCTTGAACCGGACCACATTACAGACGAGATAATTAGCGAGCTTAAAAAGTATGATAAGCTTTGCCCGCAGTTTCACATTTCACTTCAGAGCGGCTGCGACAGAACGCTTAAGAATATGAACCGTCACTATACCGCCGACGAATACAGACAGCTTGTAAACAAGCTCAGAAACGCATTTGAAAACGCGACAATTACAACTGATTTTATGGTCGGATTCCACGATGAAACCGAGGAGGATTTCAAAGAATCCCTTGATTTCATTAAGGAAATTGCTTTTGAAAAAGTGCACGTTTTCCCCTACTCAGAAAGAAAAGGAACTTCCGCTTCAAAACGCGGGGACAGCGTAACAAAAAGCGAAAAAGAAGAGCGCGCCGCAAAAGCTATTGCCGAAAGCGAAGCAATCAGAATAGAGAATATGAAATCTAATCTCGGCAAAACCGTCAAGGTGCTGTTTGAAAGCAACAACGAATGCACATATCAGGGATACACCAAAAACTATATTCCCGTTACGGTTAAATCCGATAAAGATATAATCGGCAAAGAGCTCGACGTTATTATTGAAGATTACGACGAAAAAAAAGACGTCTGCACAGGAAGTATTATCAGTAATCTTTAAGTACTTTCAGCATATTTTCAACTTCTTTTTTACACCGTTCTTCTTTAAGGCAGCCGAAAGAGAAAACGTAAATCCCCTTAACTTTTTCAAGTTTTGAAAGATAGGTAATCTGTCGTGAAATAATATTATCATTATTTTTGAATTCATTAATAATACTTTTATCGTCACGGGCGGCATATTTATCCGCCCGTGACGCTTTATATAGCGGAAGTCCGACAAACATATCGCAGTCCGTTATATACATCCACTTTTTAACTGTAAACATAAACGGCTTATATACGTTTCTGAATCCGAAATATACCTGAGGGCAGATATAATCAACGTATCCTTTTTCGCTAACCCACTTTTCAACGTCGGCATAAAGCTCGTTATAATCCCTATCAATATCGGCTGCAGGGCTTATACCGAATTTAACCGCGCTGTTTATCCGTTTAACGGCGCTGTAAACGCTTTTTACCATATCCGAGACACATTTCCTTCTGAAATCAAAAAGGCTGAGTTTCCCGCCTTTTGATTTATATTTTTTATATTCCTTTTTATCTATCTTTTTATCGTCGGTCGGATAAAAATAATCATCAAAGTGAATTGCAGATACGGGATAATTTTTGACAACCTCTTCAACGCCTTTCACAATAAGTTTTGTTACGGCTTTTGAAGCGGGATTAAAATAGATTCCGTCATCGAAGATATAAACGCTGCTTTTGCCGAGTTTTCTTGCGGGGTTATTAACAGAAAGCGCCTTCAAATTATTCTTATTACTGACGCGGTACGGATTAATCCACGCTTCAATGTTAAGATTAAGGCTCTTTGCTGTATTGCACATTATTTCAAGCGGGTCGAAGGGCATATCGCTCCCCTCATTGCCGAAGCAGTATCTGCTCGATGGAAAATATTTACTGCGGTAAAACGCGTCTGCAAAGGCTCTTACGTGAACCGTAACCGTATTAAAGCCCATTTCTTTAAGCTCTTTAAATACACTTTCAACCGTATTTTTAAATTCATTTTCACTCTTATTATCTATCAGCGAGTGAAGTTCGTCATAAGTAATCCAAACGGATTTAATATGCTCAGTATTTGTTTTAACCGGCTCCTCGGTATTCGCCTTATTTTCAACAGGAGCGGAACACGAACACAAAGCAAGAATCAGAATAAATGATAAAATAATTTTTTTCATACTTGAACACATCCGGAATTTATTGTATTATAGTTATATAAACTATTGAGAGGTATTGTTATGAAATACAGATTAGGCAACGGAAAGAAAATAAAGGAAGTCGGTGAAACGCTTGAGCTTGTCTGCCCCGAGTGCAGAAAAAAAGTAAACTTTTCTGTCTTTTCAAACGATGAAAAAACCATAGTTCCCGAATTTCCGCTTATTAAAAGCGGAACCGTATTCTTCCTCGTTTGTCCTAACTGTTCCAAAGTATACGGCGTTGAAGAAAGCACGGGAAAGAATTTCAAAAAAGGCGAAATGCTTGCAATCGGAAATTACAGTTTAAAAGAACTGACCGAATTTGAGGCATTTAAGCACGAATAATAATAAAAACTAAGGGCGGTATATCCGCCCTTTTTTTGTTTACAGAATTATGCAGATTAGTCCGCTGCATCCTTCGTTTATAACACGTTCAATCGTTTCCCTGAACTTGTTTCTTGCATCCTCAGGCATTCTGTAAAGCTTATTATTAAGTCCTTCACTGACAAGTGAGTGAAGCGATTTACCGAATATATCCGTATCCCATATTTCGTTGGGGTTGCTTTCAAATTCTTTGAGAAGATACGTGACGAGTTCCTCGCTCTGGCTCTCGCTTCCGACAACGGGCGCAACCTCGGTATATGTATTGCATTTAATCATATGAATTGAAGGTGCGTGAGCCTTTAATCTAACGCCGTACTTTCCGCCCTGTTTCATAATCTCAGGCTCTTCAAGGGACAGTTCTTCAGTCGTCGGCATAACAATACCGTAACCGCTGTTTTCAACCTGAGAGAGTGCCTCCGATATTCTCATATACTTTTTCTTAACGGAAGCAAGCGAAGAAAAAGCTTTAAGTATATCTTCTTCATTTTCTACAACAGTACCGCTTTTTTCCGAAAGAAGCGTATAAAAATATGAATTATCCATCCCGAGTTCAACGCTCACCGAACCGTCGGAAAGATTTATACCCTTAACATCGGCTGAAGATATTTCTTCACTTTCAGCCAAACCCGAGATAAAAGAAGATACTGAACGAACGCTGCTTACCGAATTGCAGTTTGTTTTAATTAAGCCGAGTATCTTACTGCGCATTGTATCGTTAACGTCAAGCGCGTTAAACCAGCCCGGAAGATTTATTCCTATTGACGTTACGGGAAATTCATATAATACCTTTTGCAAAATATTATTAATTCCCTTTTCGTCAAGTTCAAGGCAGTTTACGGGGATTACGGGAACGTTATACTTTTCGCTTAAAGTTTCGGAAAGTTCCCGCGCTTCACCGCTCGTTGGATTAACCGTATTCAAAACGACTACAAACGGCTTATTAAGGCTTTTAAGCTCAGTAATTACTCTTTCCTCAGCCTCTTCGTATTCGTCGCGCGGAATAGCGCTGAAGCTTCCGTCTGTTGTAACTACAAGCCCTATTGTTGAGTGTTCCTCTATAACCTTTTTTGTACCGATTTCCGCAGCCATATTAAAAGGTATCTCCTCCTCATACCAGGGAGTCATTACCATACGAGGCTGCTCTTCTTCTATATATCCTTCACTGCTCGGCACTATGTACCCTACACAGTCAATCATTCTTACTTTTAGGTGAATGTTTCCGTCAACAAGTATTTCAACCGAATCTTCGGGTACAAATTTCGGCTCGGTTGTCATAATTGTTCTGCCTGCTGCTGACTGCGGAAGTTCATCCTTAGCCCTCTCACGCCTGAAATCGCCGTCAATATTGGGAATAACAAGCGTATCCATAAACCTTTTAATAAAAGTCGATTTTCCCGTTCTTACGGGACCTACAACGCCGATATAGATATCGCCCTGTGTTCTTTTTGCAATATCGGAGTAAATTGTGTTATTCATATTCTCACCCCCTAAACTCTCGGAATTATAATGATTCTGTTTGAATCAAGGCTGTCTGAAGTAAGTTCATTTTCTTTTTTAATTAGTTCTGTATCCGACGAAAACGCTTTGGCAATATTCCAAAGGTCTTCTTTTTCTTTACCGAAATAAACCGTAACAGACGGATTGTCTGATTTTTCTTCGCCTGCGTTAATGTCGCTTATAACCCGAATATTTCTTTCGTTATAAAGATAAGCATTTACAAAAACTGCGCTTCTTAAATGTATTTTCCCCTCTGCGCCGAGAGAGTAGTCATACGACTGAACGCCTAATGAAATAAAGGCGCCGTCGGCATTATCAAGGCTTATTTCCCCTTCCGATTCGCTTAAATACGAAACTAATTCGCCGCTGCTATTTACGGCAACCACATTAATTCTTCCGTTAATAATAATCTTCGAATTCTTGTATGTATAAGAAGAAATATCAAAAGCAAGTTCCTTAATACTCTTAATCTCATCCGAAACGGAAAAGTCAGTATTTAATTCTTTTATTTCATTAATATGCCTGCCCTGAGTAAGAACGCTCATATCGGAATATGAACATTCCGTTTCTCTGTTAAGAATATATGCGTCAGTTATTAATTCCCTCTTTTCCTCTTTAACTGCAAACGAATTTACGTAAACCTCGCCGTAGATATTCAGCGTGTCGAGTTTATCTCCCGTTGTATTTTTAGCTTTAATAAACACGCTGCCGACTTTAACGTTTGAAATCAATATGTCCTCGTCACCGATACCCGTAATTTCTGCTATTTTTGAAATACCGAAAGAATATTCGGTTTTATAAACTGTTTCACTCTCATTATCATCGGTATATAAAACACTGATATTTACTGACGCTTTAATTAACGCTTTATCTTTAATAACCTTAATATCATTTAAAAATGCATAGGTTTCATAACCTATTATTCTTTTAACAGGAGGTAGTTCTGACGGGAGTTTATATTCCTCGTCAAACTCAATTTTAGATATATCAACAGCGCTTACATTTGCATATGTTACGCTCTCTTTTCTCAGTTTTGAATTATCACAGGTGCAAATACAGGGACAGCTGACTTTATCGTATACGTTAACGTTCGCCTGAGCGGAAATGTGAATATCCACCCTTCTTTGGTTAATAACTCTGTAAGAAACATATTTTTCGCAAATTGACGATACAACAAATGCGCTCTCGCTCAGATTATCAACCGTTATGCTCTTACTGAAATCCTCTTCAAAATCAGCAAAAGAAAGCACCGAATTTTCATTATAGTAAGTTAAATGAATATTTACTTTTCCTATAATTTTAACCTCGTTAAATCTTATGTCGGCGCTTGTAATGAAACTATTAGCCGTACATTTTACAACTCTGTAAACATCGTCAAGATAAACGGGTAGTGCCTCCTGACAGTCAAGGTCAATATCGACTTTCTTACTCATCACCCTGCTATACTGTTCTATACATAAATAATCCTTTTGAATATCCATAGTTTTAGCTCCTTTCTTTTTTTCTATAAGATATTATGCAAATGAATAAATGCATATAACAAAAAAGTACCTTACGGTGCTTTCCAATGGGCTATCAAAAAAATAAAAGCACCTTTCGGTGCTTTTTGGTGGGCCATCAGGGACTCGAACCCCGGACCGACCGGTTATGAGCCGGTTGCTCTAACCAACTGAGCTAATGGCCCTAATAAAAAGGTATTATACCTCGTCATTTGCGACTTTGATATAATACCACTTATTTATATTTAAGTCAATACTTATTTTTATTTCATTACCAATATGGAACCCATAATCAAAAACTGCGCTGCATAATAGGTAAAGTGATTAGTAAAGTAGTGAATGGGCTTATCCTGTCCCTCACCGAAATAAGTACCGCTGAGAATCAAATCAGAAAGCATAAAGAGCAGGCTTCCCGCAGTCATAACGATATACGGCTTTTCAAAATGAGACGTAATCATAGCCGCAATACTGAGCGCGGTAGTAAGCGCAAGGAAGATTGAATAAAGCCATACAATGAACTTATACTGACCGAAATCATACTTCGTAATCTTCGCGGAAGCAAGATTAAGGAAAGAAAATACAATACATGCAGCAATACAGATAAGTATAATACTTAATTTAAGTTTGGTATGATAAATGAGCGCCGTTTCATAAAACACGTGGCCGATAAGGAAGAATATAAACCCGCTGAGCATATATGATTCTTTATTATCGGGATGAAGTCCCTTTAAATCAAGCGTAATATCTCCGCACATACCGAGCGCACCGCCGAAAATTATAAGCGCACCGTATGCATACTGCTCGGGATTACAAAGCAAAGCCGCAACGCCTGAAAGAATAAAACTGAGGCTTGATGCAATTTTGAGCATAACGTTGCTGATTGAAAAGCCTTTTGCTCTTCTGATACAGAAAATAAGGGTTACAACCGCACCCATACCCATAATTATAAAATACGGGATATTGTTGGTAAACATTCTTATCATAATTCTCACTCCATCAAATTAATCAACCATTGTCTATTTATACATATTATACCACATTATTGATTATTTGTAAATAATAAAATATAAGGAGGGCGACTGCCCTCCTTATTAATTCTCAGTATTGTTCATAAGCGTTTGTTCGCTCATTGTCATAAGATAAGCAAGATAGGTTTCGCAGCGGTGCGCGTCATTAAAATATTCTTTGCCTATCTTATTACCCGTAGCTCCGCCGAGGCCTTCCTTAAACACAAAGAACTTGGATATCTTTCTGTAAGTAGAGCAAGTTCCGATTAAATCGAAGGCGCTGCCGAGCATAAGCTTCATAGCACGGTTAATATTCTCTTTATCCTCGGGCGTATCGTCGCCTGCAACGTAACCGCAAAGAGTGTACTTATAATACTCAAACGGTGTGTAATCGTTAAAGCACTCCTTCATCTTTTTATCGTAAAAAGCGTCAAGACTCGGCATACTTTCTGCCATTACCTTTGCAACCTTACGAACGTCCTTGTTTCCTTTTTTATAAGGCGCATAAACCATATTTTCTTTATACTTTTCATAAAGAGGCTGAACATTGGTTTTTTCCTGAGCGTAGTCCGAAAGCGATGAATTATCCTGTCCGAGAAGCGAATAGACGGTTCCGTACTTACCGAACCCGCAGCCCTTGGGCAAAACTTCAGTTACGAAGTCCTCAGGCGAAACTATATTATATATCTGCTTAAATCTTTCGTCTTTAATATCAACTTTCTTAACGTCAGCATAATTCGGCGTTGCAAAGCCGTAGATATATGTGTTTTCCGTATCGATTTCAATTCCGTCGCCGAATCCGCCTGCGGAAAGTACCTTTGCGCCGAGGAGATTAGCGGTAGCGGCGCCTCGGCTGTGTCCCGTTATCAATATCTTAATCGGGTATTCACTTTTGTTTCTTTCAATAAAAGACTTTATTTTACCGAAAACGTAATCACGCGCGTCGGCAAAGCCGAGGTGAATTATTCCCTTTTCGTCATCGCCTGCGTAGCCCTTGCCGCCGTTGCAGACTCTATCTACGCCGTACGGGTCAAAATTTGAGAACCAGGTTTTCTTATAAGAGCCGATAAACGCTGCAACAACAAGATTGAATTTTCCGCTTTCAAGCTCAACATCTTTTGAAGCGATAAAGTAGCTTACTTCGTCGCGGTCTGCTTTCGGCTGGATTTCCTGATGCGTAAATCCGATTTCATCAAGTACCTTCTTTAATCCGTACTGAGTCCACGGATAACCCGAAACCGCTTCGGCAGACTCATCTTCCGTTAAATCGTCATAACCGACCGTAACAAATTTACATGCAAGGCGGCACAGTTCATGATTATAATCCTTTGCCGAATTATTGAACAGGCTTAAATCATAATCAAAATCTATGCTTCCCTTGTTGCCGAGAATGGTAAAATTCGTACTGACTGTACCTTTTAATGCTTCGCTCATTTTCATCATCCTTTAATTAATATATGTCAGGCAGCTCGTCAAGTGTTATAACATATTCGCTGTTATAAATGTCGTTAAGGTGAGCTGCTGAATTATCATTTGTAATATACGTTGTGTGCCACGTCATAAAGTAGCCCCACGGAACGTCTTCAAGCTGTTCAACTTTCGGAATCAATCCCGTTTCATGCATTACAAGCGGCTTTGACTCATTTACAATTGAATATACGGGATTATAAAGTCTTCCTTCGGCTCCGTTTTGCGAAACCTCGTAACTGTCGGCACCTGAAATATCAACGTAACGGCTGCCCGGGTACCAGTCGGCAAGATTAGTACCGTAATCCGTTCCGTTATGGCAGTAGCCGAGAACCCATATAAGATTATTAAGTCCCAGGTCATATGTGTAATGATTATACATCATAATCCAAAGACGTTTGAAGTATTCACTTCCGCCTTTACCCCACCAGAACCAGCCGCCGTCAAACTCGTGGAAAGGCCTCCATAATACGGGTACGTGTTGATTTTGTAACTGTAACAGCGCGTTTCCCGCTTTATCCATAGCCTGAATAAACGCAGTATGTTCGGGCGTTCCGTCGGTGAGCACCGCTTCCCACTGCTCAGGCGTAAGCTCGTCTGCCTGGCTTTCATCAAATGAGCCGTCAAACTTGCTTGAACAGTGCCAGCAGATTGTTACTATACCGCCTCTGTCAGACCACGCCTTAGCTCTTGAAACAACGCCACTAAAATCGTCGTTCATAAAGTCAAGTCCGCGGATTGCGGGATATTTGCCTGTATTATTATAAATGTAATTCATTTCATAATCGGGGCTGCCCATCCAGGTTGACTCCTGCTGTCCCGATATGATTTTATTCTTATACTTTGATACGATAGTAAGAGTCATATCGTATTTGGTTTTATTGCCCTGACGGATTTCGGATATAAGTTTATAATCCTTACCGTTTACAAAACCGTCTCTTTTGACGTCAAATCTGCCGTCATAATTAGCTTGATTATAAGCAGTTTCCTCAACGCTTACCACATTAGGATAATCGAGTAATAAATCCCTCGCGCTGACGCAGTAATCTGATAATTCACAGTGAGAACACTTATAATAAAGCTTATTTCCTATACGGTACTGATAGACGTAGTTGTGGTTCCCGCAGGGTTCAAGCACCTGAGCGCTTCTTTCCTTATCGCAGTAAACGCATTTTCCGTTGCTGTTAAACTGATGATTACTGATACAGTAGTAACGCCAGTCGGGATTATCGTTTCTTTCACTTAAAACATAACTGTAAGCACCGCTGTTATGCCTGCCGAAGAAAACGAGGTCATCCTTTCCGCCGAAAGCGGATTGCGAAATACTGACATTTGCTGCATTAATTATGTAAGACTCATAACCAGCACCGTTAAAAGAATTTGTACCGATGGCAGTTACACTCTCAGGTATATCAAGTTCACCCGTAAGATATTCGCATCCGCAAAATGCATTGTCGCAAATCGAAGCCGCATTTCCGAAATCAACTCCGTAAATAAAGTATTTCCAGACATTCCAGGGTGCCGACAGCATAGCGCCGTTGCCTGTTAAAGAGAGAGATTTCGTCGCTAAATCGTATGAATAATTAAGCGAATTTCCGCAACTTCCTTCAATATTAATAAATGCTTTACTATTATTAGTGCACCAGGTACTGATAGCAGTCTTGCCGATAAATGCAGCGCTGCTCGGAAAGTTCGTGCCTACTGAAGAAATAGTATTACCCGTCCAAATAACGGCTGAAAGTACAGAACAGTTTCTGAATGCGTTTGCGGAAATTGAAGTATAATTTTCACCTATCCATACGTTTTCAAGCTTTGTACAGCCGTAGAACGTATTATCCGGAACAGAGTGAGAATAAGATGAGGTATTGTTATCGTTCGGCAGAACTGCCCATTTTAGCGAAGAACAGCCGTAAAACGTGTTATTATAGTATTCACAGCAGTTATCGGGTACAGCAATAGCAGGCAGCGAAGAACAGCCTCTGAAACAGCTTGCTCCGATTTTCACAAGAGTATCGGGAAGCTCAACTGAAGTAATCTTGCTGCAATTATAAAACCAGTAATCACCGATTGCCTGAACGCCGTCCTCAACTATAACGCTTTTAATCTGCGAGCGGTAAAGTATCCACGGTACATTTGTGGTAGTATAGTTATCTCCGTAACCTACACCGTTTACAGTAAAAACGCCGTCATCGTTGAGCGACCATCTCAGACTGCCCGATTCACCGTTTGTAACAGCGAGCGCGTTAATACGCAGCCCTACAAATACAGAGCAGACTACCGCTATAACAAGAATAATTGATATAATAATTTTAGTTTTCTTCTTCATAGGCATCACCTTAATAAGCATTATAGCATATAATTGATTATTTGAACAGTATAAAATAAAAGCTTGTGACCGGTGACTGACATAAAGAAAAAACAGGCGTAGAGCCTGTTTTCACTTTATGTCGGCATTGACCTATTTTCCCGGGAAGTCGCCCTCCAAGTATTTT
>CAJOER010000010.1 GCA_905233805.1 uncultured Eubacterium sp. | reverse complement strand
GCGGGGAAAGCGTCAGTATCTATAAATTCCGTGCTTTCGGGAGCGGTAAAGCTTTTAAGGGAAGAGCAGTTATAAAACGCGCATCTGTGAATTGTTTTGATGTTCGGGAAAGACGCGTTTTCAAGTTTTGTGCAGTTCCAGAAAGTCTGGTAAGGTATTTCTGTAACTGATACGGCAGTAATACTTTTAAGTCCGCGGCATTCTCCGAACGCGCCGACACGAATTGCTTTAACTGTTGAAGGCACCGTGATATCGGTGAGTGATTTGCAGTAGGCAAAAGTCTGTAAACCGATTGTTTCAAGCCCGCCGAAATTAATGGTATCAAGCGCGGTACAGCCGTCGAACATCTGATAAGAGCTTTCTTTAAGATTCTTTCCGAAGGTAACCGATTTAAGCGCGGTACAGTTGTAAAACGTGAAGTCGTCTGCCTGCGTAATTGAGTCAGGAATCGTAACGGAGGTAAGAGCCGTGTTCTGGAAAGCAGATTCGCCGAGATAATTTACGGAAGAAGGAAAGCTTACCGACGTAATATTAGTGTTTGCAAACGCGGCCTTACCTATTTTTACGGTTCCGTTCGGAATGGAAAAAGCCTTGATTTCTGTTTTGGGAGGTACTAAGAAAAGAGTTTTTCCGCCGTCGGTAAAGATGTTTCCGTTTTTGATTGTATAAGTGTTGTTTCCGCCTGCAAAGGTTTTTATTGAAGAGCCGAAAAAAGCAAGCGATGAAATTGAAGTCAGCTTTGAAGAAATGGTGTAATTTGCAACTCCGCAGCCCTGAAAAGCATAGTCGCCGAGATTTTCAACTCCGGAACAGTCAAGCGAGGTAAGGTTTGAACAGCCGTAAAACGTTCCCGCGCCGATTGATTTTACGGAAGCGCTCTGGGAAAAGCTGCTGAGCGAAGTGCAGTTATAAAATGCCGCTTCGCCTATTTTTGTAACCGTAGCGGGGAGGGTTACCTGAGTAACCTTGGTAAAATCGGCGAAAGCCATTTTTCCTATTTCGGTGATTCCGCTGTTAATTACTATTTTGGTGATGCTGCTTTTTGAAGAATACCACGGTGCCTTGCCGTAAGAATAGTTTTCCATAGCGCCGCTTCCCGTAACGGTAAGAACGGATGAGTTTATGCTGTAGCTGACTCCGTCCGCGGCATATACGCTTGAGGTAACGCCGACGGCTGAAAGCGCCATTATTAATGATAATAATAAACTAACTGCTTTTTTCATAATTATTCTCCTTAATATATTTTCTGATAATTACGCTGCAACAACGTAATTAATGAATATCATATTTACTCTGTGTCTTGTGATTTCTCTTTCGGTTTTCTTTTCACAGTAGGTTTTGTAGATTTTGGTAATCATAATTCTTTCTCCTTTTTGCCTTGGGCATTTTTACCTTTCATAGATTAGTGGCACTAAAAAGAAAATATGCCAAAACTTTTTTAAAAATTTTTTGAAAAACAAAAAACGCCCGGAATTCCGAGCGTTTTTTGCTTTGTTATTTAATGTGTTATACATTTCTGTCGAGGTTGACGAGGAAGTCCTGGATGTTTGTTACGAGGCCGGTTACGGAAAGGGAGCCGCGGTCGTGGAGCTTGTTTACGGCGAATTCCGAAATGTCGACCGAATAGATATATACGGGGCGGATACCGTCTTTCGTTTCACAGTATGAGGGCGTCATATTTCCCGTGGCAATCGTGTGAAGCTGGGTTGCAAGGCAGATTACGGTAGTTGCCTTGCGCGTGTGCTCGCGCATAGCGTTTTGCGCCTCGTAAACGTTGCCTATTACCTCGGGAAGAGGTCCGTCGTCCCTGATTGAGCCTGCGAGAACGAAGGGTTTTTCGTTTTTAATAAGGGCGTGCATTACGCCGGTATCAAGGCCGCGCTCTTCAAGGAAGTTTTTGATTGAACCCGCTTTTCTCACAAGGTTAATCGTGTGCAGGTGGTTATAGTGGCCGTTTTCAACGTGCTTTTTAGTGTAGATATCCTGACCGAGCCCTGTATTGAAAAGCGCTGCTTCAAGGTCGTGCGTAGCGAGGGCGTTGCCCGCAAACAGACAGTCGCAGTAGCCTTTATTAATCAGGCTTGCCATAGCGTTTCTGCTGTCCAAATCAAATACGCACGCGGGGCCGAGAACCCAGACGATATAGCCGTTATCCCTGTCGTTTTTCAAAACTTCATAAAGCTTGTCGTATTCGCGTGAAAACGAGGTTTCGCGCGACTGACCCGTACGGAAAACGAAGGCGCCGTCGCTGCCTTCCTTCTTTTCTTCAAAGCAGTTTGCGTGAACGTAAACGCCCGTTGTGCCGTCGTCTTTTCTTCCGACTACAACCTGAGAACCGGCTTTTACGCGGCGCGGCTCGGTTACGACGGGTACGCCGTTTTCAATTACGACTACGCAGTCCATACGGCTTTTATGAAGCATGGTCCACTTGCCGTTAATCTTAAAGTATTCCGGATAAATCGTCGTTGCGTAGAAGTTTTCTGGTAAAAAGCCGTCGCCCGCAGGCTCGGTTTTTACGTCGGGAGCCGATATAAACGGCTCTTTATTAAAATCGGGAGCAATAAAGGTCGGAAACTGCATATTAACACCTCTTTTGATTTATTATTTATAGCCGATAGCAACGCTCAGCAGCATAAAGAATACGGAAATCACCGCTTCAATAAGGAAGAGCGGAGCCGTCCATTTAAGCCACTTGCGGTAGGATACGCCCACCATGCCTATTGCGAGTATCATAAGTCCGCTCGTCGGGTACAGCATATTGGTAAAGCCGTCCGCAAAGCAGAACGTGATAACGATTGACTGGCGTGTAAGCCCCGTCAAGTCGCAGAGAATTGCCATAAGCGGAACGATAAGGAACGCCTTTGCCGTGCCGCTGCCGATAAAGAATTCAAGCAGCGCCGTGAAAACGAACATCAGCAGAATAACGCCGTAGGGCGAAACTCCGTCAAGGGCGTTGCTCAGCGCGTTTAATACCGTGTGCATAATCATACCCGCGTCGAGCACGTATGTGATTGCAAGGATGAAAACGATGAGCGGTATAATCGGCAGGATTGTTTTTACGCCCTCGCCGAAGGCGGCGAAGAGCTTTTTACCTTTAAGCCCCGAAACGTGGCCGGCGAGGAGTCCGCCGACGGGGAAGAATAAGCGTTTCGTTATCCTTTTTGGTTCCCGCCATACTGAGTACGAACGAGGCGACCGTTCCGCCGAGCACGCAGATAAGCGAGATTACGAAAACCTTAGTCGCTTTTGCGATTTTTTCGTCGCCGAGAGTTTCGCGGCAGACTTCAATCGGATAGCGGTCGCGGATTTTTTTATCGGTTTCGTACGCGGGGGATTTTTCGGGGTGTTTTTCTATCTTCTTCGCATAGAGTATCAAAAACAGAGTAAGCGAAATATAGACGACCGCGAATATAATCAATCTCAGCCATAAGCCCGAATATTTTGGAAAAGTCACAGGGAAAGTTAAAATGGATACTTTTAGACGAAGCTCATACCTATACCTGTAAGCGAATCCCAGCCCATGGCGAGCGAAATTGCAACCGCTATGGGTACGAGCGTTAAGGCTTCCTCAAGTACGCCCGCGGTTGAGCTTAAAAACATACCGAACAAAACCATAACGGCGATAAGTACAAAGCGGCGGTTTTCAAATTTATTAACGATAACCGCCATCATATATTTTAAAACGCCGATTCTGTCGAGGATTAAAAACGTACCGCCGACAAGAACGATAATTGCGATAATTGCAAGTCCGACGCTCGCCTTCGAGCTTGTAAAGGCAAGCACGGGCGACGCCGCAACCTTCCACAGCGGCAGCCTGAATTCCTCGTTTACGGTATAGGTGCCCGCGATAACCGAGCCGTTTTCGTCTACCTGAAACTCACCGCGCGGTAAAAACTGAGTCAGCGCGCCGACAAAAATCAGGATAACGAGGAGCAGCCCGGCGATACCGAACAGCGTTTTTTTATCAATATTAAGGCCTTCCGCCTTTTTTTCTTTTTCACTCATAATTATTCTCCAGCTAAAAGTCGGATATATCTTTTAAAGAAGGTGATACCGTTTTCAAGTCCGTCAACGGGGATTCTCTCATCCGTGCCGTGCGCGAGCATAAGAATATCGGGCGGCATAACGAAGGGTGAAAAACGGTAAATCTGGTCCGTTACGTTCTGATAGTGGCGTGCGTCGGTTGCACCCATTACCACGAAGGGAACGGGGGCACTCATTTTGAACATTGAGCAGCAGATTTTTGAAATAGCGTCCATTGTAGGCGTATCCGTCGGGGAAATAATTGAAGGTTCATTTCCTCCGAGAAGCGTAATTTTTGCGTCTTTGTTATGTATAACTTTGCGGATATGCTTTTCAACGTCGGCTATGGTGTTGCCGGGAAAAATACGGAAGTTAACCGTAGCCGTAGCCTTCTGCGGCAGGACGTTAGCCTGCGGAGAGCCCTGCATCATCGTTACTGCGGTAGTTGTACGCATAACGGAGGCAACGGGCGGAATACTCGCAAGAACGGGCTTTAATACAGGCATAAGCGCCGGCAGATTACAGCCGAGCAGACGCACTAAGTATTTGGTGTTTCTTGCCGCGGTATCGACAATATTTTTCATTTCGGGAGTAACTTTTGCCGAGAACGGATGGTTTTCAAGTTCAAGAATTGCCTTGGCAAGTTCACCGAGAGCCGAATGCTTCGGCGGAGCGGCGGAGTGGCCGCCCTTTGCGTCAATGCTTATTTCAAAATCGCAGTAACCTTTTTCGGCTATTCCTACGCCTGCGAGTTTATTGTTGATTACGTGAGGTACGTTTAAATCAAGTATTGCGCCGCCCTCGTCAAGTACGCTTTCAAGCATAATGCCGTTATCCTCAAGCGTTTTTGCAATCATCGGCGCCGCCGCGCCTTCGGTATCAAGCAGTTCCTCGTTATAGCCGAGGCAGATTATAACGCTTCTTTTCGGCTCAAAACCCTCTTCCAGAAGAGTTTCAACGCTTTCAAGTATACCGACAAGGTGGTTTTTCATGTCGGTAGAACCGCGTCCCCAGATATATCCGTCGGCAAGTTCCGCCTCAAACGGGGGATAAGTCCAATCGCCGAGCTTTTTATCCTCAACGGGTACGACGTCCTGGTGGCCGATAAGCGCAATAGGTTTAAGCGACGGGTCGGTACCTTTCCAGGTATATATTATTCCCGCCTTGCCCACGGTCTCTTTTGTTAGCGTCTTGTGAAGAAGGGGATATTTCTTTTCAAAAAGCTTATGGAGTTTTTCAAATTCTTCCCATTCAACGAGTTCTTCGTCTGAATTTGAAACGGTTTTGCAGCGTATGGCATCGCGCAGGGTTTCGGTATATCTTTCAAGATTTACGTTTTCGTCGGGGAAGTCGGGAATTTCTTCCTTCTTCGGGCGGTAAAGCGCGGCGTGAAGCGCATTACCTGCGACGAGCAGCCCTGCGGCGGAAAGCACCGCGGCTTTTATATGTTTTTTCATAACTGTTCCTCTTACAATATAACATTTATGTTATTATATCATAATATTATTTATATTAAAAGTATTATTTTACATAATAAAAACGCCAGGCAAAGCCTGGCGTGATTTATTATTACTTTACTTTAACTGATTTCTTAGCAGACCACTTGCTGGTGCCTTTACTGTTATAAGTTCTTACGCGAACATAATACTTTTTCTTTGATTTAAGGCTTTTAACGGTTAACGCTGTTACGGTTGCTTTTTTGATTTTCTTGGTTTTGGTGGTTTTCTTAGTGAACTTTGAGGATGTTGAAATCTGAACCTCATAACCCTTAACTCCGCTTACCTTATTCCACTTAACCTTGAACTGCTTTTTGCCTGCCGTTAAGCTCTTAATCTTGGTTGCCTTGGGCTTAGTGCTTGCAGGTTTAGTAGTTGCTTTGGTAGTTGTAGCCTTGGTAGTCGAAGGAGCGTTCGTTGAAGGAACGACTGCGGGATAAGTCGGAAGATTGTCAACGCCGTAATCCGCAAGCTTACTTGAATCAACGTTTACCGAAACAGTTGCTGCTCCGTCGTTTGCAGTAGTTTTTGTTGTGTTAACAGTTGTTGCATAGAACTCCTGAACCCAGAAATCTTTGCCCTGATAGGTGAATTTGGCAATACCGATTGCAGTATACTTATCGCTGAGCATATTACGTCTGTGGCCCTGACCTGCGTACTGATTTGCATCCTCTTTCCATAAATCGAAAGCCGTTGCACTGTCTACCGAACCTTTGGCGGGAATGATGTTTTCGGCCTTTGCACCTTTTAAGTTCTTTTCGGTGAAAGCTGTAAAACAACTGCTTCCGTCAGGTCTTGTGTGCTGAGGTAAAACGGCGAGCTCAGCTGCTCTCTGCATAGCGATTTTTTCAAGTTCGTAATCGTAAACGAGAGCTTTTTTGCTGCAATAGGACTTTGTTGTATCGTCCTCATTCCAATACCAGTTTTCGTCGCTTGCTCTGAAGCTGTTAACGGTATCGAGCATTGAACGTGCTTCTGTCTGGCTGTATGTGCCGTCGATTTTTACGCTTACAATAGCAGCAGCATTAGCGCCGAATGTTGCGCCTACTGTCATTGCAAGAACTAAAATTGATACTAATACGATTGTTGCTTTTGACTTTTTCATAATAGTTCCTCCTTTTTTAACGAAAAAATTATAACACATTCCGACATAATTTTCAATGTTAAAATAAAAACATAAAAAACGCCCGGATAATCCGAGCGTTTTAATTATGAAATTATTTACTTGCTTCTTCAACTGCAACTGCGCAGGCAACGGTTGCGCCAACCATCGGGTTGTTGCCCATACCGATAAGTCCCATCATCTCAACGTGAGCGGGAACTGAGGACGAGCCTGCGAACTGAGCGTCGGAGTGCATACGTCCCATGGTATCGGTCATACCGTAAGAAGCGGGGCCTGCCGCCATATTGTCGGGGTGGAGAGTACGTCCCGTGCCGCCGCCGGAGGCAACTGAGAAATACTTCTTGCCCTTTTCAACGCATTCTTTCTTATATGTGCCTGCAACGGGGTGCTGGAAACGGGTCGGGTTAGTTGAGTTACCCGTAATGGAAACGTCAACGCCTTCCTTCCACATAATCGCAACGCCTTCCGTTACGTCGTTTGCGCCGTAGCAGTTAACCTTAGCGCGAAGACCGGTTGAATAAGGCTTACGGAAAACTTCCTTAACCTCGCCGGTGTAATAATCCATTTCGGTTTCAACGTAGGTGAAGCCGTTGATTCTTGCGATAATCTGAGCAGCGTCTTTTCCGAGACCGTTAAGGATAACGCGAAGCGGCTGCTTTCTTACCTTGTTAGCCTTTTCGGCGATACCGATTGCGCCCTCAGCGGCTGCGAAGGATTCGTGGCCTGCAAGGAATGCGAAGCATTCGGTTTCGTCTTCAAGGAGCATTTTGCCGAGGTTACCGTGGCCGAGACCTACTTTTCTCTGGTCTGCAACGGAGCCGGGAATACAGAAAGCCTGAAGTCCCTCGCCGATTGCCGCAGCGGCGTTAGATGCCTTTGTGCAGCCCTTCTTGAGAGCGATTGCACAGCCTACGGTGTAAGCCCATTTTGCGTTTTCAAAGCAGATAGGCTGAATACCTTCGGTGATTTTATAGGGGTCAAAGCCCTTTGCCTGACAGATTTCTCTGCACTCTTCTATTGAACTGATACCGTACTTATTGAGAACAGCAAGGATTTGCTTTTCTCTTCTTTCATATGATTCAAATAAAGCCATGTCAAATCCTCCTTATTCCTTTCTCGGGTCGATGATGCGGGCTGCATCGTCAACGCGTCCGTACTGTCCCTGAGCTTTTTCAAAAGCCGCATTAGCGTCATCGCCGGCTTTGATAAAATCCATCATCTTGCCGAAATTTACGAACTTATAGCCGATAATCTCGTCGTCTTCATTAAGAGCGATTCCGGTAATGTAACCGTCTGTCATTTCAAGATAACGGGGACCCTTTGCGATAGTTCCGTAAAGAGTTCCGACCTGTGAACGAAGGCCCTTACCGAGGTCTTCAAGACCTGCGCCGATAACAAGACCGCCCTCTGAGAATGCAGACTGGGTACGGCCGTAAACTATCTGAAGGAAGAGCTCTCTCATAGCGGTGTTGATAGCGTCGCATACGAGGTCTGTATTAAGCGCTTCAAGAATTGTTCTTCCGGGGAGAATTTCGGAAGCCATAGCCGCCGAATGAGTCATGCCCGAGCAACCGATAGTTTCAACGAGTGCCTCCTGAATAACGCCTTCCTTTACGTTGAGCGTGAGCTTGCAGGTGCCCTGCTGAGGAGCGCACCAGCCGATGCCGTGCGTAAAGCCGGAAATATCCGAAATTTCCTTAGCTTTTACCCACTTTGCCTCCTCCGGTATCGGAGCTGCGCCGTGAGCAACGCCCTGCGCTACGGGGCACATCATTTCAACTTCATGTGAATAAACCATAATTACTGTCTCCTTCCAAGTAATTTCAAATATAAACTAAGTCATTTATACCGCCTATATTATAATAAATTCAGCGTTTTTCTTCAAGTAGAAAATTATTAATTCTTAAAGTAATTTTTTGTTTACTATTGCCGATACAACGTATTCGTCAAACCATTTTGCGCTCATGGTATAGTGGCCGTCGGCGCCCGTTTCGCTGCCGTGGGAGTCCTGCGCCTTGAAACGCAGGGGCTGTCCGTTTTCGCCGAAGGAAACGCCGTCGAGCGAAAGATAAGCGCAGGGCTTGATTATTCCGCAGCGGAGTTTTTCCTCTTTGCTCATGGAATAATCAGCGCCGAAAAGGTCGGCGTCGTCAATAAAATCGGTATCGAGTATGCCGAGCATTTGATTTGACTGATGTCTTGTGTCGGCAAGGACAACAACCTGCTCGCCGTTTTTTATCATATCAGCCGCGGCGAGTTTTATTTTTTCGTCGGTTTCATATACCGCATAGCCGTCAAGTTCCGTGTTGCAGTAAGTGTTATAAAACTCTTTTGCGTTAGTATTTTCAATGGTTTTCACCTCGCCGCCTGCGAGGTAAGAGAAACTGAAGCTTGACGGAACCTCGCCGAGACCGTCTTTCAGGATAGAAAGAACGTCGCTTTTTATCTTTTCGGCGGTTTCGGTTTTTGAAATAAGCTGGACTATGCCGAGCCTGAGTCTGTTTTCAAAGACGTAAACGGCGTCGCTTTTATGGTGGTGCGCCGCGTCGGGCATGGCGTTAATCGGCACGAGGCCGTGCGATAAAACAATTTTTTTAAAATCGTCAAAATTGAACAGCCTTTTCAGCGAACCTTCAAGGAAACCGAGCGGTTTTTTTTCGTCCTGCACGGCTTGGGCAAAATCGAGCACGCTTTCGGCTAAATCCGAAAGATAGTAAAATAAAACGTATCCCGAAGAGAGTTTCAGTTCGCTCTCACAGCCGAGGGCTTCCTCCGCCCTCTGTCTTATCGGGTTGAGGAAGGCGCAAATCTGCGAAATGGTTTCGCTTTGCGCGTTATAAACGCCCTTTTGCCACAAATCACAGTCGTATTCGTGGGATATATTAAAACGTTTCATTATCTGTATTTTCGGGGACGGGAGGTTCCTGCGGTGCTGCGGGAGCCTGCGGCTGAACGGGCTGGGTATACTCGGGCGCAGGAGCGTAGGTAGGCTCCTGAACGGGAGCATACTGAGGGTATGCATTTTGCTGCGTCTGAGCATAATTATTGAGCGGTCCCTTCGGTACGGGCTGATAGTAGCCGCCCGCGGGTGCCGGATTTTCGCTTACGAACTTAGCGTATTTCTGCGCCTCGGTCATAAAATCGTTTTCGTTAACCGCGCCTGTCTGGAGCGCTCTGAGTTTGAAGTTCTCATAGTAAAGCGCCTTTGCGGTGAGATAGTACGGCATAATATAGATACCTGCAAATCCCAGGGTGATTATGTAAAGCAAAAACCACGGGATATAGCTGAGGTCAAACGCGAAGAGTTCGCCCTTGTGACCGTCGGTAATCTTTTTTGAAACCGTAAGCGAATCCTTCCAGGTAAGCTCGGGGTATTCCGCCTGAATATACTCCGCAAAGTATACCTTATAAGCGTAGATTACACCGGGGAACACCAGAAGAAGCGACCAGAGGAAGGTAAAGATTTTCTTTAACAGCATAAGAAGGAACTTGTTAAAGTAGTTCTTATCAAATGCATTTTTGAATACGTAAGCAAATTCGTCGTACAGTTCAAGCGAATTGCCGCGGATAATCAGAAGATACAGTCCGCAAAGCAGGATTGTAAGCGGAGCGCACGCAAGGCTTATAATAGTGCCGAGTCTTGCAATATAGCTTTTAAGCGCGGGCTTTTTAAACTTGATTTTAGGGGAGTTATTATTATCCTGATTATTTTCAATGTAATCGTCAAAATCGTCAAGATAATCCTCTAAATCGTTTATTCCGCTTATGCTCTTGCCTCTTGAACCAAAGTTTTTAAGAGCGTCTAAATCCGCATTGTTATTGTTGAAACTAAAAGAATAGGCAATACCGTTTGTAAGAAGGGTTACAACAAAGGTGATAAGGAAAAGAAGGAACACTCTTCCCTTAATCAGCTGTTTTGCCTGAGATTTGATTAAAGCTCTGTCAAGTTTCATAATATGCCTCCTGAATTATCAGAATTCAAGTTTCTTTTCAATAAAGCTTTCAAGCTCGGATATCGGAATTCTTACCTGTTCCATAGTGTCGCGCTCGCGCACCGTTACGCAGCCGTCCTCAAGCGACTCAAAGTCGTAGGTAATGCAAAACGGAGTTCCGATTTCGTCCTGACGGCGGTAACGCTTACCGATTGAGCCTGCGTCGTCAAAATCAACGTTGAACTTTTTTGAAAGGTCGGTAAAGATTTCCTCAGCCTGCTCGTTGAGTTTCTTTGAAAGGGGAAGAACGGCCGCCTTGAAGGGAGCAAGCACGGGGTGGAAGTGCATAACTACTCTTACGTCGTTTTTCTCTTCGTCAAGAACCTCCTCGTCATATGCCTCGCATACAACTGCAAGGAAGAGTCTTTCAACGCCGAGCGAAGGCTCGATAACATAAGGAATGTACTTTTTATTTGTGGTCTGGTCAAAGTATTCGAGGTTTTTGCCGGAAACGTTAATGTGCTGGGTGAGGTCGTAGTCGGTTCTGTCCGCTATACCCCAAAGTTCGCCCCAGCCGAAGGGGAACATATATTCAAAGTCGGTAGTCGCCTTTGAATAGAAGGAGAGTTCCTCGGGGTCGTGGTCACGGAGTCTGAGATTTTCCTCTTTAATTCCGAGAGAATAGAGCCAGTCGCGGCAGAAGCCTCTCCAGTAAGCGAACCACTCAAGGTCTGTATCCGGCTCGCAGAAGAATTCAAGTTCCATCTGTTCAAATTCACGTACGCGGAAGATGAACTTACCGGGGGTGATTTCGTTTCTGAAAGATTTTCCTATCTGCGCAACGCCGAAGGGAACCTTTTTACGGGTGGTTCTCTGAATATTTGCAAAGTTTACGAATATTCCCTGAGCCGTTTCGGGACGGAGGTAAATCTCGTCCTTTGTATCTTCCGTAACGCCCTGGAAGGTCTTGAACATAAGGTTGAACTGACGGATGTCGGTGAAATTAGTCTTTCCGCAGTTCGGACAGGGAATATTATGCTCTTTAATATAATCGCTGAGCTGCTCGTTTGACCAGCCGGCAACGTTCGTTCCGTCAAAATCTTCAATAAGCTGGTCTGCTCTGTGGCGCGTTTTACACTCGCAGCAGTCCATAAGCGGGTCGGAGAAACCGCCGAGGTGTCCCGAGGCAATCCAGGTCTGGGGGTTCATAAGTATAGCCGAGTCAAGACCTACGTTATACTTGTTTTCCTGAATGAATTTCTTTCTCCATGCCGCCTTGATATTATTTTTAAGTTCAACGCCGAGCGGACCGTAATCCCATGTGTTTGCAAGGCCGCCGTAAATCTCCGAACCGGGGAATACAAAGCCTCTGTTTTTACAAAGATTTACTATCGTATCAAGCGTTTTTTCGGTGTTTTTCATATAATTAATCCTCCGTGAATAATATACATTTTGACCTATTATAATATAATATCATAATTTAGTCAATGATTTATATTTTCTTAAATTTATAATTATAGTTGATATTGTTTTACTCAACTGTTATAATATAAACTGACTGATTATAAGCGCAGGAGTATGCACTGATGAAAAAAGATTTTAAGCTTTCCGTTATAGTTCCCATTTATAATGTTGAGGATTATCTTGCTGAAGCTATCGATTCCGTAATCAACCAGACTATGGATTTTGAAAGCAGCGTTCAGCTTATATTAATCAACGACGGTTCTCAGGATTCGAGCGAGGAAATCTGTAAGGAATATCAAACTGAATACCCCGATAACATCATTTATATTTATAAGGAAAACGGCGGCGTAAGTTCGGCGCGTAATATGGGTTTTGATTACGTTGAGGGAAAATACGTAACCTTCCTTGACCCCGACGATATGTGGGAGGAAACCTCTTTTCAAAACGCATACGATTTCTTTGAAGAGCACTATGATGAAATTGACGTTTTAGCGGCGAGAATCAAGTTTTTTGAGGCGAAAAACGATTATCATTCGCTTGATTATAAGTTCAAAAACGGAACAAGGGTTGCCGACCTTAACGACAGCGAAGAGCTGTTTTCGGTTCAGTCAACCGCCGCCACGACCTTTATTAAGACCGAGGCGCTCGGCGACACGCGTTTCGATTCAAGACTGAAATACGGCGAGGATTCAACCTTCATCAATAAAATGATGCTGAAAAAATGCAAGTACGGGATTATCTGCGAGGCGCTTTATCTTTACAGAAGGCGCTTTGCCGGCGACTCCGCCGTGAATAACCAGGTGCTTGACAAATCGTTTTATATAAATTCGCTTATCTACTACCACCAGGAGCTTTTCAGGTATTCCGAAGAACTCTACGGCGAGGTTATTCCCTATGCGCAGTCCATGGTAGGCTACGATATTATGTGGCGCTTTGCCAATCCCGATATGCCCGAGGTTCTTGACGAGGAGGAGCAGAAGGAATACTTTGAAAGACTGAAGGATATCCTTTCAAAGATTGACGACTACATTCTTTTAAGACATCCGCGCCATAAAACCATAGCAAAAAAATACGACGCCATGTACTATAAATACGGCGTTGATATGTTCGAAAAATCCGAGCTTGATTATGAGAGCGGAGAGATTCAGTTTAAAGGGTACAGGCTTATTAAAATAACCAACAATAAGAGCAACTGTACAAAATGCGTCGACGTTAAAATTGAAGACGGAAAGCTGTATATTGACATTCTTATTGCCAGATGGCTGCTTAAATGCACCGAGGACGGCGCAAAGTATTACCTCAAAAACAATAATGAAATAATCAAGCCTTATGACATAAGTGTATACAGGGTTAACGCCCACAAAACCAGCGGAGGCGACAGGTTCTATTATAAACTGCACAGATTTGCAATTCCGCTTGACTCTCTTGAAAAGGGCGGAAGCCTGAATCTTTCCTCTATCTTCAGATTCAGCGGTGATGAGATTGACGCAAGCCTTAACTACGGCAAGTTTGTTCCCGCCGCAATAAGATTCGGCACTGTTTACAAGTGGCACGGGGATTATGCGGTAAGGTGTTTCAGAACCGCAATTACCGTTATATATCCCAAAAATAAAAAGACTGCAAAATTCGTCTGGGGAATTAAAAACGCACTCTGCCTTGTTAAGAGAAAGCGTTTTGACGTAATATGGAAAAGATACGTTTTATTCCCGTTTTATAAACTTACCGAAAGAAACAAGGGCGAAATATGGCTCATTTCCGACAGAATTGATAATGCGGGCGATAACGGCGAGGTGCTTTTCAAGTATATTTGCGAGCATAAGCCCGAAGGCGTAAGGCCGATATTCGTTATAGGTGAAATTGCCAAGCCCGAGGTTAAAGAAAGACTTCGCAAAATCGGCGAGGTTGCAATAGCGGAGAGCCGTAAATATCCTTTCCTCTTCCTTATGGCGGATAAGATTATTTCCTCTTCCGCGGGTGAGTTCACCATTAACGCTTTTGACAGTTACCGTCATTACTTTATTGACCTTTATAAATATACCTATTACTTTATGAACCACGGCGTTAACTGCGGCGACTGCTCAAAGTGGCTCAACAAGTATAACAAGGACATACATATTTTCTTTACGACGGGCGAAAGCGAAAGAAGAAATATTATCGAGCGCGACTACAACCTCGAACCCGAGCAGGTAGTAATTACCGGCCTTGCAAGGTTTGACGCGCTTTACGACGACCCAAAAAAACAGCTTCTTATTCTCCCGACGTGGAGAAGGGCGTACTCTCAGTGCTATGACGAAAAAACTTCAAGTATTTATTTTGAAGGATTTAAGGAAACCGAGTTCTTTAAGTTTTATAACGGTCTTATCAATGACGAAAGACTGCTTGAAGTTATGAGGCGCAAGGGCTATACGGGACTGTTCTGCCTTCATCCGATTTTTGCAAAGCAGTCGGCTCACTTTGAAGACAGCGACGTGTTCAAAATCAACGAGGGCTTCGTCGATTATAACAAGGCGTTTGCGGAATCTACGGTTATGGTTACGGATTATTCCACTATTGCCTTCGATTTTGCATATCTCAATAAGCCTATTGTATATACTCAGTTTGATAAAGAAGAGTTCTATGAGAACCAGATTTACGACGAGTGCTTCGACTATGAAAACGAGGGCTTCGGCCCCGTGTGCGAGGATTTGGACAGCGCCGTAAACGCACTTTGCGAGATTATTGAAAACGACTGCGAAAACAAGTATCTTGACAGGGTTGAACACTTCTTTGTAAATCACGATAAAAACAACGCAAAACGCATCCTTGAGGCGGTCCTCGAGGATGACAGAAAGTTAAAAGGAAGGTAGTTATGAAAAAGCTATTATCACTTACGTTATCTTTTGTAATGCTTATCGGCGCTCTTAGCGTATGCGCAACGGCGTCGGCTGCCGAGCTTACTTCGGGCAACTGCGGAAGCGGAGTAAAGTATTCCTTTGATAACAAAACGGGTACGCTTACTGTAAGTGGAAAAGGAAAAATGACGGATTACAGAAAACGTTCTCTGTCGCTTTTCTCGGGACGCAGGGAAATTAAATCGGTTGTAATTAAAAAAGGCGTATTGTCGCTCGGTGATAATACTTTTTACGACTGCACCAATATTACCGAGGTTTCACTCCCGTCGGGACTGAAAAATATCGGCAAATACGCTTTCTGGAACTGCAATTCGCTTATGAATATAAAAATCCCGAAGAGCGTAAAGCACATAGGCTATAACGCATTTTCCTATACAAAGTATTATAATACCGATGAAAAATGGGATTACGGCGTGCTTTATATCGGCGACTGCCTTGTTGCTACAAACGACGTGCTTGAGGGAAAATGTAAAATCAAAAATGGAACGAGGCTTATTGCAAAATATGCGTTCAGCAACGGCGTTGACCTTACTTCGGTTACCTTCCCCGAGAGCGTTACATATATCGACGAGGGTACCTTCAGCGGATGTATGGATTTAACCTCGGTAAAGCTGACGGGCAAGATTAAGACGGTAGGCGAAAGCGCCTTCTTCGGATGCAAGAGCCTTAATAAACTTGAAATCAAAGAGGGAACGGCAAAAATCGGTCAGTATGCGTTTAACTGCTGCGACGGGATTAAAACGATTAAGCTGCCCCTCTCCCTTAAAAAGATTGAATTTGCGGCGTTTTACCCCTGCGACGGTCTGAAGAACGTTTATTATCCTGGCACAAAGGCTCAGCTTGATAAAATCAAGGTTAAAAAGAGTAACGGACCGCTTTTCAGAGCAGCTCTTCACTGTAAGGATGACGTTAAATCGCTTAAACTGAAAGGCAAGAAGAAAGCCTTTAAAGCGAGCTGGAAAAAGGTTAAGGGCGCTAAGAAATACGAGGTTATGTATTCCCTTAAAAAGGATATGACGAATGCGAAAACCGTTAAGTCAAAGAAGAATACCGTTACCGTTAAAAACCTTAAAAGCGGTAAAAAATATTACGTTCAGGTAAGAGCCGTCCGCGGAAAAGAAAAATCCCAGTGGACGAAAGCAAAAGCAGTAAAAACAAAATAAAAAAGCGACCTCGAAGAGGTCGCTTTCTTTTTTATTTCATAAAGATTGTAAGCCCTACTCCGAGGCCGCTTACTGCCATAAGGAGCGCGAGGACAATCGCGGTTACCTTAACCCATTTCTGCTGCATATAATCCTCCTATTTCATAAACTCATTTGATGCGGCGATAAGCTTATCTGCAAGCGCCGCCGCGTTTTCCTTGCTGTCGCCGATAGCGGTAATGTACGCCTTGATTTTCGGCTCCGTGCCCGAGGGGCGGACTATAACCTTATTTCCGCCGTCAAGCGCGAAGGCGAGAACGTTTGATTTCGGAAGGTCGATTGTTTCAACTTTTCCGTCGGTATATTTCGTTTTGCTCGTTTTGTAATCCGAAACCGCCTTAACTGCAAGGCCTGCAATTTCCTTCGGCGGATTTGCGCGGAGTGTATCCATAATTCCCGCCATTTTTTCCATTCCTGCCGCACCCTCAAAGGTGTAGCTTTCAACTACGTTTCCGTAGTAGCCGAACTCGTCGTAAAGGGAGTTCATAACGTCTACGAGGTTCATACCTTTGCTCTTGTAAAACGCCGCCATTTCACAGATAAGCATTGAGGCGACTACCGCGTCCTTATCCCTCGCGTGGGTTCCGGCAAGGTAGCCGTAGCTCTCTTCAAAGCCCATAACGAAATCGTCGGCTCTGCCCTCGTTTTCAAGGTTTGTTATAAGCTCGCCTATGTATTTAAAGCCGGTGAGCAGGTTTTTAAAGGTACAGTTATATTTCTTTGCGATAACCTCGGCAAGGTCGGTTGAAACGAAGCTCTTAACCGCAACCGCAGTAGCGGGGAGAGTTCCCTTAGCCTTGCGTTCGGAGAGGATATAGTTCAGAAGCATAGCTCCTACCTCGTTACCGCTCATAAGCACAAGCTCGCCCGTTTTGTCGGGAACGGCGATGCCTACGCGGTCGCAGTCGGGGTCGGTTGCAAGAAGAATATCCGCGCCGATTTTCTTATTCATTTCAAGCCCGATTTCAAATACCTGCTTAATCTCGGGGTTCGGGAAGGGGCAGGTCGGGAAATTGCCGTCGGGATTTTCCTGCTCGGGAACTACGTAAACCTTTTCAATCCCTATTCTGTCGAGTATCGCGCGCACGGGCTTGTTACCCGTTCCGTTAAGCGGAGTATAAATAACTTTAAGGTCGGCGTTTTTAACGATTTCGGGGTTGATGCACTGCTTCTGAACCTCGTCAAGGAAGGCGTTGATTACGTCCTGACCGATGTATTCAATCCTGCCGTCTTTAACCGCCTCGTCAAAATCGACCTTCTTTATACCCGTAAAGTAGTCAACCTTCTGAATAAAACCATAGGTCTCCGCGGCTTCCTCGTCGGTCATCTGGTATCCCTTGGGGTTATAGCATTTATAGCCGTTATACTTTGCGGGATTGTGCGATGCGGTGAGGATAATTCCGCTTGAAGTCTTAAAGTATCTTATCGCGAAGGAAAGGCAGGGAGTCGGCTCTAATTCCTCGTAAATATATACCTTAATTCCGTTGGCGGCAAGTATGCTCGCCGCTTCCTTTGAAAAATAATCGCTTTTTATTCTTGAATCGTAGCCGATTGCGATTGACGGGTTTTCATAGTTCTTATTGAGAAAATCCGAAAGGCCCTGAGTCGCTCTTCCTACGGTGTAGATATTCATACGGTTTGTACCTGCGCCGATTACGCCTCTGAGCCCCGCCGTACCGAATTCAAGAGAGCGGTAAAAGCGGTCGAGAATTTCGTCATCTTTGCCCCTGATACTCTCAAGCTCGGCTTTAAGGTCGGGGTCGCCGTCAGCCTTTTCAAGCCATTCGTTATATAAAGCGTTAATGTCCATACTGAGTTCTCCTTTAAATTAATCCATTTTATATTTTAAACCTATTATTTGCTATTGTCAACAACTCAATTATTATGTATAATAGTTATTAGCATTATATTATTACAGAGGTCAAAAAATGTTTGCAAAGGTAAAAAGTCAGGGACTTATCGGTCTTAAAAGCTTTGATGTTTTCGTTGAGGCGGATATAAGCGGAGGCCTTCCGAGGTTTGACTTGGTAGGTCTGCCCGACGCTGCCGTAAAAGAGAGCAGGGAGAGGGTAAGAGCTTCAATTAAAAACTGCGGTTATACCTATCCCGTATCGCGTATCACGGTGAATATTGCCCCTGCGAACATTAAAAAAGAGGGTGCTTTTTACGACCTTCCCGTGCTTGTTTCCATTTTGCAGGCAAGCGGTCAGCTAAGGAGCGATTTGGACGGCTATTCGTTTATCGGCGAGCTTTCTCTCAACGGGGAAATCCGCCCCGCAAACGGCGTGCTCCCCATGGTTCTTCAGGCGAGGGACAGCGGCAGCAAGGCGATATTTGTGCCCGATAAAAATGCGGTTGAAGGCTCGGTAGTAGAGGGGATTGATGTTCTTCCCGTAAAAAATATTAAAGACGTTATAGCACACCTCACGGGCTTTAAGGTTATCGAACCCGTATTCAGAGAACTTGAAGAGGCTGAGATAATAAGCGACGAGCTTGATTTTTGCGACGTCAAGGGACAGAGCGAGGCGAAAAGAGCGCTCGAGGTTGCCGCCGCCGGCGGTCACAACTGTCTTATGATAGGCACCCCCGGTACGGGTAAATCAATGCTCGCAAAGCGTATCGGTTCAATCCTTCCCGAGATGAGTTTTGAAGAGAAGGTTGAAACGACGAAGATATATTCCGTCGCGGGCGAACTGCCTGAAAACGCGAGGCTGATTGCAAGAAGACCGTTCAGAAGTCCGCACCATACGATTTCGGCGCAGGGACTGACGGGCGGCGGTGCAAGCCCCAAACCCGGCGAGATTTCCCTTGCGCACAACGGCGTGCTGTTTATGGACGAGTTCCCCGAATTTGACCGCCGTGCAAAGGAGTCTTTAAGACAGCCCCTCGAGGACGGCCTTCAAGAATAATGGTCGTTGCGGCTATGAACCCCTGCCCGTGCGGATATATGGGCCACCCGACGAGGGAGTGCTCCTGCTCCGAGGCGGCAAAAAAGCGTTACCGCGACAAGACCTCCGGCCCCCTTCTTGACAGAATTGATATTCATATCGAAATGCAGAATATCGATTACGACAAACTTTCGGGCAAGCAGAAGGAGGAGAGCAGCGAGGAAATCAGAAAGCGCGTAAACAAGGCGCGCGAAATCCAGAGCGAAAGATTTAAAGGAACGAATATTACCTGTAACGCGAATATGACTCCGAGGGCAACGCGCGAATACTGTATACTGAGCGAGGACGCCGACGCTATGCTCAAAGCGAGCTTTGAGTCCATGGGACTTTCGGCGAGGGCGTACGATAAAATACTCAGAGTTGCAAGAACCATCGCCGACCTTGATTCAAGCGAAATCATTGAGGTTTCGCATATCGCGGAGGCGATTCAGTACAGAAGTCTTGACAGAAAATACTGGAGGTAAGTATGGAAAAGTATATTGAAACCACCATGGCAAACCTTGAAAAAAACGGAATTAAGGCATATTATGCCGAAAGCAGAGCCGACGTTCTTTTGATAGTGGAGTCGCTTATCAAAAAAGGCGAAAGCGTGTCCCACGGCGGCTCGGTAACTCTCGGCGAGTGCGGAATATATGAGCTTATCTCAAACGGCGATTATGACTATATCGACCGCTCAAAATATGAGGGCGAGTCTGTACGCGAGGCGTATATCAAAGCCTTCGGCTGCGATACTTATCTCACCTCGTCAAACGCCGTAACCGAGCGCGGTGAACTTTATAACGTCGACGGAAATTCAAACCGCGTGGCGTGTATAGTTTACGGCCCGAAGCAGGTCGTAATGGTTGTCGGCAAAAATAAGATAGTACCCGACATTGACGCGGCAATTAAAAGAGTGAAAGAAGTTGCCTCGCCGAAAAACTGCGAGCGTCTCGGAATTCCATCCGCCTGCTCAAAGCTCGGAAAATGCGTATCCCTTACCAAAGAGAATCCATATATGTGCGATGGGTGCACGGCTGATACAAGAATCTGCTGTAACTATGTAGTAACGGCAAAACAGAGACATAAAGACAGAATTAAGGTAATAATCGTAAACGAAGATTTAGGATATTAACAGGAGGTGCCTATGGAAAACTATATAAGCTATATCAATAAAGAGCTGCCCGATAAGCCGGGAGACAAGCTTCTTTACAGATACAAAAGGCAGGTCCTTGAAGAGATGACCGCAAGGGCTAACGAAATAAGCTCAAGAGGGCTTAAAGACAGAAAGGTTATCGACGACCTTGTAATAAGCGAATACCCTGATTTAAGCGGAAGCTATGCAGAGTTTTACAAAAAAGAAACCGCCGCTATGAAGAGAAAGAGAAATATCATTCTCAACGTAATCGGCTCGGCGATTTATCTTCTTTCGGTTGTAATTATTTTCCTCGGCGTAAGCTTTGTTACAAAGATGTGGGATAAGACCTGGGCTATCGTTGTTGACGGCGTTCTTCTCTGGGTAGTATATCTTCTCTCCCTCGGCGTTCAGAACTTCGCGTCAATGAAAAAAATCTTCCACATTTTCGCAAGAGCGTGCCTTATGGGCGCGGTGATAGTATTCGGCGTTGCGGCGTTCGTTCTCGTGGTTGCACTTACCGATATTGAGGGAAGCTGGATTATAGTTATGTTCTCTCTTATCGCTATGTTCCTCTGCGACGCGGTATTCTGTACTACGCATAAGCACCGCCTTGCAATATTCTACTGGCTTTTGTATATCCCCGTAATTTCGGTATTCGTATTTGTAATTATCGGCGCAACCGGTCTTATCGCGTGGCGATATGCGTGGATATTTATACCGCTTTCGCTCGTAATTGATTTGGTAATAATTCTCTTTGCGATAGGCAGGAATAAGCTTTCAAGTCTGGAGGTGGCTGACACATGGAACGAAAATTAAACGCAGAATTATGGGATAAGATGCATTATCTCTTCCGCGATTTTAATGACAGAATGGTTCACGTCGAGCTTCATTATGACTTTGAAATAAATATTGAAGCGCTTAAAACGGTACTTATATGCTTTTTTGAAAAGGCGCCCGTTTTGCACTCTTCGTTTACCGATAATAAAATCCACCCCTACTGGACGGTAAAGGATTATAATATAAACGATGTGCTTACGATTAAAGAGGTAGCCGAGGAAAAGCTCGATGAGGAAATAAATAAATTCCTCGTTCAGTATATCCCGCCCGACGCTGATATTCAGATGAAGGTTGCCGTACTGAACCACGGCGGAAAATCTGTGCTTTTAGTCGTTGAAAATCATATGTGTATGGACGGCGGCGACTTGAAATACTTTATGAAGGCGCTGTGCAAAAACTACAACGATTACGTCGAAGGTAAGGCAAGCCCGATTGATTTGAGAACGGGTACGCGCTCCTATGAGGCGGTGTACGAGGACTTTACCGCGGGCGAGCGCAGAATGGCGAAGAACCTTTATAAAAACGTCAACACGCCCGACAAGCACGGCTTCCCGCTCACTCCCGACAATATCCGCGACAGTTCGTTTATCGCAAGAAGACGTCTTTCAGCCGAGAAGTTTGACGAAATCCGCGCCGCGGGTAAAAAGAGGGGAGCGACAATTAACGATATGCTCCTCACGGCGTATTTTTACGCGCTTTACGAGCTTGCGCAGTTCAACCCCGAGGACAGCGTTTCAATATCCTGCGCGATTGATTTAAGGCGCCATATCAAGGATAATTCCGACCAGGGCGTTACTAACCAGACGGCGTGGATGCAGTGCAAGGTACCGCGCCGCGGCAGCGATATTTTTGAAACTCTTGAATACGTTGTGCGCTCGTCAAATCAGTTCAAGCAGGACAGATTTATGGGACTTCACGGGCTTCCGCTGCTTTCGCTCGGATATAAGATTATGCCCCACGCGGCAAGCGAGGAAATAATCAAAGTCGGCTACGCCAACCCGCTGCTGGCTATGAGCAATATCGGTATTCTTGAAGTGGATAAGCTCGCGCTTGAAGGCCACGAGCCGACCGACGGCTTTATGAGCGGAGCGGTTAAATATAAGCCGTACGTGCTTCTTTCGGCAACGTCGATGAGAAAAGAGCTTACTCTTTCTATGTGCGTAAGAGGTAACGACGAGGATAAAAAGATTGTTGAGCATTTCTTCGACCTTCTTGAAGAGTCAATCGAAATGCTGCTCAAATAAGGAGAAACTATGTTTGACGCATTAAAGGTAAAAAATGAGTGCGTAGAGTGGATACGCGATTTCTTTGAGAAAAACGGAAAGGGCTGTAACGCGGTGGTAGGAATTTCCGGCGGTAAGGACTCCTCGATAGTAGCCGCGCTTTGCGTTGAGGCGCTCGGTCGCGACAGGGTTATAGGCGTGCTTATGCCCTGCGGAGAGCAGAGCGATATTGATATGGCAAAGCTCCTCGTAACCCACCTCGGAATAAAGCACTATATTGTCAATATAAAAGACGCGGTTGACGGCGTAAAGAACAGCATACCCTTCGAGCTTTCGGAGCAGAGCAGGGTGAACCTTCCGCCGAGAATCCGTATGTCCGTTTTATACGCGGTATCCCAGAGTCATAACGGAAGAGTTGCAAATACCTGTAATCTCTCCGAGGACTGGGTCGGTTATTCAACGCGCTACGGCGATTCGGTCGGCGATTTCTCCCCGTGCTCAAATATCACGGTTGCCGAAATGAAGGAAATCGGCGCGCTGCTCGGGCTTCCCGACGTTTTAATCAACAAGGTACCATCCGACGGGCTGTGCGGAAAGACCGACGAGGACAACCTCGGTTTTACCTACGCAGTTCTTGACAGATATATCAGAACGGGCGAGATAGACGACGAAAAGGTTAAAGAGAGAATAGATTATCTTCACAGAATTAATCAGTTCAAACTTGAGATTATGCCCTCGTTCAAACCCGAAATATAAAAACTGCCGGCGCTTTAAACGAAGCGTCGGCGTTTTTTAATAATAGACTTTGACTTTATAGACAAATGTGGTATAATTAAAGCGATGAGTAAAATTTATGTGAAAGGATGATGTCTTTTGGCAAAGAAAATCATTATTGCAGGCGGCGGACACGGCGGAATTACCTGTGCTGCAAAGCTTGCAGAGGCGGGTTTTAACGTAACCGTTTACGAAAAGAACACCCGCGAAAACATGGGATACGACTGGACGGATATTTTTAATTCCAAATCCCTTGCAGAGGTTGGGCTTTCCGTTCCCGAGGATAAAATACTGCCCATGCACAATATGAGCTTCTGCCCCCCTGCCGGCAGAGTTATTCTTCGCAACGATATTGACGAGGCTCGCGGAACGGATATAAAAATGGAGCGTAAGGATATTTACGACCTTATTATTGACGACGCAGAAAAGGCGGGCGTTAAATTTGTCTACGGCACGGAAATCCTCGGCCCCGTTATGGCGGGCGACAGGGTTATCGGTATTAAGACCGACAAGGGTGACATTTTAGGCGATATGGTAGTTGACGCCTGCGGCTGCGAAAGCCCTGTGCGCAAGGGACTTCCCGAATGCTGCGGCGTTCAGGCTGAAATGAATAAAATGGAAAAATTCACCGTTTACAGGGCGTTTTACAACCGTACGGACAGCAATGAATGTGTGGATAAATACAAGGTTTATATGCTTCCCGAGGGCGTTTTCGGCATTGCGTGGGTTGCTGACGACGAAACCTACAGCGACCTGCTTATAGGCGATTTTGAAGAATTCACAAAGGAAGAGGCGCTTGAAAGAGCAGAGGTATTCCGCAAGGAAAACCCGATACTCGGCACTCAGGTTATCCGCGGCGGTCAGATGGTAACAATCCCCGTAAGGCAAACCATTGCCGTTATGGTGGCTGACGGTTATGCGGCAATCGGCGACAGCGCGTTTATGACGGTACCGATTATCGGCTCCGGTATTGCAAATGCATTCAGGGCGGCTAAAATGCTCGCTGAAACAATTATTAACGATAAGACGGAAACCTACAGCGCGGAAACGCTTTGGGATTACGAATACAATTATCAGACTAAAATCGGCTTCGGCCTTGCCTCCCTCGCACTTGTTAAGCTTATGCTTGGTAAGATTAAGCCCGAACAGCTTGACTATATGTTTGAAAACAAAATTATTACAATTAACGACCTTTCCGTATCCGATGAGCCGGGCGGTCCGATTATGGACATCAACGCAGAGCTTATCACAAAGGGTAAGGCAATGATTAAGGATAAAAAGCTGACGGGATTATTCCTTAATCTCGGAAAGAGTATGGCTGTTCTTGCGGCGGTTAATA